>CALWGA010000055.1 GCA_944377825.1 uncultured Clostridia bacterium | reverse complement strand
TCGCAGAGTGCCGGGTGCCTTTATTGCCATGGCAGAAACTTTTATGTTCTTGCTTGTGCTGTTTGCTCCAATCACCTCTTTAACTCACACTTATGAAGAAATTGTGACCACAGCCTCAACATCGACCTCCACCAGCGAAAATGCTATGCCGACCTTGGGCGACCAACTCTCTTCCGCGCTTCCACCTGAGGTTAATGACGCGATACTTTCTTTCAACGACAGTGCGTTTGGCGTCATCTGTTCCGCTGGCGGATTTGACGATGCTCTCTTTGACGGACTTTCCGATGTTAAGATAGACGGAGAAAAGATAAATGTCAGAAAGGAAATTATCACACTTGCGGGAGCTTACGATGAAGTGGCAATTTTCGTAAATGAAGTTTCGGCAAACAACTACGAAAACCTCGACTTTGCTCCAATAAAAGCAAGTGTCACTGAGGTGGTGAATAACAATTTGTTTAAAACTGTATTAACTGACACTTTGAAAGATTTTATAGTCAATTTCGACACCCTTAAAGACGAGCTTGGACTTACCGACATTCCAGAGGAAGTGGTTGATATAATACACGACCTTCAAGCGAAGCTGACAGAAGATTTTGATTTTTATACCTATTTATCTAGTGATATACTAAGTGTTTTGGACATCGCGGACAAAATCATAACAAGCGGAACGCTTGAAGAATATATGAGCTTAGAGAATGTTGATGTTGAAAATGTTTTAAATTTAGTTGTAAATAATGAAGAGGCTGTTTCTCCTTCATTAAAGAGCGCGCTAACCCTTAACCTTGTTTCAGATACCATGCCACGCTTACTTGAACTACTTTCCACTGAACTTCAAAAGGGATTTGAAAATGCCGAAAATATCGGGCTTAACACCACTCTCACAAGAGAGGACATGGAGAGCATGGTTGATAGTCTTATGAGTATTGCAACAGAACTTAAAACTCTAAATGACCAAAACGACATATTTGGACTTATTGAAAGCGACGATATTGTTGACAGCATTTTAAATTTGAATGATATTGGTGGCGTGCTGGACGGAATGGGAAGCATACTTGATGAAGCGCGCTCCTTAAAAATTCTCAACTTTGAGCGTGAGAGCGTTCAATATAACACGCTTGACGGCATCGTGGAAAGCATGGGTTTTGAACTTTTAGGCGACGATGTTCATACGGCGAATGGCACAACTGCCACCTTAGACTCATATACCGACTTCTTTAACCATATCAAAACGCCGATTTTAAGCATTAAAGATGCAGGACTTACTGACATCTTAGATGAGAGCGTGGACTTTGACGCAGTGCTTGATATTATCAAAACAGAAGTGCAAGCAGACAGCGAATTTTTGGCAAAACTTCTTATGCCGTTCTATGATTTAGAGCAAACATCTTTTAATGGGCAAACGCTTAAAGAAATGGTATTTGACACGGTCATCGACCAACTTGTAAACAACTTAGACGGCTTTGTTAAACTTAAAGACGGCGAGGATACTTACGAAAATTACTACAATAAACTTGCTTCTATCGGCGAATTACTCGGCGAACTCTCTTCTAACACAATAACCGTCACAGAAGATAGCGAAGATAAAGAAATTGACTATTTCGACTATTTGATGAGAGATGACGCCGACTATATCGCACTCATAAACGACATGATGGCAACAAGCACAGGCATTGAAGACGAAACGGTTATGGATAGAGTGCTTGGAATACTCTTTGAAAACAGCATGTATAGTCCGCTTTACGATAACATCTTCCCACAGATTGATGCGGAACTTGAGAACATCACAGGCGTCAAACCGACAACCAACTACTCAAATTTGGCGGAAGATAGCGACATATATATCTCAACAATCAAGGCGCTTTTGAACGCAATAGGCAGTGACAGCATGGCAAGCGAGAATGTCACCGACAAACTGCCAGTCATCGGCGAGATTTTGGATGTTCTTAAAGTGAGTGCAAGTCAAGGCGTGTTCGACGATGTGTTTGTCAATATAATATGGTATTTAACTGGCGATGTGATTGACGGCAATGCAATTTATGACAACATAAATCCAGATAGCGAAGGAATACCAAATCCAAACGGCGAGTATGAGAGAATTAAAGAATATTTGGGCGTTTTAGAAGAGAACATTTCAACAGGATATTATAACATCGATTACACCACCACAATGAACGAACTTGTTCAAGTTTTGGAACTTGCAAATAGCCTTAGCGAGAATTTAGGTAGCATTGATTTATCTGACATATCACAAATTGAAACCTTTGTTAACACATTTAAGTCAACTATTGATGAACTTTATGGCGATAATATCGCACTTGCAACAGAGGTTGTGGAGAACGCTTGCAACATCACCACAGACCTCTTGTCAAGTGAAGATATTGAGACTTATAGTGATGAAATCAGCACGGCAATCGACACCATTTTCGAAAGCACGGAGAGTGAAGAAAATAGATTGCTTGCTGAAAGCATAAAGACACTTTTAGGTTTAAGTAACGGAGTGGCAAGTGGAATTTAAACATATACCAGTCATGCTCAACGAGTGCATCGACGCGCTCAACATCAAACCTAACGGCACTTACATAGATTGCACTGTCGGCGGAGGCGGACATTCCTACGAGATTGCAAAGCGCCTAAAGAACGGCAAACTATATTGTTTTGACCGCGACAGCGAAGCGATTGAAGCAAGCAAAAATCGTTTAAAAGAGTTCACTGATAAAGTGGAGTTTATCAAGGCAAATTTTAAAGACGCACCGAATTTAATACATGAAAAAGTGGATGGCATTTTGATTGATTTAGGCGTCAGTTCGCACCAAATCGACGAAGGCGAGCGTGGGTTCAGTTTTCTGCATAACGGCAGGCTGGATATGCGCATGGGGCAGGACGAAGACATTTTAACCGCATACGATATTGTCAACACCTATTCTGAAGAAAACTTGCGAGAACTTTTCTATAAGTATGGCGAAGAAGAATTTTCCAAATCGATCGCAAAAAATATTGTAAATTATCGAAAGAATAAAAAGATTGAAACCACCTTTGAACTACGCAACATCATCGAAAACAGCATGCCGAAAAAAGTGGTCTATTCGCGTGGCGGAGCGTCAAAAAAGGTCTTTCAGGCGCTTCGAATTGCCGTGAATGGCGAACTTGACGGACTTGAAAACACGCTTAACCAATTTGTCGACATGCTGAATATAGGCGGTAGGCTTGTTGTTCTCACTTTCCATAGTTTAGAGGATAGAATAGTCAAAACGGCGTTTAAACGCGAGTCGACCGATTGTCTATGTCCGCCAAAGACGCCAGTTTGTATCTGTGGGCATAAGAAAAAGGTGGTAAATGTGTTTAGAAAACCAATAACGGCAAGCGAAGAAGAACTTAAAATAAACAGCCGAAGTTCCAGCGCCAAACTTAGAGCGGTGGAGCGAGTTTAAAAGAATAAATCAAAGATAACATCGTTTTAGTTATCTTTTTAAAAGGAGGATAATATAAATATATGGATAAGGATGTTTTAGAAAAGGTTGAAACAAAAGTTGAGCAAAAGACCATAGCCGAAACAAAGGTTGAAACCGAGAAACAAGTAAAGTTGGCGGAAAAATCGGTGGAAACAAAAAAGGAAACTTCGCTTGAAATTCCTGCTGTCACTATGGTAAGCAAAGAGACTTCGATAGAGCAGGAAAAATCGATTGAAGAAGAAAAATCTTTGACATACACCGCATATATTTCCACCTTTGAAAATTTGACTCTCAAGGATGTTAAAAAGGTTGAAGAGAAAAAGGAAGAAAAGGTCACTCGAAACGAAGAAACATTAGCAAGCGAAGCGCCGAAAGTGGAAGAGAAGCCTGAAAAAGAAGAGATAAAGGCGAAAGATGAAAAACCTAAAAAAACCACCCTTATCATAGAAAAGCCCAATTATGACTTGATGTCAAAAAAGAAAGGTAACATAAAAAAGAAGAAAAGGTTAAAAACCGCACTACTAGCGTGTGCGCTTGCCGTCTGCACGATAGGTTGTGTGGCAGGCTCGGTTGTTTGTGACAATATGAACTCACATTACATGCAGATAGAGGATAGTTACAACTTAAACCTTATCAACTATCTCAACAAAATCAACAATCTTAACGCCACCAACAAAGGTTTTGAATTTATTGAGACCTATCCTGAAGAGATAAACGAAATCTCTTCAATTGGCGAAAACACAAACTGGTTTGATAATCTTGTCAATTTTATAACTGGGCTGTTTGGAGGTTAAATTGCGAAAGCCTTACACCCTATATTCCTTGCAAAAGAGAATTGTGACAGTTGGACTTGTTTTAATTCTCCTTGCATGCGCGTTAGGTGTGAGGCTTTTTATCGTTCAAATCATAAATGGCAAAGATATGCAGGTGCGAGCACTCGACCAGTGGACGCGCGATTTATCGCTGGTCGCTCCACGCGGAACTATCTATGACTCCACTGGCGACACGCTGGCTGTTTCCTACACCACCTACAATGTCTATGTGCGTGGGCGTGAAGTCGCGGACGCAGAAGCAACAGCGAGAGCGCTTGCGGATATTTTAGACTTAAATTATGAAAACACGCTCACAAAGGTCAAAAACAAGAATATCAGCGAAAGTCTACTCAAAATGCAGGTGGAAGGCGATGTCGCTGAAGAGATTTATTCTCTTTCACTTAGTGGCGTCTATCTATCAGAGAATGTCGGCAGATATTATGTCTATGGCGACTTGATGACGCAACTAATTGGCTTCACAAGCATCGACAATGTCGGTCAAAGCGGAATAGAAGCGTATTTCAATGACTATCTCAAGGGCGATGACGGATATAGTTATGTGCAAAGTGACCTTCAAGGCAAAGAGATAGGAGGAAACCTCCGCTACTATGTCAGTGGCGTGGCTGGCGACGATATAACGCTGACAGTCGACAGCAAAATACAAATAATGCTGGAAGAAGTGCTGGAAAAGGCGTTTGAAGAGCAGAAGGCGAAGTCAGTGACCGGCATAGTTATGAAACCAAAGACGGGTGAAGTGCTGGCGATAAGCACAAAGCCGAGTTTTGACCTAAACGAAGTTCCGCGTGACGATTTGAGTGCACTCTTTTCGATGTCGCGTATGTCGGCAGTTACAGATTCCTACGAGCCAGGTTCCACCTTCAAGATTTTGACGGTTGCCATGGCGCTTGAGGCGGGCGTGACAAGTTTAGACGACACTTTTTATTGTCCAGGCTATCGCATAGTCGACGGACAGCGAATTAAGTGTTGGAAGACGACTGGACACGGCAATCAAACGCTTGCCGAGGCTTTTGCAAACTCCTGTAACTGCTGTTTTATGGACTTGGCACTCCGCCTAGGTGTCGACAAATTCTATTCCTATCTTGAAAAATTCGGCTTGGGCGAAAAGACTGACATCACAATCTCAGGCGAAAGTGCTGGAATTTTGATGGATAAAAAGAATGTCAAAACCGTCGACCTGGCGCGCATGGGCTTTGGTCACGCCATCGCGGTGACGCCTATACAACTACTCTCCATCGTCTGCGGAATAGTCAACGGCGGAGTCTATCACACGCCGACTGTGGTCAGTGAAATAAAGGATGTCTATGGCAACACAACTTTTATGCCACAAATCATAGAAAAAAGGATAGTCTCAAGCGAGACCGGCGAGATAATAAACTCCTTTCTCAAACTGACCACCAACAAAACTGGCGACTACACTTTTGTTGAGGGCTACAACATCGGCGGAAAAACAGGCACGGCGCAGAAGTATAACGAGAACGGACAGATTGCACAAGGTAAATATATCTCAAGTTTTATCGGCACATATCCAGCGGATAACCCAGAGTATATCATCATGATAATCGTCGACGAACCGAGTGCTGGTGCGTATTACGGTTCAATCGTGGCGTCGCCATACGGAAGAGAATTTTATGAAAAAATATTTACCTACTACAACATTCCAAAGGACGACCCGTCGGCTAAGAGAGTGGAAGTTATCATGCCAAATGTGGTGGGCATGGGTATTGCAAACGCACTAGCAGAACTGAAAGTTTTAGGCTTGTATGCTGAAGTGGACGGCGACGGCACGATAGTCACTTCTCAACTACCACCTGCTGGAACAGTGTGCTACGAAGGCGAAACAATTTTGATTTCCACCGCTTAACATTTGTGTTTTTAAAAAAAATATGATATAATACAAAAATGTGGTTGTATATAGTCATCGGAATAGGTGTTTTGTTCTTCTTGCTTATCTGCTTTTGTTTGGCGGTTGCTAATTTCTCTTTTGACAATTTCAAAGAGAAAAGGCAGGAAGCGATGGGATATGTGGCACAAAACGGCATGAACATCTTAGATTTTGTGGCGATAATAAACGAAAAATACCTTGACGGCGCACTGCAAGTCACGCGCTGTGACGAATATATGGACCATTTTTCGCCAGGCTACATCGCCTTAAGCCCATCCACTTTAAGTTCCAACAGCCTTGCGTCCTTTTCGACGATAGCGCATGAACTAGGGCATGGACTGCAATATAAAAAGCAGGAACTAAACAGGCAATGGCAAAGGCGTAGCAAAAATAGAATAATAGGAAAATTCTTCATTCCACTAATTTTGATAGGCATAGTGCTTGCCGTTATCAGCCTACTAAACCTTGTGCCAACTTTCGTGCTATATATCGGCATCGGCTTTTTTGGATTGGCGTTTTTGATATTTTTGCTCGCTTGCTACACTAAGTATAAGGAAATAAAAATCGAAAAGGGCGCATCAAAATATGGCTTGGAGTTTTTAAGCGAGTGTATGACAAAAGAAGAGGTTAAAATCTGTGCTGAGTTTTTAAATTCGGCGAGGCTAACCTACTGGGGAAGTTTATTTCGCACCATGCTCGGCTGGACGATGCTGACGAAAAGCGACAAAATGTTTAAATAAAAGGAGAGAGATATGAAAGATTTAATTCAAGCATTTGACAATTTACCAAAGTGGGCAAAGATTGTTTTGGCACTGCCAGTTCTCGACATCGTTTGGGCAGTGTATCGACTTTGTAAGTCCATCGACAAACAAAATGCGTTAGGCATAGTGCTTGGCATTTTGATGATAATCTTCTGTCCGTTCATCGTTTGGATAATCGACATCATCACACTTGCCGTCTACGACAAAGTGCTATGGTTAGATTAAGAGTTTGTGATTTGTTTAAGTGTTTAAGATAATGTTGTTAGGATATAATTAAAACAAAAAAAGATAGTGTTAAAAATATTTTCGCTATCTTTTTCAAATTTTAAAGTTAAATATTTGTGATAAGCCTTTGCGCCTACTTTGTTTTATTATTTGAAAATTTAGGCAAAATCTCTTCAAGTGTTGGCGTTTCGTTTGTTATGGTGTTATCCTTTGAGATTGTTTTTACGTTAAGTTTAATTTTGTTTTTGCCTTCTTTGTGAGAAAAAGTCAAAGTGCCATCTTTGTTGAATTTAAGTTCATTTTCAACATATTTTTTCCTGCTAAAACTTTTTGATTTTGAGTAGTTTTTCTCATAACAAATACTCTGATGAATTACGCAATTTTCCTCTTCATTTTCAATGACAGATATGGAAGAGGTGCGAGATTGATTGCTGTCAACAAAAACAAAGTTATTATCAACCTTTAAGTAGTCCTGTAAAAAAGAATAAAGGTCTTCATTCTCAAATCCACTTTCAGCATTCTTTTTTTCAACTTTCAATTTTTTTAACAAACTGTTAAGCCTTGTTTTTCTCTTATGTTCAGCGCGGGCTGTCTTTTTTTCATCGATTTTAACATCTTTCATTTTAAACTCCTTTCAACATATTAATAATTATACACCATTAATTTTTTTATTTCAATAGGAAAATCAAATAAATTTTAAATTTTCATATTTATTTTTATATGCCTAAAAAATATAATTTGACAATCGTAATTTTTTAAAAAGAAAGATAAAATTGATTGACAAATATTAGGCACATGGGATATAATATCTTTGCAATGAAAAGGCTTGGCAACCTTGGAGCAAACGCGTGTCGGCGAAAAGACAGGAAATGAGGCAAACGTATGTTTGCGAAGTAGGGTGGAACAGCGGTTGAGATCGCCCCTATGCACCACTGCATAGGGCTTTTTTGTTGTTAAAATTGTGCTTTGAGATTTGACAAAACACCTTTTGTGCTATCAAGTTACTCGTAAGCAACATAGATTGCACTAAAACAAATATATTTGCTTTATGGCTACATCATGCAAATAAGAAAAAAGGAGAGAGTTATGGATAAGAAATTGACAATGGATAAACTTGTAAATCTATGTAAAAACAGAGGCTTTGTCTTCCAAGGGAGCGAAATCTATGGCGGATTTGCCAACACTTGGGACTTTGGACCTATCGGTGTGGAACTCAAAAACAACATCAAGCGCGCGTGGTGGAAGAAATTTGTGCAAGAGGACCCGTCAAGTTACGGCGTTGACGCAGCCATCCTTATGAACCCAAAAGTTTGGGAGGCGAGCGGTCACGTGCAGAGTTTTGGAGACCCGAAGATGGACTGCAAAAACTGCAAAACAAGGCATAGAGCGGACACAATTATTGAAAACTTCTCTAAAGGCACGGTCAGCGCCGAGGGCATGACCAACGAAGAGATGGAAAAATACATCGAAGAGCATGACGTCAAATGCCCAAATTGTGGCAAGCGCGCTTGGACGCCGATAAGAAAGTTTAACCCTATGTTCACAACGTCGCGCAATATGGTGGGCGATGACAAGGATGTTGTCTATCTTAGACCTGAAACCTGCCAGGGTGAATATGTCAACTTTTTGAACGTGCAAAGAACGATGCGTGCAAAAGTGCCTTTCGCCATCGCACAGATAGGAAAGTCATTTAGAAACGAGATTACGCCAGGAAACTTCCTTTTTAGAACGATTGAGTTTGAACAGATGGAACTTCAAATGTTCTGCCATGCAAAGGACAGCATGAGTTTCTATAACACCTATAAAGCGAGAGCGTTAAAGTTTGTGGAGAGTTTAGGCTTAAAGGCAGAAAACTTGCGTTTTCACGACCATGACAAACTTGCTCACTACGCAAAGGCGGCGTGCGACATTCAATATGACTTTCCAATCGGTTGGCAGGAGTTAAACGGCATTCATCATCGTGGCACTTGGGATTTGTCAAGGCACAGCGAATATAGCGGGAAGGCTATGGATTATCTCGACCCATACACAAACGAAAGGTTCACGCCAAATGTCATCGAATATTCAATAGGCGCAGACCGCCTTATGCTTGCCATTATGTGCGAGGCATATGAAGAAGAGACCTTAGAAAATGGCGAAACAAGGGTGGTTATGCATTTCTTGCCAGCGATTGCACCATATAAAGTGGCAATTCTTCCGCTTCAAAAGAATTTGAGCGAAAAGGCAAGGGAGGTTTATGCAAAACTTTCTAAGCATTTCAACTGCGACTATGACGAGGCAGGCTCCATCGGCAAGCGCTATCGTAGACAAGACGAGATAGGCACACCTTTCTGTGTGACGATAGACTTTGACACCTTGGAAGATGACACGGTCACACTCCGCGACAGAGACACGATGAAACAAATAAGACTTAAAATTGACGAACTGCCATCGTATATCCAAAAGGCTGTTGAGTTTTAAAAAAATTTTAATACAAAGCGGTTTGAAAATAGCATAATTATAATGAAAAATTTACTAAAATAATGTTATAAAATAAAAAATAAATTATATAATTAAAACACCAAAATAAAAAGCCAATTAATTAAAATAGTAAAAACATTAAAAAATCACATTAAATTTGCAAAAGAATGCGTTTTTAATGTGATTTTTATTTGTTTTTTGATTAGAAAATATATATTTTTTAGATTTTTAATTATTTTTATTAAATTATAAAAGGAAAAATGTTTTTTTAATTGATTAAAAAATAATTTGCAAATAATTTAAATAAATAATTTTACAATTTATTTTATTTAGATTAAAACAAAAATTTTTGAATTATTTTTGCAGTCAATTTTTTATATCTAGCAATACAATTTGTTGACGATGTAATTTACAAACTTGGTTGAAAAAATTCTCGGCAAGAACACGGCGCATTTATACCAGAAGCCCACCGTTTTTCTAAGTGGTGGATTTTTCTTTTTGAGAACTTTAACCACCATCTTTCCAACGCTGTCAGGGCTCTTTCCAGTCTGCTCGTCCTTTTCCACCTTTTTGATGGATTTTGCCACATTTTTGCGATAACCATCATTTGTGTTGTCATTTTCGATTATGCGATTTTTCGTGAAGCCTGTTTTTGTGTCGCCAGGGAGAATGGATGTAACCTTAATATTGAAAGGTTTGACCTCGTTTGCAAGCGCGCGACCGAAAATCTCCACGCCAGCCTTGGTGGCACTATATGTAGCCTGAAATGGAAGTGGAATAATTCCGCCAACCGAGCAAGTGTTTATTATTCTTCCGCCATTTGACTTTTTAAGATATTTTATTGCCACGCCTGAGAGTGCGATAACGGCAGAAAGGTTGGTGCTGACAAGTTTATAGATGCTTTCAGGTTTAGCGTCCTCGATGGCGCCAGCAATTCCAAAACCAGCGTTGTTGATGAAGATGTCAATGTGATTGTTTTCGTTATAAATTTCTTCTAATATACTCTCCACTTTTTGCGTGTCGTTGACATCGGCAGAATAACTTTTAGTAATCTCTTCATGGTTTTCTGTAACAAGCGAGATGTCGTAAACTTTGACGCCTTCTTTATATAAGTATTTCGCCATGGAGTAGCCGATTCCGCCACTTGCGCCAGTTATGACAGCCACTTTTCCTTTTAATTTATTCTTCATTTCTTCTCCTTTAACGAACTTAATTTTAAGTCAATTTAATCTAAAAAATATTTTGTAAATTAGAATTTTTTAAATATTTTTCAGCGCGTTATTATCGAATTTTCATATAAATAAAACCAAAAATTAAATTAATTTTATAAAAAACTTAATTTTTTATTGATTTTTTTCGCTATTTTTTCAATTTTTAGTGTAATTTTTTATAATTTTCTTAATTTTTAAATTTTTCCATATATTCTTCGTAAGACATCTGTTTGTCGATAATGGTGTTCTCGTCAACGATGTCGATGACTCTGTTTGCCACGGTCTCGATAATCTCTTGGTCGCCAGTTGCGAAGAGAATAGGACCTTTAAAGTTTATCATGCCTTTGTTGAGCGATGTGATGCTTTCAAGATCCAAGTGGTTGACTGGCTCGTCAAGGATGAGTAAGTTTCCGCCCTCAAGCATCAACTTTGCCAGCATACATCTCACCTTTTCGCCACCTGATAACACCGAGACATCTTTCAAACTTTCTTCGCCAGAGAAGAGCATTCTTCCAAGCCAACCTCTGACGTAACTTTCCGACTTATCTTTAGAATACTGCCTCAGCCAATCCACAATGGAAAGGTGGCAGTTGTCGAAATATTCGCTGTTATTTTGTGGAAGATAGGACGGTTTAATCGTTTTGCCAAAGAACACCGAGCCACTGTCTGCCTTTTCAATGCCCATAATTATGTTGAAAAGCGTTGTTAAAACCAAGGAGTTGTCGGAGAGAAAGACGATTTTTTGATCAGGCTCAACGTTGAAGGAGAGATTTTTGAACATGCCTTTCTTAGTCAAGTTTGTCACTTTCAAAATTTCCTTGCCGATTGCCTGCTCAAACTTAAAATCGACATATGGATATTTCCTTGACGACGGCTTTAAGTCTTCAATAGTCAATTTCTCTAATTCTCTCTTTCTGCTTGTTGCCTGCTTGCTTTTTGAAGCGTTGGCAGAGAAGCGTGCGATAAAGTCTTTAAGTTCCTTAGCGCGCTGTTCCGCCTTTTTGTTTTGGTCTTTTTGTTGCCTTAAAAGAAGTTGGCTTGTTTCATACCAAAAGTCATAGTTGCCTAAAAACATATTGATTTGACCAAAGTCAACATCGCAGATATGCGTGCAGACCTTATTTAAAAAGTGACGATTGTGCGAGACGATAATCACAATGTTTTCAAAGTCCAAAAGGAAATTTTCCAGCCACCTTATCGTTTTAAAATCTAGGTTGTTGGTAGGCTCGTCGAGTATCAAGATGTCAGGATTGCCAAAGAGCGCTTGAGCAAGCAAAACTTTAACCTTCAGTTTCGCATCCAACTCGCTCATATGTTTATAAAATTCCTCTTCTTTGATGCCTAGAGACTGAAGCAAACTCTTTGCGTCGCTTTCTGCTTCCCATCCACCGAGTTCAGCAAACTCAGTTTCAAGTTCGCCAGCGCGTATGCCGTC
>CALWGA010000054.1 GCA_944377825.1 uncultured Clostridia bacterium | reverse complement strand
CAAAGAAAATTTGGATTGTTTTTTATTAATTTTATATTTAAAAATATTTATTTTATAAAAATAATAAAAAAATCACTATTTTTTCAATTTTTTATTAAAATTTTAGTTAAAAATAGTGATTTTTTTTAAAGAATAAAATTTTAGAGATTTTATTTAGTTTTTATGCGACACTTTCTTCAAGCAAATTTTCAACATAGGTGTTGTCGACAACTTCAGAGAAAACCGATTTTTCTGTGATAACATCGGCGTTAAGCATCACATTCATAAGGTTGTCGAAACTTTCGCTTGACATAACCATCGTCGAACTCCACGCGTTGATTGCCACATACTGCTCAACTGCGATTTGCAATTCTTCAACCGTGTTTCCGTCAAAGGATGGAAGAAGTGCTTGCGCAACTGCGTAGGAATCGTTTGTGACAATGTAGTTGTAAGCGCGTTTAACAGCGTTTAAGAATTTTTCAACCACATCACTATGGTCTTCCACATAGTTTTCGCGAGCGATAAAGCAGGTGTATGGAATGGAGCCAGAAAGTTCGCCTAAACTTGCCACAATCTCGGAGCCTTCAACGGCGTTTACAATGTTGGTTGCAGTAGGCTCGAATAGGGTGCAGTATTTAACAGTGTCGTCATTTTCCCAAACGCTTGCAGTAAGGTCAAAGGCAACATCCGTTCTTAAGTTGATTTGGTTTTCGCCAGTGCCGATTTCGTAGCCTTGCGACTCGATGATATATTGAAGAGTCATTGCAGGAAGTCCGCCAGCCCTTCCGCCGATGATGGTTTCGCCGACAAGGTCGTCTAGGCTGAAATCTTCAACCGCTTCTTTAGACACAATGAACGAACCATCGCATTGCGTAAGTTGACCGAACACAACAGGGGCATTCGAAACGCCTTGTTGATTGGTGTAAACCGCAGTCTCTGGACCAGCCAAAATCATGTCGGCAGAGCCAGAAAGCAGAGCGCTCATCGAAGTGTTTGAACCGCCACCATTTGTGAGTGAAACAGTTAATCCTTCATCTTCAAAGTAGCCGTTGTTCATCGCAACATACAGTGGAGCATAGAAGATGCTGTGGGTGACTTCGTTGAGTTCAATGTGGTTGTAGTCCTTTTTGTTACAGCCAAAGAGCAAGCCACAACTTGTCACCATAAGTAGCGCCAAGCAAAGCATAGTTAGTCTTTTCCAAATTTTCATTTTTCCTCCTTACAAATAAAGTGTATGTTGAAGAAGGAAATTTTGTTTAGGTTTAATTTGTGTTAAAAAGAATTTTAGATGTAAAATATAGTGCTATAAAAAAGAAAAAATAGTTGTTTTTAACTATTTTTTCAAAAAAATTTAAATTTTCATAATTTTTATATATTAAATTTGTAATTATTATATTTTAATTATTATATTTTCAGTTGTTTTAATTCTTCCTTTTGGTTGGGCGACAGGCGGAAGGAGTCGTGGCATTTTGAGATTGTTTTGTTGCGGATGAATTTGTCGGTAAACTTTTGAAGGGCGGTTTTGCCATAGTCGTAATTTTTGCAAATAAGCGTGCATAGATACCAACTTATTGCCATTTTCACATAATATTCGCTTAGATTTTCGATTTTTTCTTCCGTTGTGCCAGCGAAAGAGTAGGTGATTTTATAAGAAAGAGTGTTTGAGAGTGAAACAAGGGCGTTTATTATCTCATCCAAATTTTTATCGTCAAGAAAATGCGCCATCAAACCGATTACGCCGATTCGCTTTTTATAGAAATTGCTGTTTTCAAGTAGCGAGAGAAAATATCTTCTTCCACTTTCCGTTTTAAGTTGTTTTAAGGATGGGGTTATTGTGTCGCAGGTTGCCCAGTTATCGATATGGGAGTTGAATTTTTCGTATTCTTCAATGACCTTCAAATCGCTCCACTTTTGTTTTGAGAGGACTAAGCCTTTTAAAGTTATTTCTTCGCTGGAAGTGGGCTCGATGTCGTCAGGAACGAAACCATTTTTGGCTAAAACGCTGGCGAACTTTCTTAGTTTTGGTATGCTTATTCCATAGATAGTTAGGCGTGTGTAAACTATCTTTTCTTGAAATTTTTTTCCGCTTTCCGATTTATTTTCGTTTAAAAATTTTTTAATTTCGCCTAAATCTTTCATTTCAACTCCATATTCAAAAAAGCAAATTTGCCAAACAAACCAAACAAATTTTGGATGTTTGTTAATAAAATTATCATTATTTTGATAGGTTTTACCTATTAAATCTTTATTAAATTTATTAAAGATTACAAAGTTTTTACTCGCGTCTAAGTGACTCCACGGGGTCCAGGCGAGCGGCTTTGCTTGCTGGATAAAGTCCGCTCGATATGCTTATCACAATCGAAACGCCGAGCGCGATAAAGACATAATACCACTTGAACGACAGCGGTGCGATGCCAACAAGGTTAATTAAAATGATATAGATGATAAGTATCAAAACTCCAGCCACGATAAGTCCGCATATGCCACTTAATAGCCCCACAAGAAAACTTTCGGAAGAGAATATGCGATGGATATCCTTTTTTCGCGCACCGATAGATTTCAGCACGCCGATTTCCTTTGTGCGCTCTGAAACGCTCATATACATCACAACCAAAATCATAATTGCGGAAACGAGAAGCGAAATAGCCGAAAGGATGATGAGCGATGTGCCGATGGTGTCTGCCATGCTTTGGAACATATTTGCTAAACTCTCTTCAATTGAGCCTGAATAGCCTTCAAGTGTGGAGATATATCTGTTTATCGCACTGGCAATCTCTTCGCTTTCCGCTTCTGTTAGGTTTTCACTTCTTGTTTGGATGTAATAGGTGGTCGGTTGTAAAGCAGCGCCATTGGAATATTTTTTATATTCTTTTTCAAAAAAATCATAATTAATATATACTATAGGGAAGCCACTCATAACCGAAGTGTCGACAATGCCTGTGATTATTGCGTTATCAATGTTAATTGTTGTATTAAAACCTGGAATATTAATGCTTATAGAAAAATCAACTTTTTCTCCAATTGGATCAATATCACCAAAAAAGTTATAAACTGCAGGAGCAAACATTATTCCGCCTTCTTCAGTTGGCAAAGTTCCATCTACAACATCCTCAGAATAGTATGGTGGTGTGGTGTAGAAATAGAAAATATCAAGCCTTTCAAAGTCACCATCATTATTCAAATCATCTTCAAAATACGCTGAAATTTGAGTAGAAATTGTTGGACAATTAAAACCAGGAGAGCAATTATCTTCTGTCACTTCAAAATCGTAGCCATTTTGAGATAAATATTCATTTATGCCATCCATAATTGTTGTAATTTCGCCATTATCAACATCGAAGAGTGGAAGTCCATCTTTGCTCTGCTTTGAGATTGTGACGATGGTTGGGTCAGAGTAGGACTTCATGGTGGCGTTGATGTAGTCGGTTATGCCAGAACTGAAGCAGAGCATAAGGATGAGACTGCCAATTCCTATTGCCACGCCAAACGCCATGAGAAGATTTTTGGTTTTACTTGCCCACATGTTATGGAAAGATAACTTAATCGCAGAAAGATAGGATAAATTTTGCTTTAATGGTTTATTTTTCTTATCTTTTTTCTCTTCGCTAACTTTTTCTTTAAAGATTTTGCTCTTAGTCTTTTTATATTTTGGGTTTTGCTTGTCGCTGACAATTCGACCGTCCGAAATTTCCACCACACGCGACGAGATGGAAGCAACCTTTTCTGAGTGTGTGACCATGATGACAAGTTTTCCACTGTCGGCAATCTCTTTTAAAATTTTGAGTATTTGCATGGTGGTGGTTGTGTCTAGCGCGCCTGTCGGCTCGTCGGCAATGATGATGTCTGGGTTATTTATGAGTGCGCGGGCGATGGCAACTCTTTGTTTTTGTCCGCCAGAAAGTTGTGTCGGCTTTTTCTTGATTTGTGATTCAAGCCCAACAAGTTTTAGGATGTTTGTGGCGCGCTCCACCTTTTCTTTTTCGCTGACATTGGATAGCGTCAAGGCGAGAGTGACATTGTCGAGGATGGATAGGTGCGAGATAAGGTTGAATGACTGAAAAACAAAGCCGACCTTATCCTTTCGGTATTTATCTAGTTCACGGTCGGAAAGTTTGCTTAAATCTTGGTCGCCGACAATGATATTTCCAGTGAAATCAGAGTCAAGCCCGCCGATTAAGTTCATAAGGGTGGACTTTCCGCTTCCGCTTTCGCCGACGATAGAGACAAGTTCTCCGCTTTTAAAGGAAACTGAAATATTATGTAACGCTTGAAAACTTTCATATTTATTAATCTTATATGTCTTATTGACATTGACAATCTTCAACATTTCGTCCATAAGAAAAACTCCTTACCATATTTTACTACAATGTCCTATATTTTTCAACTTTTATTAGAAAATTGTTAAATAATTTTAAATATTATTTTATTTGATGATATTTTAAATTTTTAAATTAGGTGTGTAAAAATACAAAGGCGAGATAAAAAAAGCGAACTAATTTTGTCCGCTTTGGTTATTCTTTTTGCCTTCGTTGTAGAAATCAAAAGCCTTCATAATCTCTTCAAGTCCTTCCTTTGGATGCAGTGCCTCTTCAAAACTGAAACCGCTTTCGCTTTTAGGATATTTTTGAATATTGTTTTCGTCTGGCAATATTTTTCTTTCACTTTGAGTGAAATAGTTTTGGTTTGTGCTGTTATTCACGCTTTGGTTTGTTTGGTTATTTAAGGTGCTTGCACTGCCATTCGTATTACTTGTCACGCTATTATTTTCGCTTGCGTTCTCTTCTTTCTCTTTAGGCTTGAAAACGAAACTGTTGCGCTTATAGAAGTTGGTGTAGGTGGTGGTGTCCTTGACGCTGTTTGGGCTTATCTTCACTTCTGCAGGCATCTTTGTCGGCTCTTTTTTATATTCCTGCATCTTGTTGAGAAGTAGGCGCATGCTGTCATTTGAGGAATTTATTGGGTTAGTGATGTAATTTTCAGGCACAAACTTGTCTTTGTAATCAGAAATAAGGTTGTAGAGTTCTTGGATTATGTTGTTATATTCATTATTTCGGCGCATATTTGGGAAGCGCATATCAAGTTCATGCACCAAAAGTTTGATTTTGTCGAAAACGAGAGAATAGAAACTCCTTGTGCCTTCCTCTTGAAACTTTTTCGCCTTCTCAAGCACGTCGAGAGCCTCCAGTATGCTCTTTTCCTTGTTGGCAAGTTCGGCGTGTTGATTTTTAAAGTTCAAAAGTCGTCTTTCACTTTCCAGCGTTTTAAGTTTTTCGTCCATAAGTTTCGACTCGTAACTAGCCTTAAGGCGTTCTATGTATGCATCGACCTCTTGCTTGTTATAACCATTAAACTGTTCTGAAAAATTCATTTTTATGCTCCTTTTACCTTTTGCTACATAGAAAACTCACAACTATTATCACTATTAATAATAGCAAAAATGACATGGAAATTGCAATAGAAATTGTGTAAGTTATTAAATTTATTTTGTATAAAATTTGAAAAATAAGGAAGAAAAATAGCGAATAAAAGATTATCAAGTGGAATTTTTGACCGCAAACCATAAATGATAGGAGCGAGGCGAGGGCGAAGTCGGAGAGCAAGTAGACGTTTAAAAACTCAAAGGTGTTTGTGAAAGTGAAAATAAAACCGCTTATGCCGATTAGAAAGATGACCGCGCCAAAGTAGAAAGCACTATCCAACTTAAAAAATCGGCTTTTGATAATCTCATATAAGCCAACTAAAGTTGAAAAGGCGTAAAACCATAATGTTTTATACTCATTAAGCACGATTATATTTATAGGAATAAAGGCGATAAAGAGTATGAGAAAGGAAATGAGTGTGACATTCAAAATTTTTGATTTTTTGATATTTCCAATTCTTCCGCGCATACTTAAATTATCTCACAAATGTGCGATTTGTATGCGTTTTGAAAAAATAAAAGCGCGGTTGGGCGCACTTTTATTTCATAAATTTTTGAATATATTTATAAGTAATAAATTTTTTAACTAACAAAATACCACTTCTTTGCATTATCTCTATGATTATGGATTATTTTTTAGTTATTTCACTATCATCGTTTGTTTTTCCAGTTGTTACTGCTCTGCATGCCTTTAATTCTTTTAAGTCTTCAAATTTAACGTGTGGGGGAGTAATTAAATGTGCAAGTGCTGTTTCTAATTCTTCTTTAGGAACGGCTTTACTTTTTGCAACTTGGCATATGATTTCGCCAGCATATCCTTGTTCAATAAATCTTTCATAAACTCTATTACCACGCATTTCTTTTATAACATCAAGAGAATAGAAATATCCAACATAAAATAATTCATTATTGAGTTTTTCTGTTTTTACTGGATATTTTTTTCCTTCGTAATCTAATTCACCAACCAATCTATCAAATATTTCTAAAGCATAAATATTATCACCTATTGACAAATCACCTAATGGCAATTTTGAAGTATCTCTGGTTTCAATTTCTTCTACTTTTGAATATGTGTTACAAAAAGATCTCCAATAATATTTTACATAATGTTTAAGTTGCATCTTTCACCTCACGAGTTTATTATAACAGACACAACTCTAAATGTCAATATCAAAATAAAATTTTTGTGCTTTAAATAATTTGAAAAATTTAAAATAATTTCAAAATCATTTTAAATCGTGTTTTAAAACATCCATGATGATTTCGTCTGGCGTTTTCTTTCGCCTATTTCTAATCGCACAAAAGACGATGTAGGCGATGCCACATAATATTAAAACAATGCTGACAAGTTGTGAAACTCTGAATGGTCCGAGATATAGACTATCCATACGGAGACCTTCCACGAAAAATCTACAAAAACCATACATGATTAGATAGCACGCGGCGACTATGCCATTGCTTTTGAATTTAACTTTGAAAAGAAGAACAGATAAAACGATAAAGATAATCAAGTTGTTCATAAATTCATAGAAAAAGGTGGCTAGATGCCAGCCATGTCCAGGGCACTCACATCCTGGTTGTTCACATCCATCTATATACACGCCGAACGGAAACCACTGCATGCTTGGGTTGTCGATATAAAAACCAAATGCCTCTTGATTGACAAAATTCCCCCATCTTCCAATACCTTGCCCAAGCACAAGCCCGGCAACAACGATGTCGGCAAGTTTAAGAAAGTTCTTTTTGAATATGACGCAGTAGAGCACAACGCCGAGCGTTCCGCCGATAAGTCCGCCATAAAAACCGAGTCCGCCTTCCCAAATCTTAAAGACATCCCAAAAGTTCGTAAATTCGTCAAACGAAAAGAGAACATAGTAAATTCTTGCGCCGATTATGGCAAGTGGGATAACGAAGCAGGCAAGTGTGATGATGTCGTCTGTCTTAAAACCACGCTTTTTTGCATAAAGGCAGGTGACAACGACGCCAACCAAATATCCAAGGGCGCTTATTAGTCCATAATAATTAATCGTCAAGCCGAATATTTCAAAACTATTGTTCATAAATCCACCTTGAGTAATTATATGAAAATTTTTATGCTATGTCAAATAAAAATAAAACACACCGCTAAAAAGTGTGTTTTAAAATCAAAAATATAATTGTAGTTACAGTTGAATTTTATTGGAAACTTTGCTTATGCAGGTGGAGTATAGTGGGTCAAAGTTGTCGCTTTCTTCATTTGTGATGAAGAGGGTGGTGCTGTTTTCAACATTGCACTTAGCAAGCATAACAATCTCTTTCACGATGTTGGCGCTCTCTTCAGTGTGATTGAAATATGTTTTTGGCGAGTTTTTGTAATAGGCGTCAAGCGTGTGAGAAATGGTCACAACATCTTGAACAAAGACAGCCAAATTGCATCCAACCGCTTGCAGTCTCTTTATATTTTCGATGAACATATTGATTTTATCATCATAAACTTTTGGCTCGTCGTCAAATTTTAGGAAGAAAATGTTATCAAATCCCATAGACGACAATGCAATGCTGTCTTCATAGAGCACGTTTGAAGCAAGTGCGATTGTGATGATATGGTTTTTCTTCAAGGTTGCAATAAGTGTTTTCAATGGCGTTTCAGAAAGTTTTGACTGATTTAAGGTGTATCGACTGCCAAGTTTCACATCCGTTTTGCCAACTTTTAAACTTGCTGACGGCAAAGTTGGAGTGAACTCTGTGTTTTTAGGAGCATAGGTGGCATAGTCGCTAAAGTTGATGGTTTCGATGTGGTCTAATATGTATTCATGGCTTTCGTTCATAATAACTGCATCGCCAGTGATATAGTCGAATTCATTTACCTTATCAAAATTCTTGATAAGAATTGGCATAGAATTTGCCTTGTTTAGAAGGTAGAGTGTTTTATCAGGGTTGGAAAGCACAACGCCTTCCACTTTAATAGGAAAAAGTTTCTTTTCAACAGTGTTCTGTTCCACTTGTTTGAAGGTGAAAGATTTTCCATAGGTCTTTGCCACTTTCTCTTGGTTTTTCTTTAAGGTGTAGTCCTTTCCAGTGATTTCGGAAAGTTCTTCCAAGATTCCTTCGATGTTCGATAGTTCCTTATAAGGTCTGCCTTGACGAAGAGGAATTGGCTTTAAATCTTCTCCCGAGATGATAACATCCATGATATACTTGATTTGCTCATTTCTTCTTAGTGTGGTAGGCGAAGGCTCGCCAAAAACTCTTGCAAGCGCTCTAAGTTCATATATTCCGACTGATTGAATTAAATTCAAACTCTTTTGTTGAGCAGGAGTTAGTCCTTCATATGATATTTGTTGTTTACTCATTATTTTCTCCTTTTTGCTTATGTGCAAATCTATTATAGCACACAAGATTAAAATTAGCAATTAAAATTAACAAATTTCGACTAAGTTTTTACAAAATCTTAAAAAACAGGGTGCTAATTAACAATTTCTTGCATAATACCACAACATATAGTGTAGTATGCAATAGAATTTAGGCAAATATGCAAAATCTATTTAAGATATATACCTATCATTTTCAAGCATTTTAGGTAAAATTTGTTTTATTATAATGGAATATATCCGCCGTCGACATTAATTGCTTGACCTGTTATGAAATTTCCGCTATCTTCGGCTAAGAATGCCACGGCATCGGCGACATCATCGCTCTCTCCAAGGCGCATTAACGGCGTCATGCTTTCAATATCCTCTTTCTCGGCGCTTGTGAGATTGTTGTTCATCTTTGTGTCGATAAAGCCTGGGTTGACCATGTTGACAGTTATATCAAAGTTGCCAAGTTCGTTTGCGAGAGATTTGCATAGTCCAACAAGTCCTGCCTTGCTTGCGCTATACACGCTTTCGCAGGCGCAACCATAGTTTGCCACAAAGGAGCCGATAAGTATGATTTTTCCGCTCTTGTTCATCACATGCTTCACAAATTCCCTACTGCAAACGATGCTACCTTTGAGATTGACATTGATAAGGTCGTCTATCTCTTCATTTGTCACATCGATGATGAGTTTTCGCTTTTCGCTTATGCCAGCGTTTGCCACCAAAACTTCCACTGCGTCAAAATCGGCAAAAATTTTGTTAAAGACATCTTCGACCTGCTTAAAATCGGAGATATCCATCTTATAGTTTTTAATTTCGACCTTATATTTTTCTTTCAACTCGTCATCATATTCCACATTATTTTTGTTGGAGCAAAGGGCAAGGTTGTAGCCAAGGCTGGCAAATTTCTTTGCAATGGCACTGCCTATATCGCCAGACGCTCCAGTTATTATCACTGTTTTCTTCATTTTTTCACCTCTCTTTTTTTTAACATATCTATAATAGCACGCTTTAAAAATTTTTCAAAGTGTTTCGACAAATGTTGTTGAAAATAATAGAAAGTATCAAATTTTAACGTGAGATATGTGAACTTTGTTTTTCTAAATAAGTTAAAATTCGTTTGGATAGTTTACAAAATGGTGTTATAATAAGAAAGGTTTTATGATTTTGTAGTCTAAATTTTTATATTGTTTAATTATGTAGTTTAAAAATGATATACCTTAAAAAGATACAATGAAAAAAATATAAAAAACACAATAAAAAGAAATAACGAAAAACTAAAAAATTTGCACGGAGGATGATATGTTATCTAAACTTATGAGTTTTGGCTTGACTGGAATAGACGGATTTTTGGTGGAGATTGAAACGGACCTAGTCGGCGGACTTCCACACTTCGACCTTGTTGGGCTTGGTGACACTGCGGTTAAAGAGGCGAAGGAGCGGGTGAAATCTGCCATTCGCAACAGCGGTTTTGAATATCCATTAAAGCACTATACCGTCAATCTCGCGCCAGCCGACTTGAAGAAGGAAGGTCCAGTCTATGACCTTGGCATTGCGGTGGGCATACTTTCCGCCTCCGAGCAAATTTTAAATCGCGATTATAAAAACTATATCTTTCTAGGCGAATTATCGCTGGACGGAAGGATAAAAAAGGTACGTGGCGTTTTGCCGATGTTAATTTCGGCGCGAGCGCTTGGCTATAAAAACTTTATCATACCTAAAGAGAACGAGAGAGAGGCAAGTTTCATTGAAAACATTAACTGCTATGCCTTTAACACGCTTAAAGAGGTGGTGGAGTTTTTAAATAGAGAGATAAATCGCGACGACTATAAGGTTAAAACGGTTAGGTTTGAAGATATTGCTTTACTCAACACAAATAAACTTGATTTTGAAAACGTCAAAGGACAACGAATGGCAAAGCGCGCGCTTGAGATTGCAGCAGCTGGCGGACATAATGTGCTTATGATAGGACCTCCTGGAAGCGGAAAGAGTATGCTGGCAAAGTGCTTTTCTGGAATACTGCCAAATCTCACCTTTGAAGAGGCATTAGAGGTCACAAAAATTCACTCGATTGCTGGCGAACTCGACTTAAAGCAAGGCATTATCACGGAAAGACCATTTCGTTCGCCACATCACACAGCAACCGCGGTGAGTTTGACAGGTGGTGGTGTGCATAGTAAACCTGGCGAGATAAGTTTGGCGCATAACGGCGTGCTTTTCCTTGACGAATTTCCTGAGTATAGCAGAAACTTGATAGAAACATTAAGACAACCGTTAGAGGACGGATATATCACAGTGGCAAGAGCGCAACAGACGATAACCTATCCAGCGTCCTTCACGCTGATTGCTTCCATGAACCCATGTCCATGCGGAAACTACGGCTCAAAAGACAGAGAATGCACTTGCTCGCCGACACAGATACATAGATACCTTTCCAAACTTTCTGGACCTATTATGGACAGAATTGACATACATGTGGAGGTTGATAACATAACATATCGAGAACTAAACGACGAAAATAAGGAAGAGCCGACAAAGAACATCAAAGAGCGCGTGGATAAGGCAAGGGCGATTCAACTTGAAAGATTTAAGGGCAGTAAGGTCTTTTGTAATGCCAAGATGAGCGTGCCACAGACTAAGAAGTTTTGTAAACTCTCGCCAGAATGTCAAAAACTTATGGAGACGGCGTTTACCAACTTAAAGTTGAGCGCAAGGGCGCATGATAGGATTTTGAAGGTGGCAAGAACGATTGCAGACCTTGCAGGTTCGGAAGATATAGAACCTCAACATATTGCAGAGGCGATTTCATATAGAGGACTTGATAGAAAATATTTTAGCGTGTAAATTTTTGTAAACGCTTGACAAGGGCAAGAGAAATCGTTATCTTTAAAAGGTGAATATGAACAGAAAGATTTTGATGTTTCTATCTTATGCAGAACTACCAACTAAGAAGATAGAAAGAGTTATGGAAATTGTGGAAGAGAAGAATATAGAAGAAATTAAGCCACTTGTTGACGATAAGGAGGTTATGAATCTTTTATCCACTAACGAATACGCAAGTCTAGTTAAAAAATGCGATGATAGGGTCTTTTCTTCCTATCTAAATAACCTTGAAAAAGACGGAATAAAAGTTGTGACACTAGAGGACGCGGAATATCCAGACAAGTTGAGATATACAGATGACGCACCTATGCTTTTATATTGTAAGGGCGACCTTTCGCTTTTAAATAAGGATTGTCTTTCCATTGTCGGCACGCGTATGCCTTCAAACTATGGTCGGTTTGTGACAGAGAAGTTTGCAGGCGCTTTGGCGATGGCTGGGCTTGTGGTTGTAAGCGGGCTTGCCTATGGCGTAGACAGCATATCGCATAGAAAGACTTTAGAGGTGGGAGGAAAGACGATTGCTGTCTTAGGAGGCGGATTTAACCATATCTATCCAGAGGCTAACACGAACCTTGCAAACGAGATTGCAGAAAAAGGGCTTTTAGTGAGTGAATATCCACCATTTGCTAAGCCGACAAAATACACCTTTCCACTGCGCAACCGAATTATCGCAGGATTATCACTTGGCACACTTATCACGGAAGCGGGCAAGAAAAGTGGCACCATTCACACCAAAGAATATGCCTTAGACTATGGCAGAGACGTGTTTGCAGTGCCAGGCAATATCAATTCCTTAAAAAGCGAGTTGCCAAACAGTTTAATTCGCTCCGCTCAAGCCGATTGCGTGCTTGAACCTGAGGACATTCTTCTTAAATATAACTATAATGCAAAGAAGGAAGAAAAGCGCGCCGTTGAAGTCAATATGGACGAAGAAGTGATTATTAAACTTTTAAAGGACGGCGAGAAAGATTTCGATTATCTTGCACAATTTTCCAAACTCCCTGTAAATATTTTAAATAGTTGTTTGACAACTTTGGAAATTCGTGGTTTAATAAAGAGAATGCCATCGAAGACTTTTATGTTAAATTAAAAGGAGAACACATTTGAAACTTGTTGTTATTGAAGCACCAGCAAAAAGAGAAACATTGAAAAAATATCTAGGTAGCGGTTATGAGGTCTTTGCCACAAAGGGTCATATTCGAGATTTGCCTGTGAAGAGTTTTGCGATTGACATAAACAATAACTTTGAGCCACATTACGAAAATAAACCTGACAAAAAGGAACTTATAAGCGAACTTAAACATAAGGCGGACAGAGCGGAAGAAGTTCTACTCGCAACCGACCCAGACCGCGAAGGAGAGGCGATTGCGTGGCATATTGCCAATGTTTTAAACTTAGACCTAAACAAAAAATGCCGAATACAATATAATGAAATTTCAAAAAATGCCGTTCAAGCAGCCCTTAAAAACCCTAGGGCGATTGATTTAAATCTTGTCAATGCGCAACAGGCGCGTCGCGTGATGGACAGAATTGTGGGCTACAAACTTTCGCCTATCATCTCTAAGAAAGTTGCTCCAAAACTATCCGCTGGAAGAGTGCAATCGGTGGCACTCAAACTTGTGGTTGACAGAGAGAAAGAGATTGAAGACTTTAAGCCAGAAGAGTATTGGACGATAACTGCCTTCCATGAAAAGTCAAATATCGCCTTCAAATCCACTCTTCAAGGTTATAAAGACAAGAAGATAAAACTTGAAAATCGTCAAAGCGTGGACGAGGCGCTCAAAATAATAAAAAACAGCGACTTTATTGTTGAAAATGTTAAAAAGAGCAAGACAAAATCGCACGCTCCAGCACCATTCACAACCTCAACCATGCAACAAGACGCACTAAATAAACTTGGCATGAGTTTGAAAAAGACAACGGCGTCCGCTCAGGAACTTTATGAGGGTGTTGATGTCAAAGGCGAGGGCAAGATTGCGCTTATCACATATATAAGAACGGACTCCACGCGCGTTTCCGATGAAGCACAAAAGGCGTGCCGAGAGTTTATTGCAGAAAAGTATGGCAAAGACTACTTGCCAGCAAAACCAAACATCTACGCCACAAAGAAGAACGCTCAAGACGCGCACGAGGCGATTAGACCTATCTCCATGCAGATAACGCCAGACATGGTGAAAGATAGTTTAACGAAAGACAACTATAGACTATATAAACTTATCTATGAGCGATTTTTGGCAAGCCAAATGATTGAGGCGGAATATAGCAATGTGTCCGTAAGTATCAATGCGGGTGATTACAACTTTAAGGCGAGCGGAAGAACACTGGAGTTCGCTGGCTATACTGCGGTTTACAAGGAATTTGTCGACGAAGATAAGGATAAAAAAGACACAAGCAAACTTCCACCATTAACTGAAGGCGAAAAACTTGTGGTTAAGGATATAAAAGAAGAGCAAAAATTCACAAAACCGCCAGTTCGCTACACTGAAGCAAGTCTCGTGAAAGCAATGGAAGAGAAGGGGATAGGACGTCCTGCAACATACGCTGCCACAGTCACAATACTAACCGCGCGCAGTTACTGTGAAAAGGAAGGAAAATATCTCGTTCCTACGGAACTTGGAAGAAAGATAACCGAATATCTTGAAAAGTTTTTCAGCGGAGTTATCAATGTTAAATTCACCGCACACATGGAAAACAGGCTTGACGAGATAGCCGAAAATAAAGACGATTGGCATGATGTTGTTTCAAGTTTCTGGAATGGCTTTAAAGGGCTTTTAGAAAAGGCGGACGCCTCATCTGTGACCATGAAAGCGGAGCCTATCGAAACGGATATAATCTGCGATAAATGCGGACACAAAATGCTTCTTCGTGAAGGGCGATATGGCAAATTTTTGGGTTGCTCCAACTTTCCAAAGTGCCGAAATATCATGCCATATAACGAAAGAGAAGAGAAAAAGAGTGTCGGCGTTTGCCCTAATTGTGGCAAAAATGTTTTTGCGCTTCGAACCAAAAAAGGCAAAATTTTCTATGCTTGCGAAGATAGAGAGGGTTGCAATTTCATGAGTTGGGATATTCCAACAGGCGAGAAATGCCCAGAGTGTGGCAAGTATCTTATAAGAAAAGGAAAAACCGTCCGTTGCTCAAACTGCAAATACGTTAGGCCGAAAGAGGATAACGAGTGTTGAAAGCAGGGCAAAAGCATATTAAAATAATCGGTGGCGGTCTTGTGGGAGTGGAAATAGCCTATATCCTTGCAAGGAATGGCTTTGTCGTGCATATTTTCGACAAAGAACAGCCGTCTATGTGCGAGATAGAGAAAAATATACCTTTTTTAACTGAGATGCAGGAAGAACTACTCACTTGGAATAGTCCATCATATCTCACAGCGAAAAGGCTTGGCGTCAGTTTAGAGAATATTAAACACGATTTCGTCGAGATGATGAAAGAAAAATTGAAAAGTTTTTCAAATGTTTCCTTTATTGAAGCCGAAATTGACGAAATAAACTTAGACGAACTTACGCTTGTTTCCACTGGCAACAACACCACAACACCACTTATAGACAATCTCACAAAGTATATCGGTGAAAATAAAATTGCCTTTTTTCATCCTGAACCTATGCTTTTAGAAAATATTGACACAAATCATCTTCATCACGAACATGAAGATTTTTATCATGTCAATTTGAGCGAAGAGGAGTATAACGCTGTCTGCGAATACTTGAAAAGACATAGGGCTTTTTATAACAATGACTCGTTAGTGAATGAGATAAGTGTGGAGAAAAGAGCGGAATGTAATTCTCTTCGAACCTTTTTAAGACCTATTTACAGCGAAAATTCAAAGTCGCACGCATCTATTAGGCTTAAAAAACAGGGTGATGACTTTATCTTGCTTGACTTTTACTCCGCACTAAGCGACGGCGAGCAAACAGAACTTATAAAACATATTTCCGCTTTTGAAAATGCCATGATTAAAAGATTTAGTAAACTATATAAGCGAACGTATTTGCGTTCAACTATGTGTTTAAATGAATATATGCAGGTCAAAAATCATCCTAACCTATTCTTTGCTGGGAGTTTTTTAGGTATCGGCGGAGTTTATGAAAATTTGCTTGTTGCAAACTATGTCGCATACAACTTAATGAACGCGTCATTAGGTCGAAATTTGGAAGAATATCCAAAAAATTCGATAACCAAATTAATTTGCGAAAAATTATTGCAAAAAAGTGCGTTAAATAATATGCTTTTGAGCCTTGATTATGATATAATAAAAAAGAGCGATTGTTTAAATTTTAAAACCGACGAAATTTTGAAATTTAGAGAAAAATATCATGGAAAATTTTTAGAGAAGGGTTGTCGCTCTTAAAACAAACATCTATAGGAGAAGATTATGAATTTTACACCAAAACAAATTTGCACAGAACTTGATAAATATATTGTTGGGCAAGCAAAAGCCAAACGTGCGGTGGCTGTGGCGCTTAGAAATAGATATAGACGCAGTCATTTGCCAGCAGAAATTCGCGACGAAATCACACCAAAAAACATCATTATGCGTGGGCCGACCGGCGTGGGCAAAACGGAAATAGCAAGGCGACTTGCTAAACTTGTTGGCGCTCCTTTTGTGAAGGTTGAGGCGACTAAATACACCGAAGTGGGCTATGTTGGGCGCGATGTTGAAAGCATGGTGAGAGATTTGGTGGAAGTTGCTGTTCGCATGGTAAAAGACCAAAAGAAGAAAGAAGTGGAAAACAAGGTCATGCCGATTGTGGAGAACAAACTCATCGACGCTATCTATCAAAACAGGCGCGTGACCACTGTGGAAGTTAAGCGCGAGGACCTTGTGGAAGAACTCCACTCTGGCAAATGCGAAGACGAGATTGTTGAGGTCAATGTGATAGATAATCCAAAACCTATCATGGCTTTTGGTGGAAGCGAGATAAATTTAGGCTCGATGTTCGACGGGCTTCAACCACCAAGGCATAAGAAAAAGAAAATGAGCGTTCGTCATGCGCGTGACCTACTTTTGCAAGAGGAAACTGAAAAAATTATCGATATGGACAATGTCAACGAAGAGGCAATATCGCTTGCTGAGGAGCAGGGGATTATCTTTATCGACGAAATCGACAAAATCATCGGCAAAAGCAAGGCAACAAACAGCGCCGACGTTTCCAGAGAGGGCGTGCAAAGAGATATCCTTCCAATCGTTGAAGGTAGCACTGTGCCAACAAAATACGGCAATGTCAAAACCGACTTCATTCTCTTTATTGCAGCGGGCGCCTTCCATGTGGCAAAGATGGAAGATATGATACCAGAACTGCAAGGCCGTTTCCCTATCCGCGTGGAACTTGAAAGTTTGACGCAAAAGGACTTTAAAAAGATTTTAACCGCGCCGAAAAATGCGGTGACTGTGCAATATGCAAATTTACTAAAAGTCGATAACATTGATTTGAAATTCACCGACGATGCACTTGATGAAATCGCCACAATCGCTGCAAAGGAAAATGAGATTGAGGACTTAGGTGCAAGGCGACTTCACACCATTATGGAAGCGCTTTTAGAGGACATTTCTTTCAATGCAACAGGCGAACATCCTATGACCACGGTGGAGATTGACCGCGCGTATGTTCAAAAGGCATATAAAGATAAAGAATTGAGTTCTTCCACCAAAATTAAAATGGGCTTTCAATTGCCTGAATAATGAGGCTAAGTATGTGGGCAGAGCGAACGGCACTCTTAATAGGCGAAGAAAACTGCGAAAAACTAAAAAACGCTTCTATAACAGTGGTTGGAGTTGGAGGTGTTGGAGGCGCAACTGCCATTATGCTTGCGCGCTGTGGCGTTGGAGAACTACGCCTTATCGATTTTGACCGCGTGGAAGAGAGCAATATCAACAGGCAAGTGGTGGCAAACACGGAAACTATCGGCAAACTTAAAACCGAGGTTTTGAAGGAAATGATTTTAAAAATCAATCCTAACTCTAAGGTTGAGGCGATAAGTGAGAGACTGACAAAGGAAAATGTGAGCGCACTTATAAATAAAAATAGTTATGTTGTTGACGCCATAGACAGCGTTGCCGACAAGGTGGAATTATGCGACTTTTGCTATAAAAATAACATTCCAATCATCTCAGCAATGGGTGCAGGTAACAGGTTTGACACGCCAAATTTCAAACTTACCGACATCTACAAAACCTCAAACGACGGACTCGCCAAGGTCATGCGTAAAAAACTGAAAGAGCGCGGTGTCAAAAAACTTGATGTCGTCGTGGCAGAGAGCGTGGCAGAAAAAATCACGCCGGTTGGAAGCATTGCCTACTATCCAACAATGTGCGGATGTGTAATTTGCTCAACTATTGTGAATAATATAATAAGTTATAACATTAATTTTAATATCAAAATTGATAAATAAGGAGAGTTTTATGGAACTAATAAACGAAAAAAACTTTAAAGAAAAAACAAGCAAGGGCGTTGTCGTTGTCGACTTTTTTGCAAATTGGTGCGGGCCATGTCGCATGCTTTCGCCAATACTTGAAGAAGTGCAAGAAGAACTCGGCGACAAGGTCAAAATCTATAAGGTCAATGTCGATGAAGAAGAAAATTTGTCAAGGCAATTTGGAATTATGAGCATACCATGCGTCATTTTCTTTAAAAACGGCGAGGTAGCAGACAAGCAAATCGGCTTAGTAAGCAAGGACATTTTAATTTCTAAGATTGAAAATGTAGCAAAATAACTTTTTATTTTGTTTTATATAAATTAATAATCAAAAACGACTTTAAGAAGCATATTTAAGCAAATTGTATTTAAGCAAAATTATCTTCATAAAAATAAAATTGTGACAAAATATTCAAATTTAAGTGCTTTAACAAAATTTTGGTTATTTCCTATAAGTTTTTGGTTTTAGTATTGACATTTTCGCATTTTAATGTTAAAATTTAACTAGAAAGATGAAATCATCTTAAAAGAGGATAAAATGGATAGAAAAATTTATTTGGACAACGCCTCCACAACCTATGTTTCACAAGAGGTATTGAATGAAATGATGCCTTGCTTCAATGTGCTTTATGGCAACGCAGGCTCCATTCACAGTTTTGGGCGCACTGCAATGTCGATTGTCGACAAGGCGCGAGACAGGGTTCGCGAAGGCATTAACGCGCAAAAGCCAACCGAAATCTACTTCACAAGCGGTGGCACTGAAGCCGACAATCTTGCCATCATCGGCGTTGCGCACGCGTATAAAGAGAAAGGCAAGCACATAATCACAAGTCAGATTGAGCACCACGCAGTGCTTAACGCTTGCAAGGAACTTGAAAAAGAGGGATATGAGGTTACATATCTACCTGTCGATAAAAGCGGACTTGTGAGTTTGCCAAGCCTTCTTCATTCAATAAGAAAAGACACCATTTTGATTTCCATTATGTCAGTTAATAACGAGGTAGGCACCATTCAAAACATCAAATCTATCGCCAAAATCGCTCATGACTACGGCATAATCTTCCACACCGACGCAGTGCAAGCGATAGGCCAAGTTAAAATTGATGTGCAAGATATGGAAATCGACCTTTTGAGTATGTCTGCTCACAAAATTCATGGTCCAAAGGGTGTGGGAACGCTCTATGTGAAATCTGGTATTAAGTTTGAGCCGATGACATACGGAGGAAATCAAGAAAGAAATATGCGTTCTGGAACGGAAAATGTCCCAGGAATTGCAGGATTAGGCAAAGCAGTGGAACTTGCCACCAAAAACTACATCATCACAAACCGAAAACTTAAGATGATAAGAGATTATTTCCTTGAAAAAGTTGCCGAAAAGATTGAATACTATCAAATCAACGGTCACCAGTTCCAAAAATCGAATGCCATCGTCAACATTTCCTTCTACGGTGTTGAAGGCGAGGCACTTTTGATGCTTTTGGACCTTGCAGGAATTTGTGTTTCCACTGGTTCTGCTTGCACATCCAAATCTTTACAACCATCCCATGTGCTTGAAGCAATGCAAATTCCAAGTGATATTGCGCAAGGCTCAATCAGATTCTCATTTGGAACGAACATAAGTAAGTCTGACGTCGACTATGTTGTGGATGAACTTGCAAAAGCCATAGCAAAACTTAGAGCAATTTCGCCAATTCAAGCGGGGAGGATATAAGATATGTATTATAACAAATATATCATGGAGAGATTTCAATATCCAACAAATGCAGGTGGCATGCATGGAGCAAATGCGATAGGCGAAGTGGTGAAGGAAAGTTGCAACGAACTCACACGCTTATATCTCAAAATTAACGACAACAATGTGATTGAAAACGCCAAATTCAAGACCTTTGGTTGCTGTGCATCTATCGTTTCTGCCGATGTCACATGCGATTTAGTGAAAGGAAAGACCATTGAAGAAGCACTCCAAATTACAAATCAAGATGTTTTAAAAATCATGGGCGAACTTCCAGACAGAAAAGCATATTGCTCAGTTATGGCAGAAGAAACCATCCGTAGCGCCATTGATGACTACTACAAGAAGAAAGAAAAAGAAGCCAAAAAGGCTCTGAAAGAAGCATCGGATGTTGAGTAAAAACAAATCAGTTTTTAAGGGTTATAATGTTTGAAACTAGCAAAAACACAAGATTAAATTTTAATCTTGTGTTTTTTTATAAAATTACAAAATTGTTTTCCATCTAGTGTATGTATAATAGAGTTGTGAGATGTTTTCATAAAAGGTTTTAAACCTAAAAATCTTTGAGTTATCTTTTGACCTTGAGAAGTTGAGCAATCTGCCATTACTTCTTTAATATGAAAACCCTGACTTGTAATTTCAAATAATTTGTTGCCAGTAATCTTTATAAGTTCCCTTAAAGTTTTTATATTTCTATGTTTTTTATCAATAGCGATAGCAGAGAAATACAAGTAGTTATAATATTTATTTTTATCAAGTTCTAGATCACTAACTTGTATTTGACTTTCGTTTATTTTGTTATATTTTATTTTATCATATATCTCTTTGTTAAGGGAAAGGATATTTACATAAGCGATAACTTTTGAACTATTTTTTACCACAATGCAAGAATTTGGATCAGCAAGATACCATTTGTAAGCTTCTCTTGCAGGTGATATATTTTCATCTGGAAAGTATTGATGGTCAATTTCTTCCATTTTTATAAAATCTTCTAATGTAAGTAACATTATTTCCACCTCTATTCACTTATAAATTTATTATAGCACAAAATGTGTTTCATTTCTATCAATTTAACACATATTAAAATCATTTCATTTATATTTGATTATATAAAAGTGCATTTTAAAAGGGGTGGTGGTCGAAATAAAAAATGGGGTGGTGGTTTAATAAAAATTGTTAAAAATGTCATAGTATTATGCAAACTTATTTCATAGTATTATGCAAGCAATTTTATAAAAGAGTTTTTGTAGATATATTAGGTTAAAATTTTATATATTTCT
>CALWGA010000053.1 GCA_944377825.1 uncultured Clostridia bacterium | reverse complement strand
GCGAGCAACTGCCAAGATTAATTACGCCAAGCCACTGTGTCAAGAAAACGCCAAGTGCGCAGAATATGGCGGAAAGCGTGAGAGCTATATGCTTTTTCTTCATGAAATAGAAATCGGCGATCATCATGTCAAATATCAGCATTGCGCCCCAGCCAAAGCCACCTATCGTGCCACCATGCACAATCACATCAAGCCATGCCTTGTTATCACCTATTTGGTGAAAAACGGTGTATGCGACAAGGATGACAGACGCACCGATAAGTTTAACCCACCATTTAGATTTAACAAACGGAAAGGCAACTAAAATAGCAAATCCAATTCCTTGCAAGGTCACCCAATAGTCATATCTAAACGCACTGAAATCGTTTTGAATGGCAAAGAAATCGATTGTTGTTATTATGATGTTCATAATGCCCATGCAAGAAAGTGCCACATAGAAGATGTGTTCTGCTGGCACAGACAACTTTTTCTTCCATGCTGGAATAAGGGCAAGTAATCTTAAAATCAGACCGATGATTGCCACGATGGAGAAAGCAAGCACTGTATAATCAAACGCATTTAAGGTGTAACCGCTCATACTGTCAAGGACCTTGTTGCATAAATCAAGAAAAGTTCCAAGTCCTACAATGGAGAGCGCACGCTCTAAGTAGTGAATAATGGCATGCTTTGTGCCATATAACCTTTGCCACTTAGTGAAAGACAGCGTGAAGGTTAGTCCTATTGCAAAGATGAACGCTGGCGCAATTATGTCCGCAAGCGTCATGCCCGGCAAGATGATTATGCCTTTTGACAGCGAATGGTCAGCAAGCCTAGACAAAATTCCAAGGCTTGGAAAGTTCTTCAAAAATTGGAAAATCAGCATACAAAAGACGCAAAATCCGCGAAATCTGTCTATGCTTTTAATACGCTTACTTTCTTTTCCATCATCAATAGGAAGCATCCTGTCCTTTTTGATAACTGCTTCTTCAATTTTTTCCATGTTTACCTCTGTTCTAATTCAAATTTTTTAAAATCAATCTTGCCAAAGTTCGTTCTCGGCATAGCATCAATTATTTCAATAAGGCGCGGAACGGAATATTTAATCAGATTCTTTTTGCAAAGAGTGAGTATTTCTCTCTTCACTCTTTCTTCCGCAACTTCCTTATCTTTTAAAGTTATGTAAAGTTTGATGTAGGTCTTTTCATTGTAGTGATATGGCACTGCACACGCTTCGTCGATGTATTCAAGTTTTTTAACCAAGTTTTCAATCTCAGAAGGAAAGACATTTATGGCGTTTATCTTAAGCGAACGCTTACGCCTGTCAAGTATGTATAGATATCCGTCCTCGTCCATATAGCCCATGTCGCCTGTCTTAATCCACTTGATTCCTTCCTTATGCACAAAGCCGTTGACTTCGTTTAGATAGCCCTTCATGACAGACGGAGAACCCACCGCAATCTCTCCAATCGTATTTGGCGAAAGCGGATTGTTTTCCTCGTCCCAAATCTCAATCTTGGTGTAAGGAATAGCTTTGCCACAACTATATGGCCTATAATGTTCAAAGGTATTCGCCGCGCACACGCTGGAAACTTCCGTCAGCCCATAACCTCTAAATAAGCGAGCTGAACTTTTGTATCTTTTTAGTATAGTATCGAAGTGTTCCACAAAGGACTCAGTGAGAACATCGCCACCGCACCACAAGTCTTTTAATTTTGCAAGATGTTTGCCATAGAAATTTTTGTATTCAATCATCTTCTTAAACATGACAGGTACGCCGGCAAAAAAGGTAACGTTATACTTTTTAATGATAGCGTTAAACTTTTTCGGCTTAAAGTTTGGCACAAGAATTAAACTATATTGATTGGTCAAACAGGTATGTACAGATACGCCTAAGCCATAAGCATGAAAGATTGGCAAAGCAACGAGCGAATACTCACCGCCACCCCCGCGGATTTTACGAGTGTACATCTTCTCTAACGCCACGCTCAAATCGTTGAGAGCGTTGTTTTGAAGTTCGATAATCTTTGGCTGTCCGCTTGTTCCACCGCTATGCATGGTGCAAACAACGTCACTACCTTTCCCCTCCACCTCTATCGGTGTGGCATTTTTGTTATGCTTGATGAGTTTAGAATATTTTATCGCCTTTTTATAGGTTCGGCATTTATATATTGCAAACAACAAAAAAAGAACCTTCCTCAATATCACATAGTTTGATATCGAACAATTAATCAAAATTTGATTTAGAGAAGCAAGATCCTTATGATTTCTTATCAAGATGTCGTAATACATCAAGCCTTTCGATTTCGTCTGCTTTAAATTTTCACGCAGTTGGTCGAGTGGTAAAAGTGGATGCACAATATTTGCCACAACGCCAAGTTTCGAGCAAGCATAAAAAGCCACAAGCGCCTGTGGACAGGTTGGAAGATAGATTGTCAAAACATCGCCCTTATTAAAACCTAGTTTTTTAAGAGAAATCGCAAAATCTTCAATATTTTTCAAAAAGGTTTTCATGGAGATTTTATGGTCATTAAAGATGATATTGCCCTTCTTCATATCAACACCATCTCTTAACATTTCAAAACATGTTTTATTTTCCACGAAAAACTCCTTAAGTATTCTTGTGTAAAGTTAACAACATGATTAGTTTATCACATTTTTTATTATTTACAAAACGATATTAAAAATTTTTTAAATATTTTTTAAAAAAATTGTTATTGTGCAATTTTTTGAAATATATAAAAATGCTGTCTTTTCTTACTTAACCTTAGTTTTATTTTGAATTTATCATAAAAATAGATATAATATCTTTGAAAGAAGGTTAAAAATTGAACTATATTAAATAAAAAAGTCAAAATGTTAAAACCTATATAATAAAAAATTAAAAGGAGAAATTATGAAGAAGAATATTAAAACAACAGAAGCAATCTTTCCCATGCCAGTGCTTATGATTGCCACATATAACGAGGACGGCACGGTGGATGTTATGAACGCCGCATGGGGAACGATGTTCGATAGAGACCAAGTCGTTTTGAACTTGACCGAGTCACACAAGACGGTTAAGAACATAAAAAAGCGAAAAGCGTTCACCGTGAGCATTGCCGATGCTAAGCACGTTGCCGAAGCGGACTACTTTGGCATAGTCTCCGCCAACACCACAAAGGATAAGTTTGAAAAGAGCGGACTTTCTGCCACAAAATCTAAAAATGTCGATGCTCCAATCGTAAACGAATTTCCAATCTGCATGGAATGCGAATTTGTGGAAATAAACGCCACAGGAGTTATCGGCAAAGTTGTCAATGTTTCAGCCGAAGAAAGTGTGCTTGCTGGCGACAATGTGGATATCTCCAAAGTCAACGCCATCGCCTTTGCCCCATACACACATGGCTACTACAAAGTCACGGAAAGAGTCGGCGACGCTTGGAAATCAGGCTTGAAATTTAAGAAGTAGTTAAGTCATTTTACAACTAATAAACTCTATAATTAAAGTTATAAACTTTAAAAATTGAAATAAAAAACTCTATTAAATTAACGCCTAATGAAACAGCGTGCTTTAATAGAGTTTTTTATTATCTAAATTTTCATGTTGATTAAAAACTTATTGTCAAACATTCGTTTTGCAAATTTTAAGTTCTCTTTTGATGTCGCAGTTGCTTTCAAGGTATTTTTTTCGCCTAATTGCCGGCAAAATGTTGTAAACAAAAAGGGCAATCAAATATAGAACAATACTACTTAAATCGCACGCCATATTGACATAACCTTGTATGGTGAAATTATACGCACACCAAAGAAGAGAGTTTGCAATTAGCAATATTCTAATAAACACCATATTTTTAAACATTAAGCAAAAAGTCAGTATGAACATGGCAACAACAAGGAGAATTGTTGTGGCATCTTCCCAAAAAAATATGGCAGAGATGGCAAATATTACATTTAGCAAACAAAATGGCAATAGATAGTGCGTGAGCTTTGCTTTCCTTTCATCTAAAAACATATACCATACCGCCCGGATTAAAAGAAGAATTTGCATGATGGCAGGAAGATAGCTTCCGAGAAAGAAGTATGATAAAGAATAAAAGGCTGAACTTATTGCCATAAAAGTTAGAAGTAAATTCTTGTACTTCATCACCTTTCCGA
>CALWGA010000052.1 GCA_944377825.1 uncultured Clostridia bacterium | reverse complement strand
AGTATAAACCTGCGGGTGACCAACCAAAGGCAATTGAAGAGTTAGTGGAAGGGTTAGAAGACGGGCTTAAAAGTCAAGTGCTTTTGGGTGTAACCGGCTCTGGAAAAACTTTCACTATGGCAAATATAATTGCAAAAGTAAATCGTCCGACACTTGTTATTGCACACAACAAGACACTTGCGGCACAACTTTGCAACGAATTTCGTGAGTTTTTTCCAAACAATCGTGTGGAATATTTTGTTTCATATTACGACTACTATCAGCCAGAAGCATATATCGTTTCAAGTGATACATATATTGAAAAAGACATGAGTGTCAATGATGACATTGATAAACTTCGCTCTTCTGCCACCTCTTCGCTACTAGAAAGGCGGGATGTGATTGTTGTTGCGTCTGTTTCTTGCATTTACGGCTTAGGTATTCCTGACGAATATTTAAAACTTCATATTTCTCTGCGACCGGGAGAGGAGTTTGACAGAGATGAATTAATTTCAAGGCTTATCAACATTCAATATACACGCAATGACATCGACTTTAAGCGCACCACTTTTCGCGTAAAAGGTGACACTGTGGACATTTTTCCTGCGAACCTTTCAGAATCTGCCATCAAGGTGCGATTTTTTGGCGACGAAATTGAAAAGATATATGAGTTTGACCCGGTTAGTGGCAATCTTTTAAGAGAGCTTAACTATGTTGCTATCTTTCCTGCAACGCATTATGCTGTAGGAAAAAATAGAATGGAAAATGCACTTATTGAGATTGAAAAGGATAGAGAAAAGGCTATTGAGGACTTTACAAAAGAGGGCAAGCCGTTGGAGGCGGAGCGTATCGGTCAGCGTGTGGCGTATGATCTAGAAATGATGCGAGAGGTGGGGTATTGCAGTGGTATTGAAAACTATTCTCGCTATTTTGACGGCAGAAAGCCTGGCGAACCACCATATACGCTCATTGACTATTTCCCAGATGATTTTTTGACTATTATTGATGAAAGCCACATGACTATTCCGCAAATTCGCGCGATGTATAACGGCGACCAAGCGCGAAAAAAATCGCTAGTAGATTACGGATTTAGATTGGAGGCGGCAAAAGATAATAGACCACTTAAATTTGACGAGTTCGAAAAAAGGTTGAAACAAACGATCTTTGTTTCGGCAACGCCAGGAAAGTAGGAGCTTGAAAAGGCAGGGCAGGTTGTAGAGCAGGTCATTCGTCCGACAGGACTTTTGGATCCAACCGTCGAGGTTCGACCTATCAAAAATCAGGTGGATGAACTTATGGAAGAGTGTCGAAAGACGATTGCGCGCGGTGCGAGAGTTTTAGTTACTACCTTAACTAAGAAGATGGCGGAAAGTTTGACAACATACTTAACCGACCACTCCTTCAAAGTAAAATATCTGCACTCCGAAATCGACACCATGGAGCGTGTGGAGATAATAAACGGACTAAGGCAAGGTGAGTTTGACATACTTGTCGGCATCAACCTTTTGCGAGAAGGTTTGGATATGCCAGAAGTGGAACTTGTTTGCATTTTGGATGCGGATAAGGAGGGCTTTCTTAGAAGCGAAGGTGCGCTTATTCAAACGATTGGTAGGGTGGCGCGTAATGCAAACGGAAGAGTTATCATGTTTGCAGACACAATCACGGACAGTATGCAAAGAGCGATGGATGAAACCGCACGCCGAAGAAAACTCCAAATGGAATATAATGAAAAGCATGGCATTGTGCCAAAGACGATTATCAAAGAAATTAAAAACACTTTGGAAATAGGCAAGAAAGTCACCGAACAGCACTTATCAAAACGCGACATCCCGCTTGAAATTGACAGACTGACTTCGATGATGAAAATCGCTTCTTCTCAACTTGACTTTGAGCGCGCGATTGAACTGAGAAACAAAATTGCACAACTTAAAAAGCGATTGAATAAGAAGGAAGAAATAGAGTAAAAACAAAAAAACATCAAAAAAAATACCTAAAAATTCAATTTTTTCTTAAAAAATAGGCAAATTTCTGGTATTTTTTCCAATTTTTAATTGCACTATTGACTTTTATTGTTTTTTATGTTAAATTTTAGCAAGGAGATTTTGATATGATTGAATTATATAGAAAAGATTTTTCGCCATCTTGTTATGAGACATATGAAGCAGATATTTGCAATAATGATGATCTTTATGCGCTTATTTTATGCCATAATTTTTACACCGACAAAAATGTATACGAAGAGAAAAAAGTTATGACAGATAATATTACACATCTAACTTTTTATAGAGGGAGAAAAGCAAAAAAATTGGGTATGGATAGCGGTGTTTTTTTGGAATTTTTGAAAGATAAATGTGATTCAAACCGCGAAAATGCGTTTGATGAGATCCGTACCTATATTATGGCAGATCGTTTTAAAATTCGAATGTCAATGAGAACTTTGGTTCGCGATGAGGCAGGTGTTGAAAAGTGGGTGGATTGGAATGGGAAAGAGTGCAAAAATCCAGTAGTGGTTCGTGCGTTAGATTATGATTTTTCATGTGCTCCATCAAATTCAGTTGTTGATCTATCTTCAAAGTTTGATGATTTTGAGATATACAAACATAAGAAAATTGAGATGGCGTTTCGAGCGCTGGTAATGGGTGAAAACCTTGAAAAAGATTTTGTTGGCAATGAACAAGCACTTAAAAATTTAGAAAAGATTAACAATTTGCATAACATACTATTTTTAGTCGATAATGATAAAACAAAAAAAGGTAAAGTAGCAAGAAAAGACAAATAGTTATGATGTGATTTTTAATAAAAACCAAATGATAATTAGAATTTATAAAACTCTTTGATTATCATAGAGTTTTTTTATTTCCACTATTATAATGCAAAACTTTTTTTATTAATTTTATTTGGTAAAATGTTTGTGTTATTTACAATATTGAAATATGGCAATAAAATAAAAAATAGTGTGCTGGCACTTGTTTTCTTATTAAATTTGTGGTATAATAATTAGGCTATGAAAAATCAAATTATAATTAAGGGCGCAAGAGAGAATAATTTAAAGAATGTCAACTTGACCTTGCCAAGAGATAAGTTTATTGTGTTCACAGGGGTGAGTGGCTCGGGGAAGAGTTCGCTTGCTTTTGGCACGATTTTCGCCGAAGGGCAGAGAAAGTATATGGAAAGCCTTTCTTCATATGCGCGTATGTTCCTAGGTCAAAGTCAAAAGCCAGATGTCGACTCAATTGAAGGGCTTTCGCCAGCAATATCCATCGACCAAAAGACGACCAATCACAATCCGCGCTCCACTGTTGGCACGGTGACGGAGATATATGACTATTTTAGGCTACTTTTTGCCAACATCGGCACGCCGTATTGCCCAAACTGCCATAAGAAGATTGTACCTCAGACTATCGACCAAATTGTCGACAGCATTAAGAGTTATGGCGAAGGTGCAAAAGTTTCCATTTTGGCGCCAGTTGTGCGTGGACAAAAGGGCACGCAGGCAAAACTTTTTGATAGTTTGAAAAAGAGCGGTTTTACGCGTGTGGAGGTGGACAACTTTATGCACCTACTTGACGACGAGATAAATCTTGACAAAAACTTGAAGCACAATGTGAGCGTTATCATCGACCGCATAACGATAAAGGAAGGTAAGGACGCGCGCCTTGCTGGCAGTTTGGAAACAGCATTGAAACTTGCTGACGGACTTGTGATTGCAAAAACAGAAGAGAGGGAAGACTTATATTCCATCAACTATGCCTGCCCAACTTGTGGCTGGACGCTCGGAGAACTTACTCCAAGATTATTCTCTTTCAACGCTCCTTATGGTGCTTGCCCAACTTGTTTAGGCTTAGGTTTTAACAGTGATATTGATGAAAAGGCGGTGCTAAAAAACTCCAATCTTTCCATAAATCAAGGAGCGTTTAACATCACTGGCTGGAAGAGCGAAGAGGGGAGTATGGCGCGGGCATATTTTGAGGCGCTCTCACGAAAATATGACATTGATTTGGACACGCCTGTTCGCGATTTATCACGCGACAAAATCGACATTCTTCTCTACGGCACAAAGGACGACACGATTGAACTTGAAGTGTCAAACGATAGAAATAAAAGATATTTGACCACCACATTAGATGGCATTGTTAACAATTTAAGAAGGAGATACAAGGAAACGGACAGCGAGTGGGTTAAGTTTGAGATTGGCAGGTTTATGCGTGAGCAACCATGCGTGACTTGCCATGGCAAAAGATTAAACGAAAGCGCGCTGTCTGTGAAGATTGACGGAAAAGATATTTACGATTTCTGCAACGAAAGTGTGAAAAATTTAATTCCAATGGTTAAAGATTTATCGTTAAGCAAGGCAAAAGCCACCATTGCTGAGCCGATTGTGAAAGAGATTTTGAATCGTTTGCAATTTTTGGAAGATGTTGGACTTAACTACTTGACCTTATCGCGTTCGGCGGACACGCTCTCTGGCGGTGAGGCGCAGAGAATTAGGCTGGCAACTCAAATTGGCAGTGGCTTGGTCGGCGTGACATACATCTTGGACGAGCCATCTATTGGGTTACACCAACGCGACAATGAAAAACTCCTTCGAACGCTAAAAAATTTGAAAGATTTAGGCAACACTGTTATTGTGGTTGAGCATGACGAGGACACGATACGCGCGGCGGACTATCTTGTTGATGTTGGTCCATATGCTGGCGTGCATGGCGGTGAGATTGTGGCGGCTGGGACTGTCAATGAGGTTATGAAAAACAAAAAGTCGGTCACTGCAAAGTTTTTGCGTGGAGAGGACAAGATTGAAATTCCTTTGTCGCGCCGTCAACCTAAGGACTACATCACTATAAAGGGCGCTAAGGAAAATAACTTAAAGAACATTACCGTTAAAATCCCGACTGGTGTGTTTACAGCGGTGACTGGTGTTTCTGGAAGCGGAAAAAGTTCGCTTATCAACCGAATTTTGTTCCCATACCTATCTAACCAACTTAATAACAGCAAACTTCCGCTTGGTAACTGCTCTAAGATTGAAAATGTGGAGGCGGTCGACAAAGTTATCTGCATTGATCAAGCGCCGATTGGTAGAACGCCGAGAAGTAACCCTGCCACTTACACTGGTGTGTTCACGGCAATTAGAGAACTTTTTGCCTCCACTGTTGACGCTAAGACGAAAGGATATAGCGCAGGGCGTTTCTCTTTCAATGTGAAGGGCGGAAGATGTGAAGCGTGTGAAGGCGCGGGCGTCAAAGAGATTGAGATGTATTTCTTGCCAGACATCACTGTGCCGTGCGAGGTATGTAAGGGCAAGAGATATAACCGTGAAACTTTGGAAGTTAAGTATAAGGGCAAGTCGATAAGCGATGTGCTTGATATGACGGTGGAGGAAGCGCTTAAATTCTTTGAGAACATCCCATCCATTTTGAACAAAATTCAATCACTTTATGATGTTGGACTTGGCTACATTAAGTTAGGACAACCTGCAACCGAACTTTCTGGCGGTGAGGAGCAAAGGGTGAAACTGGCGACAGAACTCAGTAAACGCGAGACCGGTAAGACGATGTATATTTTGGATGAGCCAACCACAGGACTTCATGTCTATGACATCAAAAAGTTGGTGACAATTTTAAATAGGCTTATCGGCAACGGCAACTCGGTTGTGGTCATCGAGCATAACCTTGATGTCATAAAGTGCGCGGACTACATTATTGACATGGGACCAGAAGGCGGTGATGAAGGCGGAACGGTGGTAACCACAGGAACGCCTGAGGAAGTAGCCGAATGCGAAAAGAGTTACACAGGGCAATTCTTGAAAAAGATTTTAGAAGAAAACAAAAATGCATAAATCTATGCATTTTTTTGCTTTTTTTATAAGATTGTGCTATAATGACTTATGTTTTAAGACCGAGATGTTGTTGCTTTGGTAAAACAAGCGAATAATGTTTTGTTAAAATAAGCGAAAAAGAAGAAAATTAATAAAATTTTTTGTAAGTCAAATCAAGTCAAACATTATAGGTTAAAACAAATCAAACTTTAAAGAGATAGACGCATGAAATTTGAAATGAAAACCAAGCGAAATTATTAAAAATAAAAGGTTGAGTTTAAGGAAAAGTGAGAGTTTTTAATCTATCATCTGGCAGTGATGGGAATGCCACATATATTGAAACGGAACATGCACGAATTCTTGTGGATGATGGTATTTCATGCACTGAAACGGTGAAAAGGCTCAACCTTATCGGCGTAAGCGGGGAAGATATAGATGCTATCATATTGACACATGAGCATACCGACCACATGAAGGGTGTTGATGTTTTTTCGAAGAAATTTAACACGCCTATCTATGCTCATAACGATGTTTGGAAAGGGGTATATCCAAAATTGAGCAAGGCTTCGGAAGGCAATATGCGAATTTTTGACGGCGACTTTGATATAAAGGACCTAATCATCTCGCCAGTAGAGATACCACACGATGTTAAATGCTTTGGTTTTACCATTGAAAACGGCGATAGCAAGGTGAGTTTGCTGACCGATTTAGGTCACACCACCGACAAGATTTTTAATAGTGTCAAGGGCAGTCAACTTGTCTATCTCGAAGCAAATCACGACATAATTATGCTAAAAAACTGTGAAAAATACCCACTTTCTCTTAGGATGCGTATTGCGGGCAAAAATGGTCACCTTTCCAACGATGCTTCGGCGGAGTTTGCGGAAAAACTTGTGGAAAGTGGCACAAGACAACTTGTTCTCTCTCACCTAAGCCGAGAGAACAACACGCCAGAACTTGCTTATACCTACATATCCAAAAAACTTGCTGATGATGGAATAATCGAAGGTACGCATGTGAAAATTGATGTTGCACTGACCGTGCCTGTTAGAATTTTTAGACTTAAATAAAACAAATTTGATAATTTTGAATAGATTGTAATTAGAAAATAAATTTGAATTATTTTACGCATTAGTATTGAAAAACAAAAGATAGTATGCTAGAATATTTCTAGGAGAAAATGAGTGGAAGATATTGACGAACTAATTTTGGAGTTGGATAACATTCAAAGGAGCGGAATAATACATATAACACAAATAGACAAGAGTTATGTTGTAGGCGTTACGCGTGGCAGGCGTGAGTATAAAGAAAACCGAGCCAAAGGCAGTTTAAGGCTGGCAGTTTGGGACGAAAAAGATGCGTTGCGAGATGTGGCAGACAGGATAGAATATGCTCTTTCGTCTGATGATTTTGCGGAAGAGAAGATTGATATTTTAAGAGGGAGAGTTGAAAAAACAATCGACCGCTGTGTTCAAATTGGCTATCAAAATATAGGACTTAGGTTTATCGCACTTCTCGGTCAAGGCAAACTTGCCTCAAAGAGAGTTTCGCAAGAAAAACTTGACGAGAAAGTTAAAGATTATCTTTTGAAAACGGTCAGAGGTTATGCTGTGCGCTCGATAGTTTCGGGTCGAGAATTTACAGACGAAACAAAAGTTTATAAAAATAGAGTGATAGAAAAAATAATATTGCCAGCGCAACAGGGAAAGTTTGGTAAAAGTGCATCAAAAATTCCACTTAAAGAGTTTGTTGAAAATTTTAATAAAACCTCTATACCTGTGCGAAATTTGAATAAAAAAGAGAATAAATCGGTGCGAATATTTCCGCTTGACCAAATCTTTTCAAACGATTTAAAAAAAGTCAAACCAAAAGAGAAGATGATTTAAGATAGTTGTAAAGGTAATTATGAAAAAAGAAATGTTTGCTATGACAGATATTTGGGCGTTATTTGCGTTGCCAGTTTTAAGTTTTGTGTCCAGTATCATTTTGCTTATTTTAAGAGAATGGTTTCCAGCACTTTTCTGCTTTTTGCTCGGTTTGTTGTTTACAATTCCGTTGGTAATTTGGAGAAAATTGTTTTTTGCAAAGATACGATTAACCGACGAAGGAGTATGCAGATTTTTCGGTGATGAAATTATTAATAAAATATGTTGGAATGATGTTGTTGAAGTGCGTGTGCTAGCAAAGCGATGTGTGTATTTTCTCGATAAACCATATGACGAGAAGGTCATTCCGCTAAATTACAAAACAAACATTTGCTTTAATCTCACAAAGAAGAATTTTGCTAATTTATTACAATTTAAAGAAAAGTTTAAAGATAAAATCACCGATATTTCGCTTTTGAGTGAAAGTCAAAAAAGATTATTATTAGATTAAAAAAATCTAGCTTTAGTTATGGCTAGATTTTTAATTTAGTAGATATAGTTTCTTATTATATTTTCTCCTTTTAATTTTTTTCTCGCCTTAATTATATCAAAACTCTAGTAAAAAGTAAAAATAAATTTGGGAACTATTTTTAATTTTAATAAAAATAAATATCAAGAGTTTTTGATTTTAGAATTTTTGTTTTAATTTTTATGAATTAGATTTTATGACTTTTAAAGTTAATTTAATATTGTTCAAAAAATATATTTTCAGTTTTTGAATAGACTGATAAAGGACGACTAGGAGAAAAATATGTCATTCATTAAAAGATATACCAATATTCAAAGAGGTGGCATCGTCTTTACGGGCAACACTTTGGGTTTAAGCAAACTAACAAATGCCAATCCGTCTGACAGCGTGACGGTCATCTTTCAAGTTGAAGTTAATTAAAAGGAGAAAATTATGACAATATCAAACCAATCTGAAGTGCAATTCGACTTTACTTTGCCAGATGGGACAACAGAGACAGAAACGCGCGCAAGTAACATTGTTACCACTGAAATTTTGACCTATTCCTTCACAAAGGTAAAGTCTTCTAATAAAACATTCTTGCAGGAGGGTGAGATGGCGACGCAAACCGTGGTGTTGACGAATAACTCACTTCTAAATCTTAGCAATCTATTTTTTAGCGACACCATGACAACAGGCGCAACACATGTTGTTGGCAGTGTTGTTGTCAATGGCGTAAGTCAACCGACCTACGATGTAGTTACTGGCTTCAACCTTGCAGATTTGGCACCAAACGGCGTTGCGACGATAAATTATGATGTCATTGCAGATAACCCAATAACAAGCACGCCAGTTGACAACTACGCAACCATCAACTATACCGCAGAAAATAGAGATTTGACGGAGAACACCAACACAATTTCTTTAGTTGTGGTTTCAAACAGGCTCTCTATCGTTAAGGTGGTTGATAAATCGGTGGCACTACGAGGCGAGAACTTACACTATACAAGCACTATCACAAACACAGGAACGCTTTTAAAAACCAATCTCATCTTCATTGACCCAATCCCAACAGGCACAACCTTTGTTGCGGGCAGCGTGAGAATTGATGGCGTTGCACAACCAACCTATAACCCAGCAACAGGCTTCCCACTTGCAGACCTTGCAGTTGGCGCAAGCACGATTGTTGAATTTGATGTGACGGTAAACTAAATGAACATCTCAAACACCTCAACGGTTATTGATAATTTCTCTGAACTACCAGTGACCTATGTGAGCAATCCTGTTGTGACCTTGATTAGAACGCCGATTGAGCCTATCACGCCAATAACTCCACGCGTTCGCATATTTTGCGCATGCCTATGTGATTGTAACTTTATAACTAGAAATTTTAATACAAATTTCTGTTGTGCCCAAGATTTTTGTGACGCTGGTCAAGAGTTTATAGTGTTTAACCGCCTGTAGTAATAAAATATTCTCTTTTTAGAGAATGTTTTTTTGAAATGATATGGTATAATAAAATTTAGTTAAAATAATTTAAATATTTTACGAAAAGAAAGGAAAAACACTTGTTTTTTTCACAAAGGTTGTGGTAAAATATATAGGAAAGTGAGGCATCTATGAGAACAAAGAATAAAATAGATTGTATTTACAAAAATTTCAAACTTATGGTTTACCAAAGCGTGTTTAAGGACTTGAAAGAAAAGGAAAACGGCGAACTTTCCTCTTCTGAATTTTTCTGCCTTGAATGTATCTATCTTTTGGATAATCCGACCATAACAGAGTTTGCAAACTTTTTGGACATCTCTTCGCCTAATGCCACTTACAAGGTTAAGCAACTCATTAAGAAGGGCTATATCAAAAAGGAAAAGAGCAAGCATGACGGAAGAGAATTTAGAATTGTTCCAACTGAAAAATTTTATGAGTTCTATGGCAACAACGCCAACTACGGCGAACTAATTTTGAACAACATCGAAAAGTCGCTTGAAAAGGATGATGTGAAGAAGATAGACAAGGTTTTGGATGTTTTAATCGAAAAGGTCTTTAAGCCTAGAAGAAAAAAGAAAGCGAAAGCGTAAATATTTAAATAGGAATAAAAGCATATTCCTATTTTTTAATTTACAAATCTTCTATGGTTTTTACTTGCTTAAGATATTTTTTGATTGTTTTTCTTAAATGTTTGTAATTAGAAGATTTTTTATATTTATCGAGATATATTTTTCTATTTATCTCTATCATGATAGAGTATAAATTTTTTGATTTTTCTTTCATAAATTTATTTGGAATTATTGTGCCAGAATATGGATAGTTAAGTTTCACGCTGTAGCCATATTTTCGAAAATGCGCACTTGTAAAATCAACTAATTTTTCGCTGTAATAAATGCCATTGTTAAATCCTATGCAAATGTCAGGTAGTTCATCTTTTAAATTTTCATCCATGATAATTTCTTTTGAAAAGGAATGGCAATCTATGATTATTGTTCTAGAGTTCTTCAAATATTTAGTAACAACTTTATCTAATTTTGTGTGATGTTTATAATAATATTTTTTCAATATGAAATCTTTGTATTTTTCATCAGGACTAAAAATATTTTCGCCCATATTTGTTTTTGTGCAGACAACACCCATGCCATATTTTGTCATAACTTCCATGTCGTCATCGACAAACTTTTCAACATCGCATACAATTCTTGACAATCTAAATTTAACCTTTTTACATCCACGAAAGGCGAACAACTTGTCAGTGTAAAGGTCACACATGGCAAGGTTAAACTTCTTAAGTTTATCGCTAGATAAAACCTTTTTCTTTTTTAAGTAGAAATATGGAATTTTTGTGCTTGAATGTGGTTGGTGTAAAATAATTTTGTTCTTCATATTTTCTCCAGTTTTCATAAAATACGCTTTATGAATATGGATATTATATATAAAGTTCAAAATTTAGTCAAATCTTCATCACAAGGCTTTTAATCTCTTTGGCGTATTTTTTTGTCTTATTGAGGCTCATATGTTCCACCATAATTCTAATCTTATTCTCCGTTCCGCTCGCACGGACTAAAACTCTGCCAGCAGGACCCATTGCACAGGAGATGTTGGATAGGAGAAGTCTTAATTCTTCGTTGTTCATAACCTTCATCTTGTCGCGGACGACGCAGTTGATGTTTGTCTGTGGAAGTAGGTTGGCGTCGAAGAGTTCGGAGAGAGTTTTATCTTCTTTTGCGATGACATTTGCAAGGCTTATCGCGGTTAAAATTCCGTCACCAGTCCTTATCTTATCGCGCAGGATAATGTGCCCAGACTGTTCGCCACCGAGCGACAAATTCATCTTTTCCATGGCGTCGATAACATATTTGTCGCCGATGTCGGTGCGAATTAGATTTATTTTGTGCTTGTTTAGTGCGGTCATAATGCCACTATTCGTGTGGCTTGTGCCGACCACGGTGTTGGCGTAGAGTTTGCCTTCTGATTTCATCTTTTTTGCTAGGATGTATAAGATTTTGTCGCCGTCAAAGATTTCGCCGTTGCCGTCCACTGCGATGAGTCTATCGGCGTCGCCGTCGAAGGCAAAGCCAAAGTCCGCTTTTTTGCGTTTCACAAAACTTACCAAATTTTCGATATGCAAACTGCCACAATTTTCGTTAATAAGTTCGCCTTTATTCTTTCCACCAGTGACAAAAACTGTGGCACCTAATCTTTTGAAGATGTGCGGAGCGATTTTGTAGGCTGAGCCATTGCTTAAGTCTAGGCAAATTTTAAACTTTTCCAAAGTTCTTTCCGAGCAGGATAAAAGATATTGTATGTAAGCGGAAACCAACTTTTTTTGAGTGTATTTTCCTAAAGTGGCTGTCTCTATTTTGGTAGAAAAATAACTTTCAAGTTTACTTTCCTCGTCATCGTTCATCTTTTGTCCGTTATTTTTGAAAATCTTAATGCCGTTATACATAGGCGGATTGTGCGAGGCAGAAATCATCACGCCGTAGTCATAGCAAAGCGTTTCGGTGAGATAGGATATGCAGGCGGTGGGCACAATTCCAATGTCAATAACATCTCCGCCGCCAAGCATAACTCCAACGGCGAGCGAGCATTTTAAAATGTCGGATGATAGGCGTGTGTCAGAGCCTATCAAAATTTTCGGCTTTGCTTTGACTTGGCAAAGCGCGTTTCCCACATTTTCGGCAAGTTTCGGCGTCAGCGTCTGCCCAAATATTCCACGGATGCCATCCGTTCCAAAAAAATTCCCCATAAAAAAATCTCCTATCTAATTAGATATGAGATTTAAGATTTTATTGTGTTATAAAGTTGAAACAAGTCGATTTTGCAAGATATTTCGCTCGCGCCCTAACGGCTGGATCAATAAACATAATAGGCTTCTAATCAAAAACTATAAAGTAGCGACGGCGTCACAAACTGCGCTTAGTTTCGTATTTCGATATAAATATCAAAACACTTATCACCTGCTTGTTTGTTCCTTCTCCCTAAAAATGACAAGCATTTTTAGGGTTCCCTTTTTAAAATGCGAGTGCGAATTGCGCTTGGTCGCTGAAAGGAGCAAACAAGCGAATGGTAAGCGTTTTGGAGTTTACGCCGAAACGTGAAATGAAGTGCGGTTTGCGACGCTTATAACGGCTTTTTAAGTGTGTCCATGATGATTTTAAAACTTTTGTCCGCTGTCGCCAAATCGTTGGTGTTCTCGTTGTGGCGGTAGACAACAAACTTTTGATATAAAAACTCGGTTACAAAGTTGATTATCATGGAAAACGCGGTGACTAAAATATCTTCCACACCGGCGTTTTCAAGGGCGTGACCCCACCAAGTTGAAAGCGGTGTGAACGCGAGATAGTATAGAAAGACAAGCGACATCGCAAGCGGAATGTTCTTCGCGCTTTTGAAGGTGTAACGCCTATTGAATGTGAAATTCCAAACTACTGACAGCACTAAGGAAATGAGGTAGGCGACCCAGTAGTTCCAATGAATAACATAGTCGAACAGCGAAAATGTTCCAATTTGGATAACGCCGGCCGAGATAGAAAAAAGAGTAAATTTGATAACCTGTTTAAAATTCTGCATGCTTACATTAT
>CALWGA010000051.1 GCA_944377825.1 uncultured Clostridia bacterium | reverse complement strand
TGTTGTTATTCACATTGTTAGCATTATTGCTTACATTGTTATTTAAGTTATTGTTTGCACTTGCTGGGGTCACAACACTTTCCACTCTATCCTTCTCTTTTGTTAGGTCAACTAAAATTAGGATTGCTGCACAGAGCAAAACGGCAGTTGCATAGACAAAAAGGCAAAGAATGAAATCAAAGACAATGGCTGTGACAATCACACCTTTTTTCGCCTTAAACTCTTCTTTAGGTAAATTTGCGGTGTTAATCGTGTTTGCGTTGAAAACTATCCCAAAAATGCACACGATGATGAAAATAAAGCAGACGATGGCAAGTGCCACAATCGTCGCCATGGTAACTTCGTAACCTTCTGGCATCTGTGATTGAATATAGTCAATCGACGCTGAGCCTGCCAAAAGTGCAAAGAAAACCACAGTGAACACAATCGTGGCAATCGAACTGCCTATCACACCCAATATGCTTCCCGCTAAAGTCAAATTTCTTTTCATAACAATTTCCTTTTACTTATATAGTATAACAAATTTACAATTTTAAGTCAATATATATGCTAATTTAATCAAAATTTGTGCTAAATTAAGTTAATATTTGCTCTATTTTGATTAAAAACGCAAAAAAGTTGAGTTGTGAATATTTGTTGGAGTTGTAAAAAATTTAAGTAGTGTTGCAAAATTTTAAATAAGAATTTAAAAAAATTTAATCCTTTATCCATACAAATCAAACAACTTTCTATTTTGATATTATGATTGTGACAGGTCCGTCGTTCTCTTGTATAATTTTCATGTCCGCACCAAAAACGCCAAGTTTTGTTGGCACTGTGGTTTTTAAAAGACCCGCAAGTTTTAAATATAACTCATTCGCACGTTTTGGCTCTTCCGCGGTGGTAAAGGATGGCCTAAAGCCGTGCTGAACATCGCCAGCAAGCGTAAATTGAGAAATCAACAAAATCTCGCCCTTTACATCTTTGACACTTAGGTTCATTTTGCCGTTTTCATCTTCAAATATGCGCAAGTTTGATATTTTGTTCACAAAAAAGTTTAACATATCTTCCGTGTCGCCCTTCTCCACACAGAAATATACCACAAGCCCTTTTTGAATTTGTGATATAGTTTTGCCGTCCACTGACAAATGCGCACTTTTAACTCTTTGAACAACCGCTTTCATATTGATATTTTAATCTATTCGCTTTGTATTGTCAAACTTATTGCCTTAAATTTGCACTTTTTGTGGCACTTTCATAAATAAATATATGTTCGAATATGTAGAAAAAATAAAAAACGCAGACTTAAAAAACTACTCAACTTTCAAAATCGGCGGAAAGGGAACAATTCTTTTTCCAAAGTGCGTTTGTGAACTTAAAAAGGTGATAGCGGACTGCAAGAAAAATGGACTTGACTATTTCATTTTGGGAAATGGAAGCAACGTGCTCTTTCCAGACTATGATTTGAAAATCATCTTAATTTCGCTTAAAAATTTCAAAAAAATCAAAAAGAATGGTAATTTTCTGCAAGTCGACGCTGGTGTGAACTTGTTTTTTCTAAATAAGTATTGTTTAGATAACTGCCTTTCTGGCTTAGAGTGGAGTTACGGCATACCTGCGTCATTTGGCGGACTTGTGTATATGAACGGCGGTGCATACGGCTCTTCCATCGGCGAGTTTATTGAGAGAGTGAAGGTTTTGAAAAATGGCAAAGTTATGTGGATAGATAAAAACAGCCTAAATTTTTCCTACCGCACATCAAATATCGATGGAATAATTATATGCGCAGAAATTCATTTGAAAAGCGAAGATAAGATGAAAATTGAAGAAAAACAAAGATATTTTTTTGAATGTCGCAAAAACACACAACCGCTTGAATATCCGAGCGCTGGAAGTGTGTTTAAGCGCAAAGGCGAAATCTTCCCCGCAAAAATAATCGACAACTTAAACCTTAAAGGCACAACAATCGGTGGAGCGGAAATCTCCCAACAGCACGCCGGCTTTATCATAAACAAACATAACGCCAAAGCCATTGACGTTCTCGCACTCATCTCCTATATCAAAAGAAAAACCAATCTTAACCTTGAAGAAGAGATTGTTGTGTTGAGATAGAAACAAAAAATTGAAGACTTATAGTTGAATATGTCTTTTATATTCTATATTAAAAAATTATGCTATAAAATTCAACCATTAGATTGTTCAAAGGATGTCAATTCAATAACAATTATTGCATTAACTTTTAACTCTGGAGGAAGATTTTCGGATTCTTCAAAATTTTTTATCTCCTTAAACAATTTCCCTTTATAATAAATTTTTGCAATGCCTTCTATTTTATATTGTAAATCGTCTTGTTCAGGCATAAGAACATTTATAAAACATTTTGGATTTTCTTTTATATTTTCAAAACTTTTAGACATTTGTATATTAGAAAGAATAATCCTATTTTTTTCTATTTTGCTAGGAACTACCCAAATGCTTCTTGGTTGATTATTTAAACTTGATGTTGTAAAAACAACTTTCTCAGCACTTTTGATATTTTCTATTTGTAATTCATTTAATATATTGTTACTCCTACATATAATATATCATACTCTTTACAAAAATTTCTAGCAAATAACAGAAAATATCAAATTTTGCAACAAAAAAAGAACGAAAATTCGTTCTCTTTTTTTAGATAAGTTCAACAACTGCCATTTCTGCAGCGTCGCCACGACGATTGCCGAGTTTGATTATGCGAGTGTAACCACCGCCCTGTCCTTTCTCCTTTGCGCGATTGGCATATTTTGGAGCATAGACATTGAAAATCTTTTCAAGAAGTGGATGGTTAATTCCCTCGATACGAGC
>CALWGA010000050.1 GCA_944377825.1 uncultured Clostridia bacterium | reverse complement strand
TTAAAATTCTGCATGCTTACATTATACAATACTTAAAAAATTTTAACAACTAAATTACAAAAAAATATAGGACAAATCTAAAAAACAAAAATTTTTGAAAAATTTTCTCCAACCTCTTGACACGGGGGGGGGATTTGCTATAATGCAAACAAGAAAAAGGAGAAAATTATGGAATTAAGCGAATTTAAATACCCTGAGCCAGTAAAGGTTGAGATAAAGGTGCGTAAAGGGTTAAGAAAAACAACAAAAACAATGTGGACATACAAAAATCCAGATGGTTCATTGTGGGAAGAAAGATTTGAAGGCGTTGGAAAATTCTGCGACGGTTTAGCACCTGTTAAATTGGAAGATGGCTCTTACACCTTTGTTAGTTTCAGGCATACTTTATGGGAAGAAAGATTTGAAGATGCTAAAGGTTTTAGTGAAGGTTTAGCATCTGTTAAATTGCAAGATGGTTGGACGTATGTTGATGTCAAGCGCGCTCTTTGGACAGAGCGATTTGAAAAAGCAGGTGGCTTTGGAGACGTTAGCGGAAAAGGCCGAATAGTTTCTGATGGTATACAGTTTACTCGTATTCCTGGCATCGCAAGTGTCACATTAAAGAATGGTGAAAGGTATATAGTTGACCACGATAAAAATATGTGTCAAGATAAGTATAGATATACACTTGAAGATATGTCAGCAGATGAATTTTTAGGCTTAGAAACAGATTGCTTTGAAGATGAAGGCTTTGTGAAAATGGCTGTTGGTTTTGTTAAAAGAGATTTACTTAAACAAGTTGAAGGGCGTAAAGAAGTTGACGATGAATACGCAAAATATTGCAATGAAGCATTGGCCGCAGTTCAAGAAAAAATCGACAAAGAAAAAGCAGAGATTGAAAGACTAGCAAAGGACAAACCAAAAAGTGATGCAAAAAGAGAAGAGTTAATCAAAAAAATTGAAGATTTTGAAATCACAAGGGAGAAAAAATGAAAAGAGAAGAGTTTTTAAAGATGATTGATGAGAAAGTTGATGAGATTTTAAAATCAATTTCAAAAAAGAAGAATTAATATAAAGTGCCATAGATTTTATGGCATTTTTTTAAATTTGTTGGCAGTTTTGATTTGTTTTATGATATAATCAAATTATGAAAATCACAAGCGCCAAATATTTGACAAGTGTTGTCAGTGAAGAGAAGATTTTAAATGATGATGTTGTTGAGTTTGCCTTTGTTGGAAGAAGCAATGTCGGCAAGTCATCTTTTATCAACGCGCTCACAGGAGTGAAGAATTTGGCAAAGACTTCTTCAACGCCGGGGCTGACAAAGATGATAAACTACTTTTTGATAAATGATAGTTTTCGTTTTGTTGACCTTCCTGGCTATGGCTACGCAAAGACAGGGCAGAAACACCTTGCAAACTGGGCGCACCTTATGGAAAAATACCTCGTTTCGTCCACCTCGCTTAAAACGGTGTTTGTTTTGGTCGACAGCCGTCACGAGCCGTCCGGACTTGACAGGATGATGATAGAATTTTTGATGCACTACCAAATTCCATTCATGGTTATCGCCACAAAGGTAGACAAACTTGCCAAAAGCAAAATACCGCAAAGTCTATCAAAGATTGCCAAAACTCTAAACATCCGCCGAGAAATCATTTTGCCATTTTCAAGCGTCAATTTTTTCGGAAAAGATAAAATTTTGGAGTATATCGAGAACGTGATTGAGAGCGATGATTAAAAAAGTAAGAGTGAAGAGTGAAGGGAAGTCTTGCGACTTCCAGTGAAGAGTTAGGGAAGAGCAAAAATCAAAGATTTTTGAAATAAAAAAGAAGAAAGAAAAGTTGTGGAAATTTTTATATAATAAGATAAAAATTAAAGTTTTTAATTATTTCTATAATTTAAGTTTGCTTTACAAAAATTTGTTTGCAATTTGAATATATTTATAAATCTTACCACCGTTCTTCACTGGAAGCCAACGGCTTCCCTTCACTTTTCGTTCTTCACTCAAATTTTTTGTAAAAATAAATAAATTATAGAGAAAAATCATTTTATCACAAAAAATTTGAAAAATATAGCGAATTTATTTGCTTTTTCGCTATATTTTTTTGTATAATTAATTCGTAACTAAAAAGGAGATTTTATGAAGAAGTATGTTTATCTTTTTAAAGAAGCAAAGGGCAACAACAAAGCGCTCTTTGGCGGAAAAGGTGCAAACCTTGCTGAAATGACAAAAATCGGGCTTCCTGTTCCACAGGGCTTCACCATCACAACCGAAGCCTGCACAAAATATTATGAGGATGGAAGAAAAATCAACGATGGCATCATGGCTCAAATCTATCAAAAACTTGCTCAAATCGAGAAGATGACAGGCAAAAAGTTTGGCGATCCAACAAACCCTCTGCTTGTTTCCGTTCGTTCGGGCGCAAGAGTTTCCATGCCGGGCATGATGGACACAATTTTGAACCTAGGTCTTAACGATGAGGTTGTTGAGGGCTTAGCAAAACTCACAAACAATCCACGTTTCGCTTATGACTCATATCGTAGATTCATCCAAATGTTCAGCGATGTTGTTATGCAACAGGACAAGTCTAAATACGAAAGAATTTTAGACCAAATTAAAGAGAAAAAGGGTGTTAAATACGACAAAGATTTAACCGCTGAAGACTTGAAAGAGATTGTTAAACTCTTCAAGAAACTCTATAAAGAAAGTCAAAAACAAGAGTTCCCACAGGAGCCTAAGGTTCAACTTATTGAGGCAGTTAAAGCGGTGTTTAGGTCATGGGATAACGAAAGAGCAAATGTATATAGAAGAATGCACGACATTCCATACAGTTGGGGAACGGCTGTCAACGTTCAATCGATGGTGTTCGGTAACATGGGCGAGGACTCTGGCACAGGCGTTGCTTTCACAAGAAATCCTGCAACTGGCGAGAACACGCTCTATGGCGAATATCTTATGAACGCACAGGGTGAGGATGTTGTTGCTGGAATTAGAACACCTCAACCAATCGCTAAACTTGAAGAACAAAATCCAGAAGTTTACAAGGAATTTGTTGCTATTGCCACAAAACTTGAAGACCACTATAAAGATATGCAGGATATGGAGTTCACAATTGAAAGGGGCAAACTCTATATGCTTCAAACAAGAAACGGCAAGAGAACAGCAAAGGCTGCGCTCAAAATTGCTGTTGACCTTGTGAAAGAAGGTAAAATCTCCGAAAAACAAGCACTTTTGATGCTTGACCCTAAACAACTTGACGCGCTTCTTCACCCAACTTTCAACGCTGAGGCTCTTAAGAAGGCAAAAGTTATAGGCGAGGCTCTTCCTGCTTCTCCTGGCGCTGCAAGTGGTAAGATTTGCTTTACCGCTGAAAAGGCAAAAGAGCAAGGAAAGAAGGAAAAGGTTGTGCTTGTCCGCCTTGAAACAAGCCCAGAAGATATTGAAGGTATGGCTGCAAGCCAAGGTATCTTAACCGCTCGTGGCGGTATGACCTCTCACGCTGCCGTTGTTGCTCGTGGTATGGGAACTTGCTGTGTTGCAGGTTGCTCCGCTATTAAATTCGCTGATGACGGAAAATTTTTTGAACTTGGCGGAAAGAAATATAAGGAAGGCGATGTAATTTCTTTCGATGGTTCAACTGGTAAAATCTATGATGGTGCTATTGAAACAGAGTCTGCTAAAATCTCTGGCGAATTTGCCACAATCATGGAGTGGGCTGATAAATATAGAAAATTAAACATAAGAACAAACGCTGACAATCCTCGTGATGCCTCAGTTGCTTTCTCATTCGGTGCAGAGGGCGTTGGACTATGCAGAACAGAACATATGTTCTTTGAAGCAGACAGAATTCCAGCTGTTAGAGAAATGATAGTATCTTCCACAACTGCTGAAAGAGAAAAAGCTCTTAAAAAACTTCTTCCAATGCAGAAGAAAGACTTTAAGGGAATATTCAAGGCTATGAAAGGTCGTCCAGTGACCATTCGTTTCCTAGATCCACCTCTTCATGAGTTCTTACCACACGAAGATGACGAAATTAGAGCGCTTGCAAAAGAGATGAAACTCACTTTCGAAAGTTTGAAGGCAACTGTTGAAAGTTTGCACGAATTCAACCCTATGATGGGACACCGCGGACTTAGACTTGCTGTCACATATCCAGAAATCGCAAGAATGCAGACCGAGGCTGTTATCACCGCTGCCATCGAGGTTGAAAAGGAAGAGGGATACAAGGTTGTTCCTGAAATCATGATTCCACTCACTTGCGACAGCAAAGAATTTAAGTATGTTAAGGACATCGTAACTGACATCGCTGATAAAATTCTTGCAGAAAAGAAAGTGGAGATGCAGTATAAAGTCGGCAATATGATTGAAATTCCAAGAGCCGCAATCACCGCTGACCAAATTGCAAAATATGCGGAATTCTTCTCATTCGGAACAAACGACTTAACACAAATGACCTACGGTTTCTCTCGTGACGATGCCGCTAAATTCTTAGATGTTTACTATGAAAAGAAGATTTTTGAAAGCGACCCATTTGCTCGCCTTGACCAAAATGGAGTTGGTAAACTTGTGAGAATTGCTGCTGAACTTGGAAGAAGCACTCGTCCAGATATCAAACTTGGCATCTGCGGTGAGCATGGTGGTGACCCATCATCCGTTGAGTTCTGCCATAGAATTGGACTTAACTATGTTTCTTGCTCGCCATATCGTGTGCCAATCGCACGCCTTGCTGCAGCGCAAGCAAATATCAAATATCCAAGAAAGAAGTAAGCAAATTTTGCATGTTTGTGATAATGCATGTTGATTAAAAATTAATAATAAAAAGCCTAGACATATAGAAATATACTATCTAGGTTTTTTGTTATAAAAATATAAATTGATTTCTTATAAATAAAACAAATTAATATGATTGTTTAATTGAAAGTTTATTTACATAAAAAGTTATATATAAATAACAAAAAAAGTCGAACATTTTTGTTTGACTTTTTTGTTTGAGAAATTTTTTGCAATAAGATTTTACAATTATTTTATCTTTTGATTTCAACATCGACTGGTCGGTGAGTGGTTGTAAATCCAAAAAGAGATAAATCGCCAAATTGCTTTAAATCTAAATCTGTTTCTAAGGTATAGTCAATTATTCCCTTTAAAACAAATGGGTTTGTTGTTAAGCATTTTACTATTTCATTTGTGTATTTGAATTCCGATGAATGTTTATCTTCAAGTGCTTTTATTTGTTCTCCTGATATGTTTACACCTTTTTTTGTGGTACTTGTCGCTACCAATTTTTCAAAATCTTCTACTATAGGTATCATTAATTCGGTTATGCGTGCATTGTAAGCATCCTGTGCTTCATCTCCAACTAAATGTTTTCCTGGTGAAGTGCATAATCTGTAAAGAGCAAGATTATACCAAATTTCTCTTTCTTGAAGTTTGTCGGCTTTACTATCTGAAAATTTGAGCACTTTACCTGTTTCTCGGTCTATTATCTCATTGGTTTTATAGTTTATTTTATAAATTTCGTTATATGATTTTATTTCGTTATAACTTTTCATATTTTCCTCCTTGAATTTCAATCTCATTATAACATCGGGGGGGGGAGTTGTCAAGGGGTTTTGAAAAATATTTAGTTTGATTTGACAAAATGGGGTGTTGAGTCGTGTTATTTGTTAAAATATAGAGAAAAGCACTCTTTATATTTAAATTATTTTTACTTTCATTTTTATATTTTTAAATAATCTTACACTTTTTGATTTGTAAGATTTTTTATTTTTATAGATTTGTTTATAATTTGATGTAAATTATAAAAACTGCCTATTGACAAGTGGGGGGGGAGTGTGATATAATCTAAAACGTAGATTGGAGGTAGTTATGGGAACTAATCGTATTTCGTTTGCTGATCAACCTATTCAGTATTGGGTTGATATTATATTACAAAAGGAGAGATGGTCAACTGCAAAGGATGCTGTAGATTTTGCAAGTAGAATGCATGCAGGAAGATTGAAAGTTAGCAAAGAGTGTAATTCAACAAAAGCGGTTGAATGTTTTAAAAGTTACCCAGAGTTTTTTGTTTATGAACAAAATTTAGAATATATGCTAACCAAATTCAATCCAACATTTATGGATAGTGAAGCAAGAGTGCGAAAGGAAAATTTTAACAGACTTATTAGAAATTTATCTGAAGCGGCGCATGTAATCTATAACAAAGAGGTTATGGCAAAAATTGATAGTTCAGTTCTTGGCAAGCAGGCAGTGGTGGACAAACCAGAACACTCAGAGCATGAGGAAGATTTGATAGCGGGCAAAAGTTATGCTAATTTATTTGATGAACCAAAAGGTAACAAAGCGAGACAAATGAAGCGAAAGTTTTATAAAAAAATCGACCCAGTCCTTAAAGTTAAATTTGCTCACGATGAAACACCATTAGATATATTTGTTCCAAAAACTGATAAGGGATTGAAATTTTCGAAGTATTTAAAAGATAGAGGAATAACCACAGTTGGAGATTTTGTAAGTTTAAATAAAAAGGCAATGAACAATATGCAAGCAAAAGCCATAAGCGACAAAGATAGTTCTCTTTCTGTTATTAGGCAAGGGGTGCTTGATTATATTAACGCTAAAATTGCTAAAGAAAATGGTGAGACTTATGTAACTGAAGCAAAAAATACTGAAAGTGAAGAAAAAACGAAAGAACCAGAAATTTATGAAAGAGTGAGAAGTTATCCTGCTGAAAATTTTGTTAAAGGCAGTGAAGAGATGAACAAAATCCATCAAGAATTTGCATCATATTTGATAGAGTTAAGTGAACCATATATAGATGCAGGGTTGTCTGAAGAAGAAATTGAAGAACAAGTTTTAAATATAGAAAACAAAAAATTTCACGCTATAATCGACAAAAAGCGTGCTGAATATGAAGAAGAATTAAAGAAAGCACAAGAAGAAGCGCACAAGGAAGGAGTTCGCGCTGGCATTCGTAAGATAATTGAAGATGGAACAAACTATCATCATGACAAAAATGCATTTACGCAAACTGACTTAGAAAGAGGCGCACATAAGCATTTTAGAAATGGCAATCCTCGTTCGCTGGATGGTAAAGACTTTTAATTAGTTATCGAACACAACATCTCCGCATAGCACATCAAAATAGGAAAAGGTTTGCAGTTTTTCATCCACTTTAATTGTGAAAACGCTTGGATAGACATCGTTAATCGTGGCAGTTACGGTGTCTATCTTTTTTCGTCCGCGATTTATCGAGAGCGTCACGCTTTGACCTTTCAAATTTTTTATTTTATCTTTAATTTCATTTAAACCATATATCGCTTTTCTCATAATATCCTCGCTATTATTTTTGACTTAAAAGAAAAATTTTAAACATTTTTGTTCTAAGTTAAACCGCTTTTCAATATATTATCATATCAAACAAGTGAGTGTTTTGGAGGTGTTATGTCTTTTGAGAAAAATACTTTTAAGGTGGTAAAGAAAAGAAGGTTACCAAAGAGCGAGTTTAATGTAGAGTGCAATGTGCCAGTCGAAGGCGAGATAACCAAGATTTTTTCTGTTTGTCACTCGGCTGAAGTCGAAAATGTGGAGGTGGCGTCAGGCTCTGTGAACTACACAGGCAACATCGACTTTTGCATTTTGTATGAATCGGCAAACGGCGAGATTGTGACAAGTAACTATACCTGTCCGTTTTCTTCCAAAATTGAGGACGAGAACTTGGCGGTCGGCGACAAGGTGCAAATTTCGTGCGAGGTTGTCGACTATTCGATTGAGAGTGCCACAAATTCCAACGTCAAAATTAATTGTAGGCTTGTACAAAAGGGCGTGGTGATAACAAACAAAGATATCTCCACAATTGATGTCAATGACGACAATATCTGTGCTAAAAAAGAAGAGATTTTTGTCAGCACATATGTGGGCGATGTGTCAAGCGTGTTCTCGGTTGACAGCGAAGTATCCATCAAAGAGCCAGTGAGAAAGATTATGCTTTGCGATGCGTCGGTGTCAGTTAAGAATGTGGAATGTGGAAACAACTTTGTTGCTGTCAGCGGCGAGGTGGTTGGGAGACTTTTGTATCTCACAGAGAACGACCGCTATGAAACCTCATATTTAAGCGAAAATTTCAAAGAAGAGGTGGAACTTGACGGAGTGACCAGAGATTCCGTTGCCGAAGCAGTGGCGTTCGTCAAACGTAGCCAAGTTAAATGCGAGGTTGAAGAGCAAGAGCGTGGAGTTTTAATTAAAACCAACATTCCTGTCTGCCTTAAAGTGTGTGCGTTTGAAGAAAAGCCTTGCAGTGTCATCAAAGACCTTTATAGTTGCAGAGAGGGTATGGAGGTTTCGACCGAGTCCTTTGACATGACGAAAGAGTTGCAGTGCGATTATTTTGAAACTAAGATTGACGGAAATTTGAATTTAGGTGAAGAGCATCCAAGAGTTGACAAACTTTTGTTTGTGGCTGGCACGAATCTCACAATTTCTAATTCTTATATCCAAAACGGCGAACTTTTTGTTGAGGGCGTGGTGAAGGCAAATGTGGTTTATCTCAATGACGAAGAAAATTCTCTTCATTCTGTGACGATGGAAGTGCCATTTGTTGTCAGTGACAAAACAAGCGTTTCATGCGAAAATACTGAAATCAACATATGTGCAGTTTTGAATGATGTCGACGTGATTGCGAAGAAGGGTAGAGACTTGTTCTTCGACGGCAAATTAAGAATCTTTGCAAGTTACGATTGCGACGAAATCTGTGCCGTCATAAGTGACGCAAACCTGTCTGGAGATGTCATCGAAAGAGATTGCTCAATCGAACTTATCTACGCGAAAACTGGCATGGAAGCATGGGATATTGCAAAGCAATTTAAAGTGAGAGAGGATGTTTTGATGCTTCAAAATCCTGATATTGCTTTTCCGCTTGCTGAGGATACCAACGTTATCGTATATTATCAAAAGACCAATTAAATAACTTTATTTTCTTTAATATTATTTAATTTTTATAAAAAAATCTGCTATAACTAGCAGGTTTTATTTTTCTTTTGATAGATTGCTTTTTCTTAATACGATTTTATTTTCTTCCTTTTCAAAAGTAAAGCCGTTTTTGGTGTAGAAATCACTTGCTCCGTGCCAAAAACTCCCATTTGGATAGAACCAGCCGACAATCTCTTGGCAATTTTGAGATTTGACAAACTCTTCCATTCTCTTAAACATCAAACTGCCCAAGCCGACTTTGAAATAGTTTTCATCGGTGATTTCTATTAAATCAAGTTGGCAAATTTTAACTTTTGAATTTTTTGAAAGGTTGTTTTTATAAATATATGCTTCATCTACGATTTGGCTAGTAGCAGTGTTATTTAAAAGATTTGTATCCTTTATTAAGAATTTTCCTTCAAACTTTTTCAACTTTGTGTTTTCTAAAAACTTGACTTCGCGTTCTATTATTTCAAAAATACATTTGCCGACAATGTTGTTTTGCGTGTCTAGGGCTGTGACAAAATATTTATCTTTTGTAGGCAAAAGACTTATAGAGACAACCTTGCCGTTTTTCAATTTTATACTTTCTTTGGTCATATTTATGTTTTAACATATGAGACGTTTTATGTCAATAGGAAAATATATTTTTTTAAAAATTTAAGCAAAATCACGCATATTTTCAATTTTTTCTTGATTTTAAGGCATTTTTCGCACTTTTTTCTTTAATTATATGTTTTTTTTGGTCAAAATTTAAAAGAAGAGGTGCGTATGAAATATCTAGTTTCCTTTGTTTGTGTGGTTGCAATCACGCTTATCATTGTCTTTTGTGGGAATGTAAGTTCTAGTTCGAATGAGGAATATTTTAGAATTCATATTCGTGCCAACTCCAATTCGGCGGAGGACCAAAATGTTAAGTATGAGGTCAAGGACGAGGTGGTGGAATATTTAATTCCACTTTTATCTGACGCAGAGACAAAGGAAGAAGCGGAGAAAATTTTAAGTGAGCATCTACCTGATATTGAGGCGGTGGCGGATGAGGTTTTAACGAAAAATGGTTTCACATACACATCTAAGGCTTATATCTCATTTGAAGAATTTCCAACGCGCGAGTATGGCGACTTGGTTTTGGAAGAAGGTTTTTATGATGCCATCATTCTTGCTCTTGGAACTGGCGATGGAGATAACTGGTGGTGCGTGGTTTATCCGCCATTTTGCTTTTTAGAAACAAAAAATTCTGAAAATTATGTGTATATTTCAAAAATTTGGGAAATTATAAATAATATCATTGGATGAAAAAATTCATTTGATAATTTGATGATAAAAAAAAAAAAAAATGAAAAGAAGAATTTTAGCACTAACTTTTGCAATTATCTTTGCGATTGTTGGTATTGGAGCAATCACGACCGCAGTGATTACATATCAAATGCCAAACGTGGTTTCGGCGGCAATCTCAACAAGCGAGACGCGTCTTGTTCAACAGAGACTTAAAAACTGGGGATACTACACAGGTAGTGTTGACGGCATCTATGGCAGTTTGACGCGTTCGGCGGTTCGAAAATTTCAACAAAACAATGGGCTTCAAGTGGACGGGATAGTTGGTCCGCAGACAGCGGCAGCAATTGGGTTTACTATCAAAAGCGATAGTTCGTCAACATCTAATAACGACCTATATCTCTTAGCAAAATGCGTCTATGCTGAAGCGCGTGGTGAGAGTTATGTTGGGCAAGTAGCGGTGGCTGCGGTGATACTAAACAGGGTGGAAAGTGAGAAATTCCCTAACACCATCGCAGGTGTCATCTACCAGCCATACGCTTTCACGGCGGTGACCGATGGGCAAATCAATTTAGAGCCGGACCAAACCGCTTACAATGCAGCGCGTGACGCCTTGAATGGCTGGGACCCTACATATGGCAGTCTCTATTATTACAACCCTGCCACTGCCACAAGTTCGTGGATATGGTCGAGACAGACCGTTGTCACAATCGGCAAGCACGTGTTTGCAATATAGGAGGTAAAAAATGGAAAAGTTAAAAAGTGGCGAAATTACGCAAGAAAATTTAGAAAAAACGCAAATAAAGTTAGAAAATTCTAAAAAATCCAACAAAAAATGCGAAATTGAGAGCGAAAAGAAATCATCTAAAATTAAAAGATTTAAAAGTGCTGTTGTCGGTTTGTCGCTTGCGGTGGCAATACTTGGTGCAACCACTTTAGGTTTAGGCGTTGCATACGGCGTGACACAGGATAAGGTGGACGCGTATGGCACGCAACTTGAAAGCGTCTATCAAAAAAATTACTACGAACTTGTTGACAATGTAAATAATGCCGACATGGAGATGAGCAAACTTTTAAATGCTTCAAGTTCCACATATCAAAAGAAGATGTTGACTGAGATTGCGGACGCCTCCAAAAATATGCAAAACAATATTGCGCTTTTGCCTCTCACTGGCGATGATATTTTGGAGAGCGTGAGTTTTGTCAATCAACTTTCTGGCTATACCACAATTCTAGAAGAAAAGTTGACAAATGGCGAGAGTTTATCGCAAGACGACCTTGCGACGCTTCAGGAACTTCATATGGCGCTCATCAGCATGAAAGATAACTTAAACAGAATTTCAATGGATATGCGAAATGGTTACAGCATTTTAAAGGCAAGTAATGAAATGGATGGCGACCTCAACTCTTTCACAGTCGATTTCAATCAAATTAAGGCAAACGATGTTGACTATCCAACCATGATTTACGACGGACCTTTCTCAGACTCTGTTGTCAACCAAAAAATTAAAGGTTTAACTGGCAGTGAAGTGACAGAAGAAGAGGCTGGCGAAATGCTCGGCAAGGTCTTTAAAGATTTGACCTCTTATTCATATAACGGCAGAACGGAAGGAAAATTCCAAACATACAACTTTGATGTAATAACAAGCGACAATCAAGAATTATATGCACAAGTGACCATACAAGGCGGACATCTTCTCACTGTCAGTGGACAAAATGTCAGCGATGTTAAAAATATAGACATGGCGACAGGCGAAAAGATAGCGAAAGAGTTTGCAAAATCAAATGACATCGAAAATCCTGAAATCGTTTGGAGTGAAGAACTCAACAACCAAGCATATTTTAACATCGCGCCAAAGGAAAATGGAATCATTCTCTATCCGGACCTTGTGAAAGTTAAGGTGGATTTAGAGTATGGTAATGTCATCGGCTATGATGCGATTTCCTACTACACGAACCACACTGATAGAACTTTAGGTTCGGCAAGTGATGTATCTGTTTCCATCCCAAGTGGATTTAAGATTGTGACTAAGCGTTTGGTGCTTGCTCCACTTGATTATAATAGAGAGGTTTTGTGCTATGAGTATCAATGTGAAAAAGAAGGAATAACATATTACTTCTACTTCAACGCTAAAACCGGCGCAGAAGAAAACATCTTAAAGGTTGTGGAGACGACAGATTCTTCAAAGTTGATGTAAACAAGATAATGTCAAAAAAAATCTATAAGACAAATTATTTCAAAATATATAAAAAATGGCAAAAAAATAGATAAATTATGAAAAAAATACAGCATTTGCTGTATTTTTTAGTTATTTTCGCTTCTCATTCTTTCTTGCTTTTCTAATGCGTTTTTTACGTAAAATCCAACAATATAAGTACTTTGGTAAGCTGGTGTGTGTATGGTTTGGTCTAAATTGAAAGCAGTATTTTTAGACATCGCCATGTTTTTATCGACTTCTACATAGTATTGTTTTCTGTGATTTGCTACATCTTGAAGCATTTCTGGATCAAATTTTGCACATTCATTATTAAACGCTATCTTCATATCAGTGTATTTATCTTGTGCTTTTTCCCATTCTTCGCCTTCTAATTTTGTAGCTTTGGCTTTGAGTGTCGCTAATTCTTCACCCATTTTAAAAAGCTTATCATATGGAGAAAAATCTTTTGAAAGCTCTTCGGCATGAGAAAGTAAGTTTTCAGTTCTCACGATATCAGTAATGGCAAACATGCTCTTTTTGCCATTTTTCTTAATATCGGCGGTTTGTTCGTTTAAGATTTTGGCAAGATGAAGTTTTAATATTTCGACATTGACGCCCCTTTCTACGGCTTGGACTAATGTATCCCGTGCTTTTGCTCTTTCACTGAAAGAAGGTAAGTTATCAGCATGACTATTATATGTCATATCATCATAGGCTGTGGCGAATATGTTTGATAAACTGCTCGGGTTGTATGCAATATCTGTCATCATATCATCTTTATTTACATTTTCATCAAAAACATCTGGATAAAAGACGAAATTTGAGGCAGTAAATTTTCCTTCTCTATTAATATAATCATTGTTTTGAGCTTCAATTAATTTGTTCGTTTCATTTCTATTTTCTTTTGTGATACCATATAAATTATTTTCTTCAAGCAGTTGATTTAAAGCTATGTCGTTAATTCTTGAATAAAATTCCTCTGCTTCATTTTTGTCAGTGAATATCATATCAATTGGATTTTTTGTGTAATAATAACTTTTCATAATCTCCCTCCTAAATCATCCTTATTATAACATTGGGGGGGGTAGTAGTCAAGCGTTTTTTAATTCTTAGGATTTAGATGTTTAATTTAATAAAAAAAGTATGCAGTTTTGCATACTTTTTTGATAATCACACTTATTCTTGTTCACTTGCAAGTGCTTTTTCATAAGCGGCCATGATTTGTTCCTTCAAACTCTCTCTAACTTCGGTTTTGATTGGATGAACGATGTCCTTGAATTTTCCATCTTCAGTTTTTTTGCTTGGCATTGAAAGAAAATATCCGTCTTTGCCATTGATGACTTTGATGTCGTGAACAACAAGTTCATCGTCGATTGTGATGGAAGCAACCGCTTTAAGTTTTTCGTTGTTGTTTACAAGTCTTACTCTAATGTCTGTGATTTTCAATTTGCTTATACCTTCCTTTTTTAAATTAACCTTTATGGTCAAGATAATTATACCATAATTTGCAAATATTCCAAACGATTTTCAATAATTTTATTAAATATTTAACAAGTTTCATATAAAAAGGTATGAAATATTATTTTATAGGTATATGTGGAATATCTATGCGTTCGCTTGCTGTTCTTTTGAAGTTGAATGGACACGAGGTTGAAGGTAGCGATATTTCGCCAACCGATTTAGATTTTTTCGAAAAATACAACATAAAAGTTTTTGATGGACATATGCCAAGCGAAGTGAAAAAGGCGGACGTGGTTGTGGTTTCATCTGCGATTGGAGAAAATGATATTGACCTTCAAACTGCAAAAATGTTTAAGCGAAAAATTATAACGCGTGGCGAACTTCTCGGCGAAATTTCTTCATATTACGAAAAGGTTATAGCGGTGGCAGGCTCCCACGGAAAGACGACAACGACGGCTCTAATTTATAACATCCTAAAAAAAGAAAAACCGACCTTGCACTTAGGCGGGATATTAAAAGAAGAAAATACAAGTTTTATCTATGGCGATAAAAAATATTTTATAACTGAAGCGTGTGAGTATCATGATAATTTTCTTTATTTAAAACCATATGTTGGAGTTATCACAAATATTGAAAGAGAGCATCTTAACTATTTTAAGACCTTTGAAAATGAACTTGCTTCGTTTGATAAATTTCGAAAAAAATGTAAGAATGCTATCGACGGACAGGGAGAATATCATATTCAAAATATAAAACACCGATACGGAAAACTGTGCTTTGACATATATTTGAATGACGAATGTGTGATGTCGCTTAAAATGAACATATGTGAAGATGTGAATGCGGTTAATGCGCTTTTGGCGTATAGGACTAGCAAACTCTTAGGCGTAAGCGATTTTGAGATTAAACAGGGCTTAGAGAGTTTCAAAGGTGTCAAGCGTAGGTTTGAAAAGGTCAAGTCGAAGGTTTTTAAAAATGTGATTGTGGACTATGCACACCATCCAACCGAGATTAAAAACACGCTTCAAACGGCAAAGAAAATTTATAAAAATGTTGTGTTCATTTTTCAACCGCACACCTACTCTCGCACAAAGGAACTATTAAAAGAATTTATAGAGGTTTTTAAAGAAGAAGAAAATGTAATATTCTATAAAACCTTTCCGGCACGAGAGAAAGAAGATGCTGGGTTATCCAGCGAAGAACTGGCAAGAATATTAGGGCGAAAATATTTTGACGATGTTGACGAATTGGTGAAATTTTTAAAAGTAGAGTACTCAAATTTCACGTCTATTTTTATAGGTGCGGGCGACCTTCCGAAATTGCTGGAAGATAAAAAATATATAGAAAATAACTAAAAAAATCAATTTTTTATTAAAAAAAGCAAAAATTTTTGATAAAAATTACATTTTTAATTAAAAAAAGTGGAGATTTTTAATAAAAAACTATATTTTCAAATTTAATTTAAGAAAAGTAAATTTTTATAAAAACATAAACGTGTAACTAAAATAGGAGAGTTTCATAAAATGAGAATGTATGAAGTTTATTTATAAAAATAGTCCAATTTTTTATAGGTATATAAAGCGAAAGGATGAGGTTGTCAATGTCTATCTGCATGGTTGGGGAGTAAGCTACAAGTCGCTGTATTTTTGTAAAGACCACATAAAGACCTCTTCTCTTTTTATTGATTTCCCGCCATTTGGGCTGAGTGACAAGAACATCAAAGGTTGGTCGATTTTTTCATATGCCACAATGGTCGTGTCGCTTTGCGAAAAACTTGGTATTCGTAAGATAAATTTGATTGGGCATTCGTTTGGCGGTAGGGTGGCAATACTCGTCTCGGTGTTTTGCCCTAGTCGCGTCAACAAACTTGTGCTTGTGGATAGCGCTGGAGTTAAACCAAGGCGCGGACTTAGTTACCATTTTAAAGTTTGGAAATATCGTATGCGAAGGCGTTTGAGGCTGGATACTTCAAACATGGGCAGTTGTGACTATTTGGCGTTAAGTGACAACATGAAAAAGACCTTTAAAAACATCGTCAACACGCACTTAAATGATTTTTTAAAAGATGTGAAAGTGCCGACTTTGATAGTCTTTGGAAAGAACGATAAAACCACTCCGTTATACATGGCAAAATACTTACATAAAAGGATAAAGAATAGCAAATTAATTTTGATTGACGACGCTGGGCATTTTTGTTTTGATGATAATCGGTATGTATTTTTAAAAAGTGTGAGTGCATTTTTGAAGGAGGGATGATGAATGTTTTGTTCGCGTTTTTGGTGGCGGTGGCAGAAACATTTTTGATGTTGCCATTACTTAAGACCTATCAACTGGAGAATTATCGCATACTAAATTTTATAAAACGTATACTCAAACTAAATCTAGGTTTCGGCGACAAAAACTCTATAAAATTCACAAAACGCATGATAAGAGCGATTTTTTGCGATTTTTTATTAATTTTTGTGGTATTTTTATTGATTTTTTATTTAATTCACAATGTTTATGTTGAATTAATTTTGATTTTTGTGGGTGTTTTAATCTTGCCGGTTTTTCTAATTATATCTCATTTTTTGGTCTTGCCGATTGAAAGACTGATTATGCACCACTATATCAAAAAGGCAAAAGAAAAACTTAAAAGTATGCCGTGCAGAAAGATAGCAATTACTGGAAGTTTTGGTAAGACCAGCACGAAAAACATTCTTCTTCAAATTTTAAGCAAAAAATTTAGAACTTGCGCCACGCCTAAAAGTTACAACACGCCGATGGGTATTTGTAAGACTATTTTAGAAAATTTAAGTCCGCTTGACGATTTCTTTATTGTCGAAATGGGAGCAAGACATAAAGGCGATATTGCTTTTTTGTGCAATTTGATTGGTGCGGACTATGGTATTTTGACGCCTGTAGGGAAGTGCCATATCGAGACTTTTAAAACGCTGGAAAATGTGGAAAAGACCAAATTTGAACTATGCCAAAATGTCAAAGATTTCATGCTTATCAATGCCAAAAGTGAATCAAACATGAGACTGTATGATAAGTGCGAAAAGAAAAAATATTTGATTTGCAAGGAGGATTCTTTTGCGTATGCTAGCGATGTCGGGTTATCGGAAGGCGTGACTATTTTTACATTACATATAGATGATAAGAGCGTGACTGTTAAAGCCAACTTGCTTGGTAGGGCGAATGTTGACAACATTGTTGTGGCGTCGAGTTTGGCGTATCTTCTTGGTGTCAATCTATTGGACATTAAAAGTGGTATTGAAAACTTAAAACCGATACCGCATCGCTTGGAACTTATAAAAGGCTATGCGACCGTCATTGATGATTCGTATAACAGTAACTATGACGGCTTCAAGCAGGCGCTTGCTGTGCTTGATTCGTTCGGCGGAAAAAAGATTTTGGTGACGCCGGGCATGGTGGAATTAGGCGAGGAACAGTATGCGATAAATCGCGACATAGCGCGTGAAATTGCCAAGGTTTGCGACTATGTTATCATCATGAATAAAGTGAATAAAAACGCACTCGCTGAGGGCTTAAGGTCTGCAAAGTTTGATATGAAAAATGTGGCATATGCTCAGTCTCGAAAGGAGCAAAAGGAGATATTAAAAAAGTTGATAACGAAAGACAGTGTCATTCTTTTTGAAAACGATTTGCCGGATAATTATAGATGATAGAATTATGAGAAAGATTCGAAAATTACAATTAAAATTCAAATTTTTCGAAAAAATATAGAAAAAAATCAATTTTTTAGTATTTTTTAACCTATTTTTTATAATTTTCATAAAAATATAAGAGGTATTTATGAAAAATAATATGTATGTTTTTTATGGTGGCGAAAGCGTGGAGCATGATATTTCAATTATTACCGCCATGCAGGTTTTAAGAGTGTGTCCAGATTTAATTCCTGTGTATATCGGTCGAAATGGAGTTATGCATATCGCGGAAAATTTAAAGGATGTTAAAATTTATTCAAATTTTGATAGGCTGGCAAAAGGTGTTAAGGATGTCACGTTTGTAACTGGTAAATCATATTTGGCAGTGAAGAAAAATGGAAAGTATAGCAAATTTTTGCCGGTCGATTTTGCTCTTCTCTGCACGCACGGCAAGTTTGGCGAGGACGGAGGACTTCAGGGCATACTAGACAGTTGTCATATTCCATACTCAAGTTCCAACAGCATTTCAAGTGCGCTGTGCATGGATAAAATTTTTATGAAAGACATTTTTGCGTCTAGGAATATTCCGTCGGTGAAAAGTTATCCGCTTATCTATAACGATTACTTAAAAAATAAGGCTAGGGTTAAAAAAGATATTGCAAAAGAGATAGGTTTTCCGCTGATTTTAAAACCGGCTAGACTTGGTAGTTCCATCGGCATTCGTGTTTGCGAGAGTGTAGAAGATTTAGAAAAGGCGGTAGAATTTTGTGCTAAATTTGACAATCGAATTTTGCTGGAAAAATACCTTTCAGAGATTGATGAGTATAATTGTGCATGTGTGTATATGAACAATGAGCCACTTGTTTCTGAAGTGCAAAAGGTGGAAAAGACATCGCAAATTTTTTCCTTTGAAGAAAAATATTTAAAAAATCACGAAAAAAATAATGAAAAAATTGATAAAAACTTAAAAAAACAGGTAAAAATGCTTACATATAAGGTTTATGAGATATTTAATTGCTTTGGTGTTGTGCGAATTGACTTTATCTATGATAAGAAAAATCAAAAACTCTATGTCAACGAACTAAATAATATTCCTGGTTCGCTTGCCTTTTATCTATTTAAAGATTTAAAATTTAAAGACCTAATAAATTGCCTAATTGAAGAGGGCAAACTTAGGCGCGTGAGAGAGCAGTTTGTGTCGGCATACGACAGCGAGGCGCTTGCCGTTTTTGAAAAGTTGAATTTGGAGATGGTAAAGAAATAGAAGAATGTGATTATACTAATTATTTATAAAAGTTAAAATTTAAAGTGTTTATTGATATAATAATATTTATTATTGTTTATGAAGCAGGCGGATAACGCTTGTTTTTTTATAAATTTATTAAAATCATTATGATTTTTTGTTGATTTTTATTAAAATATAGTTAGAAAATGCATTTTTGCAATTTTGATGATTAAAATTGTAGGCGTTTTCAGATTTTAAGGGGATAATTTGAGTAAAAAAGCAATCATAATTTTGTCTGTGTGCTTAGGCGTGGTGGCGGTTGTTCTAATTTTGTTTTGGACGCTGTTTGCTTTATCGTCGGTCACGGTCAAGTTCCACACGACGACGAAAAATTTGACCTTGACCGAAACAGAGATCGTGGAAGCAGGAGATTTTTCCTATGGCGCTTGCGTGCTTTTTGACGGCAAGGGGAAATACATAAATCGGCTCACTGAAAAGGTGCAGGAGAACGAAAATTTTGCATACTTAGAGGTTGTCAATATCGAAACAATCTTTCCGAATCGTTATGTCATTCATGTGGCGGAGCGAGAAGAAGTTTTCGCATATCAAAATGGCAGTGATGTGTTAATATTGGACGACGATTTAAGGGTTCTTCGAAAGGAAAGTTTGGCGAACGGCGAGAGTTACATTTCAAATAAAGGAAATGCGATTGAACTTAAAAATTTGAATATTTTAAATGAAAATATTGAAGTGGGCGATTTTTTGAATGTGGAGCAAGGCGGAGTGTTTGACATTTACAACGCCTTTCTGACAAACAACCGAACGCTTGAAGAGCAAAAGGGGTTTGTAAAGGAAATTGAACTTGGAGTTAATCATGTTGATGTGACTGACCGCGACTATGTTTCAGCGAAGATTGTCACGCATAATGGGCGCGAGTTTGTGATAAACAACATTGACTTTGCGCTCGCCAACAAAATTCAACTTATGTTTGCTCTTGACAGCGCGCTCTATAATCAAATAGACCAAGACGGCTTCATTGTTGACGCTGACGGAAATGTGATTTACGACAATGTTTTGGACGAAAATGGAAATATTATGCTTGACGATAATGGCGAACCGCTGAAAGGCGAGGTGTGGACATATGAACGCCTGCAAAATTCGTATGTGCTTATCGACAACTACATTTTGAATGACTATCAAGAAATTTCCGAGAGCGACATCTACTACAATCTAGTTGCAAAGAGCGAATAATATGTTAATGGCAGGGTAAAATGATTATTGGATTTCAGGGAATAAAAAATAGTTATAATGATTTCGCCACCGATAAGTTTATTGAAATGCTAGATTTTGCTGGTGCAAAAAAAATTCCGCTAACAACCTCAGAAAATGTTGCAAAGGTGTTAATAAACAAAGAAATTGATTTTGGAGTTGTTGCATTAAAAAATAACATTGCAGGGCTTGTGAAAGAAAGTGAGGATATTTTAAAGTCGAATTTGTTTAAAATTGTGGATATGGTGGAAATGGAAATCAATCACTGTCTTTTTGCATTTGACGAAAAGTCGTTTGAAAATTTAGAAGCAATCGCTTCTCACACGCAAGCATTAAAACAGTGCGAAAAATATTTAAAATTAAATTATCCAAATTGTAAGTTGCAAAAATATGATGACACGGCAAAAGCGGCGGAAGATTTAAAAAACGGAATATTAAATAAGACAACTGGTGTTATTTGCAGTGAAAAGGCAGGAAAAGAAAACAATTTGTTTTTGGTTTCGAAAAACATTGCGGATAGAATCAGCAAAACAACTTTTTGCCTTTTAAGACTTAAATAAGCGTTTTTTAAAACTTTTATGATAAACTTTTATAGATATTTTTATGGAAAATTGAAAACAAACCTTAGGAGTAAATATGAAAAATTCTAATAATAACAATGAAAAATGCGAAAAAATTTTGAAATTTTATATGCTTTCAAACAAACTGAAAAATGTTATAAGAACTGGCTGGAAGTATTGGGCGGTTGAGGGCGATGTGAGGCTGGAAAGTGTTGCAGAACATGTGTTCGGCACGCTTATGTTGGCAGTGTCTATCTATGCCCATAGCGACGAGTATGAAGATTTAGATATTGAAAAGGTGGCGCTGATGCTTGCTCTTCATGAGACCGAAGAAATTTTAATCGGCGATATCACGATGTTCGACTATGAAGGCGCGAAAACTAAGAAAGAGGCGGGCAGAATTGCGGTTGAAAAAATGTTTGAAGATAGCGAGAGTGATAAATTTTTAAAAGTGATTGAAGAATTTGAAAGCGGAGAAACGAAAGAAGCAAAGTTTGCTTATATGTGCGACAAGTTGGAAGCCGACCTTCAAGCGTATATTTATCGAGATAATTTCAATTTAGAGCACGCAAATCCAACCTGTCTAAACGACGAAAGGATTAAGAAAATGCTAGAAAAAGGACTGGATAGACCTGACAAGTTTTTCCTTGAAAGTGATGAACCTAAATTTGACGGCACTTTTTTAGATGTCGCAAATTACCTAGAAAAGTTAGAGAAAGAGTGAACGGAAGTTAGAGGTATTTAAGACAAATAGGGAAGAGTTGTGTGTGAATAGGTTTTATAAAACGTTCTATGTTTTAGTTAAAATTACATAAAAAGCGTATCAATTTTAAAATTTATGTGATATAATATTCAATATTAATAAAAAGGAACTAACTTATGAAAGAGTTTATTGCGGAAGCACAACTTAATTTATATAAATTTTCAGAACTTAGCACTATGACAAAACGGGCTGAGTATTCAGATTTTTTATCCTCTATAAATATTAATGAAAATTTCTATTTTGAAAAATTTGACAATTATAACATAGACGCATATAGGAAAGATATTGCAGAAATTGGACTGAACGAAACATGGAAGTATATAAATTATTATTTATTAAACTATTATAACTCAAAAAATAAATTTTTAAAAATTCAAAATTTGGCTGACCTATACGAAATTGGTTTGGCGTTAGAGAATAAAAACAACAAAAAGGTGAACGGACAATATTATACTCCTGATGATGTGGCCTATGTGATGGCTAATTGGTTTAAAGATTTAAAAGGCGAAAATATTTGTGATGTGGCTTGTGGAACAGGTAAGTTAATTTTAGCTTTTTTTGAAATTATTGGGCAAGATGCTGCTGTTGAAATAATAAAAAATAGAAGGCTTTATTTATATGATTTAGATGAAACGGCACTAAGCATATGTAAAACTATTTTATTATTAAAATATGGCAAAGACCTGTCTGACTATATTAATGCTGTGCACTGTGATTTTTTATCAAATTCCATATCTTTACCAGCAAATTGTAAAGTTATATCTAATCCACCTTACTCAACAGTTAAGTATCTTTCTTTAGATTGGGATAAGACAAAAACGGCAATCAAAACGAAAGAATTATATGCAATGTTTATTGAAAAAATTTTAAAACAAAGTGAAAGTTCGGTGATAATATCACCATATAGTTTTTTACGCGGCAGTAAATTTTATCCGTTAAGAGAAATTATGAATGATTATAATGGATTTATCGTTTCGTTTGACAATGTTCCCGGCAATATTTTTTGTGGTAAAAAACAAGGTATTTTTAATACAAATACAGCAAATTCTGTGAGGGCATCAATTACTGTTGTTGAAAATATGGAAGGTTTTAAAGGATTTAAAATAAGTCCGCTTATTAGATTTAAAAATATAGAAAGAAAAATATTATTGAAATGTGATGTTTTGGAATCATTTGTAAGTCAAAGATATCAAATAATTTCAAAACAACACCAAATGTATCTTAAATGCTTTAAAGACCTTGAAGTGGTTTGGGATGCGTGGCAAAATAAAAGCAAAAGCACATTAGGTGAATATGTTAGTCAATATGGGCAATATATTTTGTCGATGCCTAACACTTGTAGATATTATACAACAGCTTCAAAAGGAGTAATGAATAGACGGGGACAAATAGTTTTAAGGTTTGAAGATGAGAGTGTATTCTATTTTGTTTTTTGTTTAATAAATTCGTCTTTTGCTTACTGGTATTGGCGATTGTTTGATGGTGGAATAACTTATCCGAAAAAATTATTGTTAAGTTTGCCAGTATTTTTTGATATGTTGACAGCAGAAGATAAAAAATTTTTTAAAGAGACAGCAAATGAGATGATTAACATTTCTTCAAATTTTATAATAACCAAAAACAATGTTGGAGTTCAAGAGAATATAAAATTTCCTAGTAGATACAGAGATAAAATCAACAGAAAAATTTTAGATATTCTTGGGTTAGATATTAGCGAAAAAGTGTTTGATGTAGTTCATTCTAATATGGCTTTGGAGGTAAATGTATGAGTGTTATACCATTAACAAAATTACAAAAAGAAATAATGAGAGAATTTTATAGTTATTCTCCATTAAAAGTGATTTACAATAAAAAAGAAAGAAAAAAAATTATGGGATACTGCATCTTCAAAACAAGATATAAATCTTGAAAAAATAAGGGGAAATTGCCCTGCTTTAGCTCATCAAATAGAGAAAAGTTATGAAAGTGGTCATAATATCCAATCAGCAGTTTTTAGTGAGTGTGTATATGCTCAAACTTTTGCTAATATGTTCAATTTAAAAATTTTTACTAATTGTTTTGAAAATCATTCTTTTATACCTGAGGATGTATTAAACTTATTAAAATCATATAGTTTGTATCCTAGATATGCCTATTCTAATGACGATAAGTCAAGAATGCTTATTCAGGCTGGTGGTTGTAATGGAATAGATAGCGCTCTTATCACAGTTATAGACCTAAATATTTATACTATAGAATTTAAAGAACCAGGGGCGAAAACCAGTGAGCCGGATTTGCCTAAATACAAAGAAGATGGCAATATACTTATAACAGACGAATTTTTAAAAAGGTATCCACAATTCAAACAAATGCTAGAAGAGCAAAAAAGTTTAAATTTTTTTGAAAAAATGGGGAGTAATGAAAACAATTTTAGTGTAGAAAGTGTAAATATTGCTGTTACAAACAACTATACGAAGAAATATGCTGATGTGGTTTGCACTGAGGATTCTGATGGATATTTAGTTATGATGCCAGCAAACCAGATTTCAATGTGGGGAGAAATAGTTGGCGAAATAAGACCTGCAGGAAGAAACCCTTATTATGTTTGGACTCCAAATGCTTTAAAAAGATTTATTGAAGAAAAGGGTGGCGTTATTAAAGATGGTATTGTTTCCATTAATAGAAATAATTTATCCTTGAGAAAAGAACGAGGAAGGAAAAGTAAAGTTTCTGGATATAAAATAAATTCACTTTTCTTTATTTATATGGCTCAATGCACCAACAATGGAGAAATCGTTTCTTTTCCTTTAAGTAAAGTTAAACAATTAAACCCAACTATTGCTGGCAAAATATTTTTCAAAAATTTACGTTATCATGAAGTAAAAAATTATTATAAAAAACTTTTTTAATTTGTTTATTTAATAAATAAAAGTTAAAAATTACATTCGCTACATATTATATTTCCATATCAATCTTTATTAAAAAATAAAACGAACTTTGAGTGGGAGAATTGTTCTCTTTCAAGGTTCGTTTTATCTTTGTTTGGTGCTGGTGGTGGGGGTCGAACCCACATGAAGTTGCCCTCGCGGGATTTTGAGTCCCGTGCGTCTGCCATTCCGCCACACCAGCAAAGATTTTTGTGATATGTTGCAACGCTTAAAGTTTAACATATTTGCTTGATTTTTGCAAGCATTTTTTATTTATTTTTATATTTATGTGCATTTTCTCTTGATTATTTTGCGGAAAGTTTATATAATATTAATGAAAAATAGGTAAAACAAAATGATATTTAAGAAGTTTTTTAATCAAAATTCTGCTCTTGTTAAGGAGTATGCAGAAAAATTTAATGTTTTACCGTCAACGATGTATTTGATTTTGTCACGTGGGCTTGCAAGTGAGGAGGAAATAGAGGAATACCTATCAGTTGGAAAACTTTTGGACCCGTTCTTAATTAAAGGCATGAAGGAACTTTGCGAAAGGATTAAACTTGCAAAAGAATTAGGCGATAGGGTTCTCATATTTGGCGATTACGATGTTGACGGTATCAGTGCAACGGCTATCATGCTGAAAACGCTGAAAAGGTTAGGAATTGATGCGTCCTTTTACTTACCAAACCGCTACGAGGACGGATATGGTTTATCACGCGAAGTGATTGACAAGATTGAGAAGAAGTTTTGTCCAGACCTTATCATCACGGTCGACTGCGGTATTTCATGCCATGACGAAGTGGAGTATTGCAAGCAAAAGGGGATAGACATCATCATAACAGACCACCACGAAATTCCGGATATTTTGCCTGGGACTTTGGTGCTTAACGCAAAAATCAAGGGGCAGGACTATCCTTTTACTGAGATTTGCGGAACAGGCATGGCGTATAAGATTTCAGAGGCGCTACTCGGGCAGAAAAAGGCGGAGGAATTTTTGCCTATCGCTGCGATTGCCACCATTGCCGACATCGTTTCGCTGACGGGCGAGAATAGAAATATTGTCAAGCGTGGATTTCTATGCTTCGACAAACTGCCGATAGGACTAAAACAACTTTTCAAAGAGAACAAGGTTTCGTTATCTAATCCTTCAGCAAGCGACATTGCTTTTAAGATTGCGCCAAAAATCAATTCGGCTGGCAGAATGGGCAGGGCTGAAGATAGTTTGAAACTTTATATGAGCGAAGATATGGTGGAGATTAAGACCTATCTTCAAAGGATAAATCGGCATAATCAAAAGCGTCAGGAACTTTCTTCGATTATCATGGAAGATGCGGAAAAGGCGATAAAGAAGATGGATTTGTCTAAGACGCGCGTCATCACTTTGGCGTCGAAGAAGTGGGACCAGGGCGTGCTTGGAATTGCGTGTGCAAGGCTTGTGGAAGAGTATAACCGACCTGTCTTTTTGTTCTCGCAAGTGGGCGATGTTTTGCATGGCTCAGGGCGAAGTATTGACGACATCAACATCCACGAACTGCTCTCTTCCATGTCGGATATTTTAGAGACCTTTGGCGGTCACACCATGGCGGCAGGACTCACACTTAAAAGAGAGAACTATGAGGAGTTTTCTAAACGCGTCAACGCTTTCGTCTTTCAAAATATCAACGACGATGTGTTTATTCCAATCAAATATTACGACCTCGACATCAAACTTGAAGAGATTGACGATAGGTTTTTAAGCGAACTTAAACTTTTAGAGCCATATGGATGCGGAAATCCAAAGCCAAAATTTAGAACAAATACTGAGAAGATTGAACTTTTGCCGATGAAGTATTGTCCACAACATTGCAACATTAAAATCGGCGATTTGCAACTTGTCTATTTCAATTTTGCAAAGAATTTTAACGCTCTTTTCTTCTCAAGATACAAGTCTTTCATATTTGAATTTCAAGGGCAGGGTAAAAGCGGAAATGTTTCCTATTTCGACGCAGGCGGTTTCATAATCGAGAATGCCAACACCTACACTTATCCTGTGCAGTTTGAAGAACTCTGTTATGACAATGTCGAAAGTTTGGATTTTGCCTATTATCCGCCGAACGAACTTTTGAACTTTGTGGCAGGCACGGAAAAGAGTGTGTATGGTACGGCGTTTGTCACTTTTGACGCCTATGAATATGTCGCCTTTTCGCGAAATTACTCGAAGGAAAATATCTTCCATATGGGCATATATGACCAAAACATTATAGGTTACAACAGTTTGCTTTTGGCGCCACGTGGCGTGGAGTGGGCGAAGAATTTTGAGAAGATTGTCTTTTTGTCTCCTGTGCTTGACAGTGGCTATCTAAGCGAGATAAAGAAAGTGACAAATGCAGAGATTTATCTTCCAACCGAAATTAAAGAGGATAAGAATAGGTTTAGAAATGTCAATTTGTCGCGAGAAAGTTTTGCTAAGGTCTTTAAAGCGCTTGTCTCTCGCGGTGGGCAGAAATTTTATTCGCCAGTCGACTTTTACGAGGCAAAACTAAAAGGTAAGGTGACATTCGACACCTTCTATGTGGCATATTTGACCTTTTTGGAGTTAGGATTTATTAAAAAGGAAGAGGGAGATTTCTTTAGTCACGTTGAAGCCAAAAATGTTAAGAAACCGCTTGAAGAGTCGAAATTTTACAACAAACTGCAGTTATTGACGACCTTAGGCAATAAAAATCGATAAAAATATTAAAGTTTCTATTCTATCTTAGACAAAGTTATTAAATTATCGCATATAATTTTAAGTTAAGTGATTGAAATTGTTCTATAATTTTGCTAAAATATCTACGGAGTAAAGATGAGAGAAATTGTTATAGATAACATTAAGAAAAATTTTAAGTTATCACCACATGAAAATAAGTTGGTTAATAGTTTAGTTGTTGAGGACATCAATCTCGACAGGCTTAACCACGTCATCGATATTATGGCAGAATACAATATGCAGAACGAAGTCTTGATGGGATACCTGCTTTTTCAGTTCTACAAAGTTATAGAAGAGGAAGCGGAGAACTATATCGATGAGTTGACCGAGTCGCAGAAAAAACTTTTTGAAACTTTCAAACTCCTTAGAAATGTCAACACCATCTCAAAAAGCGGTGAGGCGGAAGATATCAAGCGTATGTTTGTGGCAATCTGCCAGGATATGCGTGTGGTCATTATCAAGTTTGCAACGATTGACTATGATTTGTCACGCATCACACTCCCTATGGACGCGGAGACCAAAAAGTTTGTCAAAATTGTGGCAGATATTTTTTCTCCGCTCGCCGAAAGTTTAGGACTTGGGAAATTCAAATCATCTTTTGAAGAGAACACTTTTAAATTGCTTGAGCCAAAGGCGTATAACGAACTTAAAAACAATGTGCTTTTAAAAACCGACGACAATATGAAGCAGATGGAGATTGTGGAGCGTAAACTCTTCAAAATTCTTCACGAACTTGGAATTGAAGGCGAAATTCAAAAAAGGCAAAAGCATTTTTACAGCGTTTATAAAAAACTGCAAAAGAAAAACATCACGCTCGGCAAAGTCTATGACCTGCTCGCTATGCGTGTGCTTGTGCCGACAGTTGAAGACTGCTATTCGGTTTTAGGTAAAATTCATGCGATTTATAGACCTATCCCAGAGCGTGTGAAAGATTACATCGCAAACCCTAAGCCAAACGGCTACCAAAGTTTGCACACCACCATAATTGCCGACAACAACCGACCACTTGAAATTCAAATTAGAACCTTTGATATGCATAGGCACGCGGAATATGGTATTGCTGCGCACTGGATATATAAGGAGAGAAGAAAGTCGAATAAACTAGACGCAAAGTTTGCGCGCTTTAAGGAGATTTTGGAAAACGCCAACGACCTTCCACCTGAAGAGTTTTTGGCGACCTTGAAAAGCGACCTATACGGCGAAAGCATCTTTGTGCAAACGCCGAAAGGTAAGGTTTTGGAACTTCCTGCCCACTCCACAGTCATCGATTTTGCTTATGCCATTCACAGCGAAATTGGCAATAAATGTGTCGGCGGAAAAATCAATGGCAAACTTTATCCTATCACAACTGAACTCAACAACGGCGACACTGTTGAGATTATCACAAACCAAAACAGTAAAGGACCATCGCGTGACTGGCTTAAATATGTGAAAACTTCGTCCGCTCGCTCAAAAATACGCTCCTTCTTTAAGAGTGAGTTTAAGGAAGAGAACACGCGCGTTGGAAAAAATATCTTCGAACAGGCGTTTAAGGCAAAGAATTTCAATATCACAAAGGCGGAAAAAGAGAAATATTTAAACGAAATTGCCTCGTCATATATGATGGAGACTCCTGAAATGCTCTACGCTGAAATTGGTGGCGGAACGCTTCAGGTAAATTCCGTTATCGGCAGGCTGACCAATCTTTACTACAAGGAAAAATCAAAACAGGTCACCGAACAAATCATTGAAGTTAAGAAGAATAAAGACGGCGTGCTTGTCGACGGCGACAGCGGACTGCTCATTCGCTTTGCTGGCTGTTGTTCGCCAGTTATGGGCGATGAGATAATCGGTTACATCTCGCGCGGAAGAGGTGTGACGATACATAGGAAGGAATGTCCAAACCTTAAATATCTTGAGAAAGAAAGACTTATCTCGGCGAAGTGGGAGCAAAATTCTGATTCGAAATACACCGCAATCATCAAAGTTGTCTCCAGCGACGCAAAGGCAAGCGACTATATAAACAACGTTGCACGCAATTTGAAACTGAATTTGAAAGGATTTTCTTCAAAAAAGGTTAAAGATGATATAATTTTTGATATAATAATTGAAGTGAAAGATAAGAGCGACATCGACAGCGCGATTAAGACCTTTGAAAGCGTCAAAGGCGTGGAAAAAGTTTATAGGAGTGAATGATGAAGATTGTTTGTGACAGTGAGGCTTTCCAAGTTGAGATGCAAGACCTTGTCAACTTCTTTGACCCAGAAGGTGACATGCCTTTCTTATTGCACCACAGTGACAGCGTTTTGGATAGCACACTGACAAGCAAGATTGAAATTGAGATTAATGGCGAAAATAAGGAGTTCGTAAAATTCTTCACCATACCTGTTGGACTAAGTCCACTGAGAGAGAAGAGTGTTGTGAAAGGCTTTTTCAAAAATCATCTCTATCAAGTGCTTTCTTCGCTCACAAAGAAAACGCTTCCATGGGGTTCGCTGACAGGCGTCAGACCATGCAAGTTTATGCGTGAAATGGTGGAACGCGGGGAGATTAAGGAACACATCGTGCCGGAAGTTATGATGAAGGAATATTTTGTCAGTGAAGATAAAGCAAAACTTGTCTATGAGATTATGAAAAATCAAAAGTGCATTATAAAAAACGATAAACTTGTCGACCTTTTCATCAACATTCCTATCTGTCCAACAAGGTGTAACTATTGCTCTTTTATCTCAAGCGAACTATGCAAGGTTGCCGATAAAGTGGATACATATTTAGATTGTGTTTTAAAGGAACTTAAAGCGGTTAAGGAGTTAATTCAAGATAAGTCCTATATTGTGCGAACTATCTACATTGGTGGTGGCACGCCAACAGTGCTCTCCGCAAAGCAACTTGATAGGCTCCTTGGCGAAATCAATTATCCTGTTTCGGAGTTTACTGTGGAGTGCGGAAGAGCGGACACGATAACGCGTGAAAAATTGGAGATTTTGAAGCGACACAACGTCAACAGAATTTCGATAAATCCTCAAACGTTTTGTGAAACCACGCTTAAAAGAATTGGAAGAAAACAGACAAATAAGCAAATTTTTGAAGCATATATGCTTGCTATGGAATATGACTTTATCGTCAATATGGATATGATTGCAGGACTTCCAGGCGAGAAACTTGGCATATTCAAGCGCTCAATAAACACGCTTTTGGAACTTGCTCCGCATAATATCACGGTGCACACTTTGACGATTAAAAATGGTGCACCGCTCAAAGAGGATAAGTCGCAGGTGTCTGAGCGAGATGTGCCAAAGATGGTGGACTATGCAGAAAAGACATTGCAAGAGAATGGATATAAACCATATTACATCTATCGTCAAAAACATCAAATTGGCGGACTGGAAAATGTCGGTTACTTTAGAGATGGTCATGTGTGCATGTTTAACATCGACAGCATGGAAGATGTCTCTTCCGTCATCGGTGTTGGCGCAGGTGCAATAAGCAAGCGCGTTTTTAATCTAGAAAACAGGCTGGAGCGTCAACCGAATTGCAAGTTTATCGAAGATTATATCTCGCGCATTGATGAGATGGTGGAAAAGAAGATAAAATTCTTTTCGTAGAAAATTTAATAAAATTTACCAAAAATTGCTGTTTTTTATCAATAAAAATGGCATTTTTTGTATTTTTATTGTTTTTTATAAGATTATGCTGTTTTTTGCTGAGACAAAATTATAAATTTTATCAAAAAGAAAGAATTTATGACAGTTACTAGATAGAGTAAAAATGATTTAAAATTAAACAATTAAATTACGTTTTTTATTTCAATTTTGATATTGCTAATATTTGCTTTAAATTTCAATATGACAAAAAGAGCGAAAAAAGTTCTCTTTTTGTTATTTTTTTTGAAGGCGTATGTGATTAAAATGAAATATTATGTTTATAAGCGAGGGCGGATGGAGATTGTTGTTGAGTATGTGCTTTTAGAAAATGTTTTGATTGACTTAATGATATTTAAAACCACATCCATGGTGCTGAAAATCAAAGGCAGATTTTTGTTTTTGATTTCTCTTTTTGCTTCTGTTGTTGCATTAATTTTGCCTATCTTTCATCTTGGAAAATTGCCACTATTTTTTATTAAAATTCTTTTAGGCATACTTCTCACAAATATGGCTTTTAAGTTTTCTTCAATTCGCTCCTTTATTAAGGTGTTTTTGGTCTTTCTATTTTCCACTTTTTTATATGGAGGAGTTGTGGCGTTTATCGAGCAAAGTTTTGGCGAAATCGCCACGCTGATTATCTTAGGCGTTGTAACATTAACTTACCTTATCTTGAAATATCTTATAAAGTTCTTAAATAAGCGAAAGGCGGTGCAAAATCTTTGTTACGATGTTGAACTGGAGGTTGAAGGCAAGCGTGTTAGGTGCAAGGGATTTTTAGATACTGGCAACCTTTTAATTGACCCGCTGACAAATAGACCTGTTTCAATAATTGATTTAAATCTCTTCAGTAAAATTTTTGGACAGGAAAAGACGATAGAACTATTGACGAAAAAGGTGGATGTTTCAAAGTTTACATTTGGGCATTTTATTCATCTTGACACTGTCGGTAAAGGCGACAAGGTTTTGACCTTTGAAATTGACAGAATGTCGGTCAGCGGAAAGGAGGTCGTCGATAAGCCAATGCTGGCATTAACTTATAAAAATTTCTCGTCATATGAGATGATTTTAAATAGTTCCTTTGTTTGATGTTTAAGTTAGTTAAAGATAAAAATTTGGAAAAAATAGGATAAAAATGAGAAAAAAGCGAAAAAATTGCGTTTTTAGGAGGATTTTATGAATATTTTAAGAAAAATAAAGTTATTTTTGTTTAGGCTACTGCACAAAGAAGAGTGGAGAGAAGCGCAAAATTTTGTCTTTTATATAAATGGCAAAGAGGCGTTGCCTGAGCCACTCGACAGTGAAGAAGAATTGGTGCTTTTAGAAGAAACTAAAAATGGAAGCAAGGTGGCGCGCGATAAATTAATCGAACACAATATTAGACTTGTGGTGTATATTGCTAAGAAGTTTGAAAATAGCGGTATGGAACTTGACGACTTGATTTCTATCGGCGCGATTGGACTTATTAAGGCGGTTAAAACGTATAGTTTAGATAAAAATATCAAACTTGCCACCTATGCCAGTCGGTGCATTGAAAATGAAATTTTAATGCAGTTAAGGAAGAACACTCGCATTAAAAGCGAAGTAAGTTTGGATGAGCCTTTATCTTCTGACGGCGACGGAAATGAACTACTACTTGCCGACATCATTCCGCTTGACGAAGATAGTGTTTCGAAGGGTGTGGAGATGAGTTCGGATAAGCAGATACTTTTTAATGTGCTAAGTAAACTTGACATTCGCGAGCAAAAGATTATGATATACCGCTTTGGACTAAATGGCGAAGAAGAGAAAACGCAAAAGGAAGTGGCGGACATCATGGGAATAAGTCAAAGTTATATTTCGCGCATAGAAAAGAAAATTTTAAACAAAATAAAGCATAAACTTGAAAAAGAAGAGATTGTTTAGGTTTATAATAAGTTGATGTCAACGTGTGAGTTTGGGTAAATGGCTTGTAGGTTTTGTAAGTAAATAACCACAAAGATAAAATATTGTTCTAAGCCTTGGATATTAAGAGAAAATAATAAGATGGTAAAAAGGAATAAGAAGAATAAAAAATAGATTTACAAAAAAGTTGTATGAAATTTTTGTAAATGAAAATATATTTTGACAACGAAAGAGAAAAGTGTTATAATAAACATGCGAGGTGAAAAATGAAAAAACAAAAAGAAGATTTAATCAATAAAGATATGACAATAGGCGAGGTGCTTGAAATAGATGAAAATCTTGCCGATGTGTTTATGGGTTTTGGTATGCACTGCATATCCTGTCCAGTTAGTCAAATGGAGACAGTGGAAGAAGCGTGTCTAGTGCATGGGCTTGAAAGCGACTTTGTTTTGAAAAAACTAAATGAAAATGTTAAGAAAAAATCAAAATAAGATAAATTTTCAGGTGATTTAAAATTTAATATTTTTTAAAATAATTTAAAATAAAAACAAAAAATGACAAAAAATCACAAAAAAATCAAAAAAAATCGCGATTTTTTCTTTATTTTTTATTAAATTTTGCTTATTTTGATGTTTTATTTTGTTATTATTCAATTTAAACTTTAATAATTAATTTAAACTTTAAAAATATTTTGTTCGTTTTAATCTGTCTTTTCCTTTTTGCAAAAACTGTCTAATTTTGTTAGATTATTCTAATTTTTTATTTTCCACATATCGTTTTATTAAGGAGTTTGTTGTGGAAAATATTGCAAAGAAGGTTATCGCTTTAAACGAGAAGAAGAGTGTGGGGTATGTGCTTAAGCCTTGCATTGACTTTAAACTTTTGAAGAAGGTTGGCTATATTATTGTCGATGAGGAAAGCGAGCAGGAGTATTTTCTCAGTTTTGACAATATCAAGAAAATAGATGATTGTGTGCTTATTGAAAATAGTTCGGTTTTGGAGTATGTTGGAGAGAGTGGCGAGTTTAGAAAGAAAGTGCTTTCAAATTCTGGAGAGGATTACGGCGTGGTTAAGGAATATGTTTTTCAATATCGCACACTTAAAAAGATTGTGACGGATAGATGTGAGATTAACGCCAAATTTATTTCTGATAGTGGAGAGGAAATCCTCTTTGTCTCTTTTGTTCGTAGACGCAAAAAGTTCCCTAGGGCGAAAAATGAAAATATGCCTGTGAAGATTATGGAAGATAAGGAGGTGGCACTTCCTATCGTTATCAATCTTTCGCCTAACTATTATCTTGGCAAAGTTGCGTTTGAAACATTGCTCGGCATGAATAATGAACTAATCATAAAGGAAGGTGTGAAGGTCACAAAGCAGATTTTTGATAAGGCGAAAAAACACAATAGGCTTAACGAACTTTTCTTTATAATAAAATAGAAAAATCGCAAAATTGACAAAAAATTGCCAAAAATACCTTAAATTTATTAAAAATTATTAAAAAAAATGATATTTTTAATTAAATTTTATCTATTTTAATTAAAATTTTAATCAAATTTAATATTTTTATTTGATTTAATATTTTTTCCTATTTTTATATTAATTTTAAATAATAAAAATTTTCATATTTTTTATTATATTCATTTGTATTTTTGACTTAATTTGTAGTATCATAAAGATATATAATTAGTATTTAAAGGGGAAAAGATATGGTTAGATTGATACCGAGAAAGACAAAGGTCAGATTTGAATTTTTCCGTGGAGTCACTGGGCTTGATATTCTGCTTGGAGCCATCTTCCTTGCTATCGCCATTGTTCTTTTCACCGCCAACTTTGATTACCATATTTGGGTGGGTCTTGCTTGGGTCATCGTGGCGGTTTCTTTGTTCTTCAAGTTTGCCGACGATGTGAGATTTTACACCACCATGGTTTACCTGTTGAAATTTATGGTGCAAAAAAAGAGATTCGCAAACGACAAGGAAGGTAAGAAGGGCGATATCAACACTATCTTACCTTATACTGGCGTTGTTCAAGATAGATACATAAATTTTGGCATATACTACGGAATGGTGCTTGAAGTTGCGCCGATGTTCTTCACGCTTTTGACGGAAAGTTTTCAGGATAATGTTATAGATAGTTTTGCTAACGCACTTAGGCGACTTAACAATGACCAAACCTGCTCGATAGTGAAAATTCGAAAGCCTATGGTGCTGGATAACTACATCCATAATGAGAATAGAAAATATGACACTCTCTATGATATGCAGTATGATGGTCAGATTTCGGAGGCTGAGATTGACGCGCGTGCACCTATCTTTGAAGAGCGCGTTTCCTTCTTTGAATACATAAACCGTCAACAGAAGATTTATAAGGATTATTTCTATATCGTTGTCTATGACCGCGACAGAGAATTACTAGAGAATACGGTCAGCGGTATGGTGACTTCTCTTGCCACATCCTTAAATCCTATAAGTTCTAAAATTTTGACTGGCAAGGACTTATATGTCTTCTTAAAGGCGAATTTGGGTAAGGAATTTGACGAAAGAGATTTGGATGTTATGCCATTCAATAAGTATAACGACTGGATAAAGCCTGAGAAGATTAAGTTTAACATCGCAAAATACAATATCGACAAGGATACATATCGTGTTTATAACATCATCGACTATCCTCTTCAAGTGGGCAATGCGTGGGCGGCATCCTTCTTCCTTTTGGATAGAACAAAGGTTATAATGAAATTCAATCCTATGCCTAGACTCGACAGTGAAAAACAGATTGATAAGGCTATCATGGAAATGGAGTCAAAACTCAGTAAGGCAGGGCGTAGTTCGACGCAGATTGACTATCAAACTCACCTTGAGACCTTGAGACAACTGCTTGTCAGTCTTAAAAACAACAACGAACAACTCTACAACGTCAACACCTTTATTGTCAGCGAAGAGGCGGCTAAAAAGGATGTTAGGGCAATGCTCAAGCAACAGGGCTTTAAGTATAGCGAGATGTTCTCGCGTCAGATTGACGGCTTCATTTCTTCCAATATTTCGCGTCTTGACACCATGAAATCGACTAAACGTGGCATTCCAACCACCACGCTTGCAGCCGCTTTCCCATTCATTTCGAACTCCTTGCAAGACGATAACGGCATGTATTTGGGCGACAATGAGTATCCAGTGTTTGTCGACTTCTTCAAGCGTGACCGCGAGAGAGTAAACTCCAACATGATGATTATCGGAAAATCAGGCTCGGGAAAGAGTTACGCCACAAAGACGCTTTTGACAAATTTGGCGGCTGACAACTGTAAGATTTTCATTCTTGACCCTGAAAATGAGTATAAGACGCTGACGAGAAACTTGGGCGGAAAGTTTATTGATGTCGGCTCGTCGCTTCAAGGTATCATCAATCCTTTCCACATCATCACTTCGCTTGACGCTTCTGAGGACGAGAAGGAAGAGTATGACGAATATGGGCAACTTATCGAAAAGGAAATTGTGGAGAATGTTGACGACTCGTTCGCTCAGCACCTTCAATTCCTTGAACAATTCTTTAGAGTGATTTTGGAAGGAATAAACTCCGACGCCTTTGAGGTTTTGAACTCGCTCATTATTGATGTATATAAGGGAAAGGGGATAGACTATAAAACAAACCTTTCTAAGTTGAAACCTGAGGACTATCCTATCTTCGACGACCTATACAACTTGATTTTGAAACGCTTAAAGACGGCGAAGGACGATTTCACTGTTAGAAACTTGATGACAGTTGAAACTTACATTAAAAAGTTTGCCACTGGCGGACGTAACAGCGCCCTTTGGAATGGACCAACCTCCATTGAAACAAACGAAAACTTTGTCACCTTCAACTTTCAGTCGCTTGTTGCAAGCAATAACCCAACGGTTACCAACGCGCAGATGCTTCTCGTCTTTAGATACTTGAACAATGAAATCATCAATAACAAGGACTTTAACGCGAAGTACCATAAGAACAGAAAGGTCATCGTTGCGGTGGATGAGGCGCACATCTTCATCAATCCTAAATATCCTATCGCGCTTGACTTCATGGCGCAAATGGCTAAGCGTATCAGAAAGTATGGCGGTATGCAAATCGTCATTACGCAGAACCTTGCCGACTTTATCGGAACGGATGAAATTAAAAGGCAGTCAACCGCCGTTATCAACGCGTGTCAGTATTCCATGATTTTCTCGCTTGCGCCAAACGACGTGAACGACCTAACTGAACTTTACAAAAAGTCAGGCGGTATCAACGAAGAGGAACAAAACTCCATCGTTACCGCCGGCGTTGGACAAGCATTCTTAATCACAGGTCCAACTTCGAGAACAACCGTCCAAGTTGTTGCCAACGATTACATCAGACAACTCTTTGGAGGCTGATAAAAGGAGGAGTATGTCAAAACTTAAGAAAAACATCTTACTTAGCATATTAACTGCAATCGCATTTGCGTTTGCAGGACTCTTTTTTGTTGGATGTAATGCAGTTGACTACTCCAATGTCACAATTTCCACAAGTGTGCCGTCGGTTGATTTGGAGGTCGGAGAGACAAGAGACATCGATTTTACGATTGAAAATGCCTCAAGTTCCTTTTATAGAGTTTTAAGATTTTCGGTTGACAACGAGAGCGTTGTCAATATCACAAATGTCAGTTACAATGAAAATGTTGCCACAGTGACAGTTGCTGGACTTGAAGGCGGAAGCGTCAATTTGATGGCGACTTCTGAAGAGGGATATAAGTGGACAACGATAAGACTGAATGTTGTTGAGCACTCTTCAACTATGGAATTTAACAACAGTCAGTTGTATTTGACAACCGGCAATGAAAACTTCCCTGCCACAAGTTTGAATTTGAATAGCGGTTATTACAATTTCGATGCTAACGCCACAGATAAAGATATGTCGTTCTATTATCTCTATTTTGATGGAAATGTGAGCGGTGTCGATATTTCTTCTATGAATTTTGATAGTTTCATTGAAGCCGAGTTTGATTTTTCCGATGTCAACAATATAATCACGCCAAATAACGCCACTTTGCGTTTTATCGGCGAGAGAACAAGGATTGAGTTGGAAGCCTTAAAGTTTGATAGTGCAGAGATTGTTAACGATGTGTTATATCTATATAACAACGGCGTGGTTGTGGCAAATAGTGACGAGGAAAGCGCTCTATATCTTGACAGTCTAACTGACGCACTTATAAACGATAGTTTCGACATAATCGCTTTCTATAACTATTCCATATATGAAAACGCCGAATTAGGAACGACAAACTATCTTCATCAACTTCACAAAGTGTCAATCTATCAAAATTTGGGCGTCACGGCATATGGCGGATATGTAAAAACAGAGATTGGCGAGAATGAAATTGAAACAAAGTCAGTCGATTTGTCTACGCAGATAGATTTAGATGATGTTCTCAAAATTGTTCCAAATAACAGTCAATTTGATGCTTATGTTATAAAATTAGTGACAGACATCAATCTATCTAACTTAGAGTTTGGTGTTTCAAATGTCGGCAACAATCTTTCGCTTGAAACTTATGACCAAGAGGCATGGGACTCGCTTGAAATAGACGACGGAGAGGGAGACGCAGACAACGCTTTCTATATAATAATAAGAACCTCCTCATTTAGCAGTGATATTCAAAATTTCAGTCTTTATGTTCGATATGAAGGCATGGAAGAGGTTAATGATTATAATGTCAATTACAATCCAACTGCTCAGGTTGAGATTGACTTAGTTGCCACCGATATTCTTTTGAATAATGTCAGTGCTTCTTCCTATAGTTCGGAAGAAAATCCTATCTATATATATAATTTCTATAGATTTCCTGAATTTGGCTGGATGGAACTTGATGTTTCGCTCTCAAGTGGCTTAGACGCAGAGCCAACATTTAGTTACGCAACAATCAATTTCGATAGCCAAATCATCGATTTTAGACAAGGAACGAATGGAGAAGTTGTCAGTGACAGGCAAATTACTGACCTTGAAACAAATTTCTTCTATCGCGGAAGAACGGATGCTAATGAAAGTGATGGAAACTATTTCACTATAACAATCTATTATTTAGTTTCAGGTGACGAAGCGAACTCGGAAAATGTTATATCTATCTCTTGCCAAGTGTATTTTGATATAATTGCAGGAGCAAGTGAAATCACTCGTAATCAAAGTTATGGCAATGGCGAAATGATTTTTATAGATAGGCAAGCAGAAGGTATGGTAAGTCTAGGTGACTATCTTTACACTGAAAGCCGTTTCCAAGAGGTGACAGTGAGACATATGTCAGGCACGAACGTGGTGTCTTTCGTTGTCGACGAAGAATGTTGCAAGGAAAGGAGAGATGAAAACGGCGACACGCTGTATTATGCGTTAAATCTATATGTCAATCCGCTTACCACAGGCACTGGAATGTATCAAGTGATGCTGGATAATGGTGTGTTTGTGAGTGTGACGATAAGTGTTATTGACACACTTCAAACGGATGATTTTGGCGTGGAACTTTTGTCGTCTGACCATGTCGGTTATTATGAATATAAATCGACCAATTTTGCTGAGGATGCTGAAGATGTTTACACCAACACGCTCTTTCTTGAGATTTTAAACCCAACTTCAAGTGATGACGATAGTCACACTGTCATCTATGGCAGCGAGGTTAGGCTTGGATTTTATGGTAATATTGAGTCTATTGAAGAGCCTGATGTCGACAATGGCAATGTAATCTCTGTTGGAAGTGATGGCACATTTTCTTATGTTATTTCAACAAATGAGAATGGAGAGGCGTATATAACCTTCACTGTTGAGGGAAACGGAGTCAGCGGTTCGTTAAACAGGTCGACAGTTTCGGTTGAATACTATGTTGAGGTTGTGTCCTATTCACTACTTGATGAATTCTACCTTATGAATGGAGGCAGTTTTGCCGTTGACAATGTGGTCTATTACGGACAAAGTGCAAATTTGCCAACGGAATCGACCAGTGTGACCTTTGATGTTCACGCGGAAAATCAAGAGGCATTTGGTTTTTATAAGTATAAAATCAGCGACTCATTTTTCGACGATTTAATGAATGAGATTATAGTTGATGAAGAACTATCGACAACTAACGAAATTGCTGGATTGATTGAAGAGTTGATTGGCGCAATGACTGCGGGAGTGACAGAGGATATAGTAAGCAATACGCCTATCACTCTTAGTGTAGACGATAGTTACATTGTGTCTGAACTTGAATATAGTCCATATAGCAGAGATTTTATCTACTTTTATGCTGACGCAAACTCGAAAGCGTTGACCACTTCTGCTGTAGCAGTGATAACAATTAGTTCTGCAAGTGGTCTCACTTCCACTTATCCTCTCTATTTGGAATTTGGCAACGGCATAATGTTTGACATAGTAGATGTCTCCACCACTTGCAATTTTAACAATATCGACTTTAATATCAACATCGATTTCACAAACGAATATATGCTCGCTGGAGCCTCCGGCATTCAAGGAAGGTTTGATTTAAACACCTTTACCTACACGCATATCGCTTCGACTAGCGGAGACTTTGTTTTGCACTCATATATAAGACAACGTAACTACACAGAGATGCAATATAACGCCAACATTATCACTTCTGAATATATCCAAGTCGAAAGGGTTAGCACCGCTTCTAGTATTGACGAATTCGCCTTCACTAATGGTTATTTTAGCGATTCAGTGATTGTTTTTGTCAATCCAACAAACGCCACAAACATCGAACTTAACGCGCAATTTGTTGCTGACAATGCAACGTCAAGAGGGCTTGTGACGACAAACATCATAGAGCAGAGTTTGGGCGTTTATCTGATTGAAATTTCTGTTGAAGATTTCTATAATGCAAACAGCAATATCATCAACACCATTGAAACGGCACTTGGTGGAACTTTATATATCTATCCTGTCGAGTGGGGAGAAGATTATTCTGTGCTTGGCGAACATACGCCAATTAGAATTGATATATCCTATCGAAATGGCACGGAGGCGAATAGATATATAATCGACTCTCCGGAAGATGTGCTGGCAATAAATAACAACGAAGAGACCTTGTCGAGTCACTATGAAATTCGAACAAATATCGACATGTCAACAGTGAAAAGTGAGACTTTAGGCTTTGTTAACACCGCAAGCGGTAAGCAGTTAGTAGGTTTTTCTGGCTCCATTGTGGGCACGACCTCGCAGGCGGGTATTTCCAACTTTAACATAACTTTAACTTCGGTTGATGAGGCGGAAAATGGAAATATCACGGCTATAGCCTCTGGAACTACCTATTATGCGGGCTTGTTTGCTCAAATAAACTATGATGGATACATCAAGAATTTAACGGTTTCTGGAACTATAAATCTTAACACCACAAATCTTCCTAACTCCAATTTCTATGCGGGCTTGCTTGCAGGCGTAAACTATGGCAAACTTTCCAATGTTGGAGCGGAAATCACAGGCGCGTCGGAGATTTTGATTTGCAACAGTGGCGAGTATGCTATCGGCGGGCTTGTTGGCTCAAATGCGGTCTATACTTATAGTGTTGATGGAAATACCAACGATTATGCGGTTGGCGAAATTGTGCAAAACTTTAACTCCTATGTTGAAAAAACAGAGGAAGAGAGCGCTTATTACACCATTGAAGATAAGGTCGGCGAATTTGAAGGACAATCGCCAAGAAATCTTGCCTATTTTAATGCTAAACTCAGCATCGTCATCGACGGCACTGGAGTAAACTCAAGTGTGTATGCTGGCGGTATTGCAGGCATAAGTTATGGCGATATATATAGGATAGACAACAGTGACCTCAGCGTCTATGGCTATGCGTCATATTCAAGTTACATAAATATCGAGATTTCTGGCTCTTCGGCGAATAGGTTGTTCGCAGGTGGCGCAGTTGGTTATTTCCAAGGAGATGCCAATATATCTTCAAACATAATTCGACAACTGGATGATGCCGGCGATGAAGAAAATTTCTATGTCAACGATAATCCTATCGACTATACTTCAAACGAAATTCCAAGAGCAACCATCTACAACTTGCTTGTTGGTGGCGAAGTTGACGTTCAATCAGATGCAACAACAAGCGCGGTGGGTGGAATTGTCGGATACGCTGGAGCGGGGGAGAACAATATATATATCCTTGGAAATATCTCAAGAACTTTCGTGCGCGGTCAACTTTATGTTGGAGGAATTTTAGGCATTGAATTAAACACAAATGTCAACTATCTTCTCTATGAAACTGATGAGAGTGGAAGTTTTGAGACACAAGATGGAGGAAGGGTAATACTAGCAAATACCATAAATGCTATTGAAGCAGTGGACGATGGCAGAGGTGCGTTTGATAGTTCCATGATGCTACTACGTGGAACAACTGTGAAACTCACCGAAGATAATATAAACGAAAGTGATGGCGTGACAGAAGAGGTTATTGTGGCAATAGGTAACTCTTTTGATAACGGCAGAAGTTATATATCCCCAGGCGTGACAACCGCACTTTTTGAAGTTTGCTCTTATGTTTCACGAAATCGAAATGGTGATACGGGTGAAGAAATCAATCAATCAGACACCTCAACTTCAAGTTATTATGGCGACTATCTCGTTTACAACGGCAACACTATTGTTGAACAATTTGTATTTACAAAACAGGCTGTCAATTTAGGTTTACAAGAAAGCATGTTTGCTATGACTTCAGAAAACGGCGAAGAGAACGTCTTTTTGATGTTCTATTTCAGCGGAATGCTGACGGAAGATGCTGACGGCGTCGCTCAAGACTATATTGAAGATACGTCGATAAACAGATTTTCTCCAAACTCAAGTCTCTATCCATTTGCACTAAACACGCGTGACGCACAAATTTTGTCTACATCGACCAACCTTTTGAGAGTGGATGCGGATGGCAGTTTGACAACATATTCAAATGGAACAGCCATAGTTAGTTTGCAATCGATTTTGAATGTGCAGACCTCTATCAATATCTATCTTTACATTGTGAACTATTTAGATATTCAGTCGGAAAATTCAATATTCTATTCGTCTAACACAACCAACTCTCTCAATCTTATCGACGGCTCACAGGTTGTGGTTTATGGAACAAGACAGACCTCTATCTACGCCGTTCCAACCTACAGTTTAAGTTCTGGTAATCTTTCCTATGAAATGTCTAATGGAGAGAGAAGAGATGTTGTGATAAACTCAGACGGCACATTCCTACTTAACAATGTCAGCATAAGGCTCAACCAAAACGATAGTGTGGTGGTTGATGCGACTTGCGAAAATCCACTTTACACAACCTATCAAGTCAGCGGGCAGTCGATATTGTTCTATGGAAATGGCGATAATTTGCAGGGAACAGATACCTACAGTTTGACCTCATACCTTGAAACAGAAGTTGGCGGAAATGTCTACAGACTGCCTATCGGAGCGTCCAAAAATAACGCCGATGTTGAAATTGATGTTGAGTATAGAGAAACGGCAACTGCCATCAATGTCTCTTCCAATCTTATATCCATGAGAACCAACGACACTTACACCGAAAAAATCAATGTCACATCACGAAATGACGAGTTTGTTTATTATGAAATTTACTATACTGATGACAACAATAATGAACATCTAATTCAACAGAGAATGAGCACAGATTGGATAATTAATTTTGAAGAAGATGCATATTTAGCGCAATATCAATCTTATATGCTAAATTCAAACAGTGACTTATTCAATCTAAAGATAAACAAAGTTTTAAATAACAACGAGATGACCTTTGAATTAAGCGTCAACAAAACAAGCGCAAGGTATTTAAACAGAGCAAACGCGGACATCTATGGCGAATACCGAATTGTCTTCTATGCCAACGAATTATTTAACGGCGTTCACACCAACTTTGTCTTCTTCCTAAGCGAAGCAGAGATAACAAATGTGGAAGCAGTGAACTATTCGAATATTAGAGATATCAGCGTGCGTGATGAGACAATTGTGCCATCTCAATATGGAATTTTAGAGATAAGCATTGACCCAGTGGACGCTGAATTTAACACCTTTACAATCAGGAACAATAGCATAAATTACAGCGAGGGCGCAGGCGAGGTTGACTTTACCTTTGTTTATCAAAGCACAACAAATGGGGTTGTAAGTTTTGTTCCAGATGTTAACTTCGGCTCAAACTATGGTGGATCACTCAGTTTCACTTATGACGACTATGTTGACTATCTTGAAAATCACGGCGAGAGTTACAATGGAAAAATCTACATTCGATACCTTTTAGGTTCGCTTGGCGTTCAGGATGAGATGCCGATTAGGTTTGATATTGAAGTTTCTTACTTGAGCGGTCAAGTGGAATATGAAGAAGTTAATCTCACAACAAAACTTGCAAATTATGCACATCTATCCTTTGACGACAGAGAAGAGAGTGATGTCTACTATGTTGCACGCGGACTTGATTATGGCATGACGCTTGACTACTATGGTTTCGGACTTGAAGATATTGACATCACAATCTCAAGCGATGTGGCAACGCTTGTTGGAAATGGAACAGCCTACACCTTGGAGATAACCGACAATGTGATAACACCTAATGACGATATTGGCTATCGTTTCTACATCTATGTGAACGCCAGCCGAGTTGTCGACAATGTCACAGTGCAGTACTCCGAAATTCTCACTGTGTATATAATGGAGTTTGTGTTTGACTATCAATATATTCAAGGTCAATATGAGGACATTGTTCGAGGTATGGAAGAGGGAGTGATTAGCACTGCCGTTGGAAATGCCTACACGCTTGAAGTTGATATTTGGGATTTCATTGAATATGATACTTCTAACAATTCGGTTGTTAGAAATGTGCAAGAATTTATCAACTCCTTAACAAACAATGCAACCTTTAGAATTTATGATTCGTCCACCGGCAGAGATGGTTTGGTTCTTAATGCAAACACCGACATTCGAAGTGATTACTACTATATTCATGGACTTGTCTTTACAGGCATAAGGCTTTACGAGCCAGAGCAAGACATCTATCATTTCTCGATGGAAGCGAATTTTGTTAGAAGAAATGGACTTTATGTGGTCGACACAGCGGGAGCGCTAGACAGTCAAAGAATTTACACAGAGTTCTCATTTAGCATCCATCAGCAATCGACAAACGAAAGTCCTCTTCCTATTGAAACATATGAAGAACTTATGGATATGGAAGATGGGCAATACTATATCCTACTTAACGATATTATCTTGCCAAACAATGACAGCATCAATCCTTTCACGCCGATAACGGCAAATGTGGCTGGCTTTGACGGCAATGGCTACTCACTCCTATTTGGCGGAAACTACACCTTCGACGGCAGTAGTGTTGGCGTTTTTGAGACGATAGGCGTGAATGACGATAATGTGGTTGTGCGAAATCTAACAGTCGAACTCTATTCCAACACAATCTTCACTTTAACAAGTTCAAGTTTCAATTTAGGCCTGATTGCAGGAACTAACAGTGGCGTTATAACAAACTGCAGTGTGGTTGCAAACAACAATTCTGCATTGTCCGTTTCTTGCGTTAGTTCTGGCTCATATGTTGCCGGAATGGTGGGCAGAAACTCTGGAATTATCACCAATTCGAGAAGTTCGGTAAGCATATTCACAAATGTTAACTTAGCAGGTTTTGTTGGTAATAACTCAGGAACGATATCTTCATCATATTTCTATGGTGGAGCACTACGAAATGAAACGACCACAACGACGGAATATACTGCCGGCTTTGTTGTGACAAACAGTGGAGAGATTAACACATCGTATGTTTCGGGCGTGGTAAATGACGGCGAAAATGTTTACAGCAGAGATAGCGAAAGTTTCATAACCTCACATAACGCAATTTCTGGCTTTGTGTTCATGAATTCAGGCGAGATTTCCAACTCTTATTCTAACATCTACATGAACAACACAAGTTCCTATGCGTCTGGCTTTGTGTTCAGCAATCAATCGGGTGGAAGTGTGAGTTCGTCCTTCTCAACAAGTGTTTTAACAAGCAACAGCACGTTAAGTTACGGCTTTGCAAGAGCAAACTCTGGAACCATTCAAGATGCTTACTATTTAAGTGATAGTGAAGAAAATGTCAATGTTAGTATTGCAACAATTGATAACAACGCAAACACTTCCATTGAACCTTTGACTATTGAAGATTTCAACATCACTGACGAAGATTTTGCTGAGCATTTCCAAAACTTTGTTTATTCTTCAGATAGAGGCTATAATGCAGTTTGGTTCTATAACAACACCAACACTTCCGCGTATTACGACGGGCAGAATTTCAATTTGAACAGGTTGGAACTTGTCGCGCCTAATATCATCGCATTCTCACAAAGATATCTATATTCAGCAGAAGAGGTTGTGGATGCCGAAACTGGCGTAAGCATGGTTATCTATCACTACTTGAACACGGCAGAAAGTGGAGAAAGTGGCAGTATAACAAATCCTATTTTGCTTGATAACGCCGAAAACTTTGAAAATTACATCTTAAACGAAAATGACAACAACAATTACAATCACGCTTACTATAGACTCATCAATAATATAGATTATTCAGATTATGATGACAACAGCGAACTCTTTAGAACACGATTTATGGGTTACTTAGAGGGCAATTTCTTGACGATTTCAAATGTGCGCATGGTGACAAGTGAAAGATTGACCTATGCTGGCTTCTTTGCGGAAATCGGCTCTTCCACAAGACAAGATGCTATTGGAACGGTGATGAATTTCAACTTGGAACCTGCGGAGATGGTGTTCACTAACACGCAAGTTTCTGGTGGTATCACAGGGCGCTTAGACGGCGGAATTATAACAAATGTGAATTTGTTAGGCGATAGCGATGTCATGATTTCAGCAAACAACATAAGTGGTGGTCTTGTGGGAATTGCAGTTGGATATTATGACATTGAAAATGTCTCCTCTTACGCTTCAGCAAGGGCGACTTACATTCCATCAAGTAGCAGTGCAAACTTTTTCAATGAAAACAGTTCTGATTTCAGCAGTAGTTCATACGCTGGCGCCATTGTCGGCGTGGCTGGTGGCAGTGGAATTGTCAATAAGGCATCTGTATCTTCTGCCGTCTCCGTGATAGGTTCAACCGCTGGTGGTCTTATTGGAATGGTTGGCAGAGAAGCAAGAGCGTCCAACTTGACCTTGACCGTGGATGAAGATTTCATGATTAATGCTTACTTTTATGGCGGACTTGTTATCGGAGAAAGTGCTGGAAGAATAAGCAGTGTTGATGTTATTGGAACAGGGCTTTATGAAACGATATTCAACAACATTCCAAACTATCCAACTGCGGTTGGTGGAGTTGTTGGGCTTATGTCGAGCGGAGAAATAAACGATGTTTCCGCTAACCAAAGCCTAAATCTCTCAAGTTCCACAAACACCTCAGGCGTTTCCTATCTTGGTGGCTTAATCGGAACAGTGAGCGGAAGTGTGACTATAACTAATATCGACATTCAAGGCTCTTACATCGGCTTTAGTTCGGTGGGTGGTATCGTCGGCGGAGTAACAGGCATAAACAATGTTGTCAACATGCGTAACATCAATTACACCAACGGCTATCTCTCAGTTTTATCCACACAACAATCGCAAGCGTCTATCGGAGGCATGATTGGCTCGGCGACTGACACATCAAGCATAAATATAACCGCTGATTTAACAGAGAGTTTGAAAAACAGCATTAATAACTACTATGAATCATTGCGAAACAGCGGAACAGATGACTCGTCATACCTAGAATTTACACAGGCTATTGACGCTGAAGAGTATGTTCTTTCTACTGACATCTACACGAGTGACGATAGAAGCGTTATCAATTCGCAGTATCTAAGCGAAGCAAACAATGTTCAGTTTGATGCATATGTTTTAGCGTATACTTATGGAACAATCTTAGATGTCTACCTTGGCGAGATTGTTGGCTACACTTTGAGCAATATGGTGAGTGTCAACAACACCGTGAGCGCGTATACTGCTAATGTTTTAAGTTATAATATGGGGTGGAGTAGTCCAGAAGAATTCACTGAGAGTGCATATATATCAAATTCTTCATATAACTATAACCTTATCACAAGTAGCGGGATTTTGCCAGGAAGCGGAACGATGTTTGTAAATGAACTTAATTTCACAGAAACATCAGCAGAGACCGACAGGGGACATATCGTTCAAACTACCAACTCGTTCTATTCTCCTTCAACCGCAACGCTTGACATTGATGGAGAAACAGTGATAACAACAGTTAGTTTTGGTGCAAATCTCCGTGCAGATGGCTCTATGGACACAGATAATTTCTATATTCTTCCAATCTACAGCCATGACGTGACCTACACCTTCTATATGGAAAACGGCGAGTCGGAGCATACTCTATACTTGACAGATTTTGGTATGGGCGTCAGCAGAGATTTCACGAGTTTATAGGCGATATGTTTGAAGATTAACATAAAAAGGAAAGGAGATTTAACCTCTTTTTCCTTTTTTTGTTTAAAATTTTTTATGTGGGCAATAAAATTTATATATATTTTTATTAAAATCGCTTGATTTTTGCTTGATTACTTGTTAAAATATCATTAACTAAGTATATTTTTGCTATTTTTAAAATTTTTTTAAAAAAACTATTGACAAAGAGTTCTAAATGTTGTTATAATTAAGTGGTTATTATCATAAATGTGGAAGAATATCGCGATTTTTAACTTAATATAGGAAACATTGTGGCAAAGTTTTTTGCCATATTGTTTCCTTTTTTAGTCTGATTAAGGAGTGTTGTTATGTCAGTAGAACTTAAAAAACAAAAATTTGGAAAAGCCGAAAGATATACCTTTGCAAAACTCAAAGACTATATTCAAATTCCATCTCTTCTTGAAATTCAAAGAAAATCTTTTAAAGACTTCTTGGAGCATGGCATACGTGAAGCATTAGACGAGTTTTCGCCTATCGTTGACTACAGCGGTAAGGCTAAACTTTATCTTCTTGACATTGTTATGGACAAAGAGCCTAAATATTCCACCAAGGAGTGCAAGCGTAGAAGTGCCACTTATTCTATCCCTTTAAATGTCAGGGCGCGTTTTGTTGTGGAAGAGACAGGTCAGGCTGTTGAAGATGTCGTTTTTTTAGGCGACATTCCATATATGACAGATGACTGCACCTTTATCATCAATGGTGTTGAAAGAGTTATTGTCAATCAAATCATCAAATCGCCAAACTATTACCTATTAAGAGACAAAAATCAAGACAATTCCACGCTTGTTGGTCAAATCATTCCAAAGAGAGGTATGTATATCGAAGTTAAGCAGGGTGCGAATGAAGTTTTGAACATCGTGCTTGACAGGCGAAACAGAATCACGCTTGGTTTGTTCTTAAAATGCTTTGGCTACACCGCTGACGAGATTTCTAAACTTTTTGGTGGCCATAGACTTGTGAAACATGTGCTTGAAAAAGAGCCTCAACAAACTCAGGAAGAGGCGCTTCTTGAATTTGCAAGAAAAACTCGTCCTGCCGATGTGCCAAGCGCTGAGACCACACGAAACTATCTTAACCTTTGGTTCTTCTCTGACCAATACTACAACCTTTCAAGAGTTGGTAGATATAACTTAAATAAGAAACTTTCTATCGCAAGGCGTATTACCGGTCAGGTTGCCGCTGAAAACATCGTAACTGAGGACGGCGAAATCTTAGCAAGAGCAGGTCAAGAGATTGACGCTGAAACTGCAAACAAGATTAAGGCAAGCGGAATTAACGAGGTTTGGATTCAACTTCCAGATAAGAAATATCTAATTCGTGGCAACAACAGAGTTAGACTTTCCGACGTCTTGCCTTGCAACGAAAAGGACCTTGGAATTTTAGAGGAAGTTTACTATCCTGTTCTCAAAGAGATTTTGAAAGAAAATAAGTCCAAAGAGAAGAGAATGCAGGCAATCCGTGAAAGAGCGAAAGATTTAATGATAACCACGCTTACTATGGACGATATTTTGGCATCAATCAGCATGTATTTGGATGTTATCGAAGGCATTGCAAAGACAGATAAGATTGAACACCTTTCAAACAAGAGAATTGCAACTTGTGGAGAGTTATTATACGACCACTTCCGTTCGGGCGTGACAAAACTTGTTTCCAATGTTCGTGAGACCTTGCAAGGTAAGGAACTTTCTGAGGTCACTCCAAGACAGATTGTCAACCCTAAGGCTGTGAACAGAGCGCTCCGCGATTTCGTGGCAACCTCACAACTTTCGCAGTTTATGGACCAAGTGAACCCGCTTTCTGGAATAACTCAGAAACGCCGTGTTTCCGCTGTTGGACCTGGCGGTATCAGAAAGGAAAGAGCGGACGCAGAAGTGCGTGATATTCACTACACAAACTATGGACGTATCTGCCCTATCGAAACCCCAGAAGGTCAGGCTATTGGACTTGTTAACACCATGACAAGTTACGCTAAAATCAATGAATATGGCTTCCTTGAAACTCCATATAGAAAAGTGGATAAGGAGACAGGCAAGGTTTCTGATAAGTGCGAATATTATATGGCAGATATTGAGGACACCGCTTACATCGCTCAGGCAACCGAGCCACTTGATGAAGAAGGTAGATTTGTCAACAAGAGAATTATCTGCCGTCATAAGGACTATGTTGTCGATGTTCCAGCAAGACAGGTTGACCTCGTGGACGCATCTCCAAGACAATTCATTTCAGTGGCAACCTCGCTCATTCCATTCCTTAATTCAAACGAAGCAAACCGTGCGCTCATGGGCGCAAACATGCAGAGACAGGCCGTTCCACTTTTAAGACCAGAGTCTCCAGTTGTTGGAACTGGTATGGAAGAGGTTGTGGCGCGTGACTCAGGTTACTGCACACTTGCTAAAAACGCCGGTGTTGTGGAATATGTCAGCGCTGACGAAGTTAGAGTTAAAAATAACGAAGGCACTGTGGACATCTATCCACTTACTAAGTTTGAAAAGACAAATGACGAAACTTGCATCAACCAAAAACCTTGCGTAAAGAAAGGCGAAAAGGTTAATAAGGGCGACGTCATCATCGACGGATATTCTTGTGAAAATGGCGAACTTGCACTTGGAAAGAATGTGCTTGTCGGCTATATGAACTGGGAAGGATACAACTTCGAGGATGCTATCATTATCAACGAAAGACTTGTGAAAGACGATATTTACACTTCAATTTGCTTGAAAGTGGAAGAACTTAAATGTCGAACCACAAAGTTAGGCGACGAGCAAATCACTCGCGATATTCCAAATCTTGGCGAGGATGCTCTTAAGAACTTGGACGAGAACGGAATTGTTAGAATCGGCGCTGAGGTTCGTCCAGGCGACATCTTAGTTGGTAAGGTTTCTCCTAAGGGCGAAACAGAATTAAGTCCTGAAGAGAGATTACTCCGCGCTATATTCGGCGAGAAGGCGAGAGAGGTTAGAGACACATCTCTTCGCGTGCAACATGGCAAGGGCGGAATTGTTGTTGATGTTCAAGTGTTCTCAAGGAAGAATAAAGACGAACTTGAACCAGGCGTCAACGAACTTGTCAAAGTCTATATCGCTCAGAAGAGAAAACTCTCTGTCGGCGACAAGATGAGCGGTCGTTACGGCAACAAAGGTGTCGTTTCCATCGTTATGCCAGAGGCTGATATGCCATTTATGGCAAACGGCAAACCACTTGACATCGTGCTTAATCCACTTGGCGTTCCAGCGCGTATGAACTTAGGTCAGGTGCTTGAAGTGCATTTGGGACTTGTTGCAGGTAGCCTTGGTTGGAAAGTGGCAACTCCAGCGTTTGATGGCGCAGATGTCGCTTCCATTAAGGAACTACTTAAAGAAAACAATTTCCCAGAAGATGGCAAAGTTCAACTCTATGACGGAAGAACAGGCGAGCCATTTGAGAACAAGACCACAATCGGCATAAAATATATGCTTAAACTTAACCACATGGTTGACAGTAAAGTGCATGCTCGTTCGATTGGACCATACTCACTCATCACTCAACAACCACTCGGTGGTAAAGCGCTCTTCGGTGGTCAGAGATTTGGTGAAATGGAAGTTTGGGCGCTTGAAGCATACGGCGCAAGCCACGTTCTTCAAGAAATGCTCACAGTGAAGTCTGACGATGTTGTTGGCCGTGTTAAGACCTTTGAAGCAATCGTGAAAGGCGAGCCAATTTCAGAGCCAGGTATTCCAGAATCCTTCAAAGTGTTAGTAAAGGAATTACAAGCACTTGCGCTTGATGTGAAGATTTTGACCGAGAATGATGAAGAGATTGACCTTCCAGAACTATCGCAAGACGAACACGATAAACCTTCAATGGAACAGGATGTTGAAAATGACCTTAAGAATGTCACTATCGACCTTGACGAACTAATTAACGACCAAGGCGAAGAAGAAAAGAAGAGTGATATTCAAGAGGCAATCGATGAACAGACTTCAACTCAAGGCATTGACGATATCGATTTGTTTGATGATTTTGGGGACTTCGACGAATAAGTGAAGAGTGAAAAGTGAAGGAAAACCTTCGGTTTTCAGTGAAGAGTTGTGGATTATTTAAATAGAGTGTGGTAAAAAGTGTTAATTCTAGATAAAACATTGCTTAATAAAGACATAAAGGAGTAGAATGAGTTTCATAGACGAAAAGAAAAAATATTGTGTGACTGTTTTTGATGCGACATGTATGTGTTTTTATGATTTCTTTTTGAACGGTGAGGAAATAAAACAGCCTTTCACTTATCCAAGGTATGTGGAACCATTTGAAGAATTTAATCAACATATAAAATCTTTTATTCCTTTAGATGTTTTTAAAAAAAGGCATGGTTTGTTTAGAAAAATAATTCACACAATCTACTGCTCACCTGAACAAGACAAGTTTTTGAAAGATTATTATTCAACATTCTATGCTAAAGATGGGATTGGTCAACTTATTAAAGATAGCAAAGTCGTCTTTGGAAATCACTACACTGAAAGTCAAATAGATGATATTTACACCTGTTTGAAACTAAAAACAAAAATGGACGACAATGAAAGAAAACATTCATTATAAAAATATTAATAATAACCAATGAAAATTTACCTATTAAAAACATAAAGGAGGGAAGGCAAATGATTAACAAAAATGAAGTAAAAGGAAAATATCGCATAAGTATCTTTGATGCAAGAAATTTGAAAATTAAAGATTTTTATCTAAGTAAAGAAAAGATAAATTTGCCTTTCACTTATCCAAATGATGAACCATTTGATGAATTTGCTCAGCAAAAGTCTTTTATTCCTGCCAATGTTTTCAAAAACAGGCATGGTTTAAGTAAAAATTCTATTTACACAATCTACACCACTCCTGAGCAAGATGAATTTTTGAAGAAATATTACCCTGCTTATTTTGCTGAAGATGGGAAAGGCATGCCGATTAAAGGCGGTGTGGTGGTGTTTGGAAATCATTATTCTGAAAAACAGATTGGCGATATTAACACTTGTTTACAATACAGAGAGAGTATTCTAAGCGGAAATGAAGAAATAAAAATTTCTAAAACTCCTTATGGAGTAAAAGAAAAAGAGATTAATAGATAAAACATTTGCACAAATGATAATATATATAAATTTATTTTTAGGGGATTGTTATGTTTGAACTTAATAACTTTGAAAAAATCAAAATAGGACTTGCTTCACCAGAGAAGATTAGAGAATGGTCTCATGGTGAGGTCACAAAGCCAGAAACTATCAACTACAGAACTCAAAAGCCAGAAAAAGATGGTTTGTTCTGCGAGAGAATTTTTGGACCTAAAAAGGATTGGGAATGCCACTGCGGAAAATACAAGAAGATTCGCTATCGTGGTGTAATCTGCGACAAGTGTGGCGTTGAGGTTACGAGAAGCAAGGTGCGCCGTGAAAGAATGGGACATATTGAACTTGCTTGCCCTGTGACACATCTATGGTATTTTAGAACGGTGCCATCTCGTATCGGTATGCTACTTGACCTTACTCCAAAAACTTTGGAGCAAGTAGTATATTATATCAATTACATCGTAACAGACCCTAAATCAACTGACCTAGAATATAAACAAATTTTAACTGACAAGGAATATCGTGATGCACTTGAAAAATACGGTGCTGGAAGTTTTGAGGCTGGTATGGGTGCTGAGGCTATCAAGAAACTCCTTGGCGATGTTGACCTTGAAAGAGAGGCAAAGGAGTTAAAAGAAGAACTTAAAAACTCTAAAGGTCAAAGAAAGATTAAGGCGGCTAAGAAACTTGACATTGTGGAGTCTTTCAGAAAGAGTGGAAACAATCCAACTTGGATGGTGCTTGATGTTATTCCAGTGCTTCCACCAGACCTTCGTCCTATGGTGCCACTTGATGGCGGAAGATATGCAACAAGCGACTTGAACGACCTATACCGCAGAGTTATCAACAGAAATAACCGTTTGAAAAAACTTATCGAACTTGGCGCTCCTGACGTTATCTGCCGTAACGAAAAGAGAATGCTTCAAGAGGCTGTTGACAATCTTATCGACAATGGTAAGCGCGGAAAGGCTGTGCAAGGCTCAAAGCAAAGAGATTTGAAATCACTCTCTGCTATGCTCAGTGGTAAGCAAGGACGCTTCAGACAGAACCTTCTTGGTAAGCGTGTTGACTACTCAGGTCGTTCGGTTATCGTGGTTGGACCAGAACTTAAAATATATCAGTGTGGACTTCCAAAGGAGATGGCGCTTGAACTCTTCAAGCCTTTCATTATGAACAGACTTGTTGAAATGAACTTAACAAACAACATCAAAACTGCAAAGCGTATGATTGAACGCGAAAAGCCAGTGGTTTGGGATATTTTGGCTGATGTCATCAAAGACCATCCAGTGCTTTTGAACCGTGCTCCAACTCTTCACAGACTTTCCGTTCAGGCGTTTGAGCCTGTGCTTGTGGAAGGCAATGCGATTAAACTCCATCCATCTGCCTGCGCTGCGTTCAACGCTGACTTCGACGGCGACCAAATGCCTGTTCACATTCCTCTTTCTATCGATGCGCGCACTGAGGCTAGAACTTTGATGCTTGCTTCGAACAACATCTTAAAACTTTCCGACGGCGAACCTATCGTTTCTCCATCACAGGATATCGTGCTTGGATGCTACTACTTGACACTTGTTAGACCTGGCGCTAAGGGCGAAGGTAGCATATTCGCATCCCGCAACGAGATGATTTATGCATACCAAACTAAGAACCTTGACCTTCAAGCGGAATGCACTGTTAGACTTACAAAAGAGGTCAATGGTAAAACTTACACCAAGCGTGTTGTGACAACCGTTGGAAGAATACTATTTAACAACATAATTTCTCAAGACCTTGGCTATGTTGATAGAACGATTGAAGATAACATCTGCGAACTTGAAATCAACAAGCCGGTTATGAAGAAGGAACTTAAAAACTTGGTTGGAGATGTTTATGATAAGTTTGGAACAACTGCGACCGCTGACCTTGTTGATAAATTAAAGGAAATAGGTTATAAATATTCCACACTTGCTTCAATTTCGGTTAATATCTTTGATATTGAAGAGCCAAAAGAGAAGAAAGTGATTATGAAAGAAGCAGAAGACCAAGTGCTTGAAAATGAGAAACTTTTGAATCGCGGACTTATCACTTTAAACGAAAAGTTGGATGCAAACATCGACATTTGGAACCATGCGGTTAACAAGGTGCAAGACGCGGTTGTTAAGTCGCTTGACCCATTCAACCCATTCTCACTTATGGTGCTTTCTGGCGCGCGTGGTAACACCGTGCAGTTGAACAGTGACTGCGGTATGATTGGTATTAAGACAACCGCATCTGGAACTAAGATTGACACACCTATCAAATCTTCCTTCAGACAAGGTCTTACTCCTATTGAGTATTTCGTCAACTCTCGTGGTTCGAGAAAAGGTTTGTCCGACACAGCGCTTAAGACTGCAGACTCTAGATATTTAACAAGAAGACTTGTCGATGTTGCTCAGGACGTTGTGATAACAAGTAAAGACTGCTTTGCTGAAACTGGCGAGAAGATTAAAGGCGTGACAGTTACTGACCTTGTCACAGACGGCTTTGTTCAAGAGACTTTGGCTGAAAGAATCTATGGTCGTGTGGCAGTTGAGGATATTGTAAATCCTAAGACAAAGGAAATTATCGTTCACTCAAATGAGATGATTTCCAAAAAACAAGCAGATGAAATCACAAAGGCTGGCATCAAAGAAGTTCAAATTCGTTCACTTATCACTTGCCGTTGCAAACATGGCGTTTGTGCGAAGTGCTATGGCAGAAACATGGCTGGCAAAGATATGGTTCCACTTGGCGAGGCGGTTGGTATCATTGCCGCTCAGTCCATTGGCGAACCGGGCACGCAACTTACCATGAGAACTTTCCACACTGGTGGTTCTGCGGTTGCTGCCGACATCACTCAAGGTTTGCCGAGAGTTGAAGAGATTTTCGAAGCAAGAAAGCCAAAGGGCGAGTGCTTGCTTTCCGAAGTTGCTGGTAAAGTTCACATCAGAGAGGATGCTAAGAACTACACCATCACAATCTTAACCGGCGAAGGCGATATTGACTATGAAGTTAGAAAACCTGCCGTTTTGAAGGTTAAAGAGGGCGAAAATGTTGAACCAGGAACGCAACTCACTGGCGGTGCAATCAACCCAACCGACTTACTCCGCACCAAAGGTCTTAAGGGACTTGAGCAGTACCTACTCAGCGAAGTTATCAAAGTTTACCGCGGACAGGATGTTAAGGTTAATGATAAACACATCGAAATCATTATCCGTCAGATGCTTAAGAAGGTTAAGATTGAGGACTCTGGAGATACTGACCTCTTGACAGGCGAAATTGTTGACATCTCGCGTTGTGACGAAGAAAATGAGAGAGTTTTGCGTGAAGGTGGACGTCCTGCTATTGCAAGAAGAATGCTTCTTGGAATCACACGTGCTGCTCTTATGACAGACTCCTTCCTATCTTCTTCTTCCTTTCAAGAGACTTCGAGAGTGCTTACTGATGCCGCTCTTAAGGGCAAGGTCGATAACCTTGTTGGTATCAAAGAGAATGTCATCATCGGCAAACTTATTCCAGCAGGAACTGGACTTAAAAAATACCGCTCCGTTGTTCCTGTTAAGGTGGAAAAAGAAGAAACTGCAATTTAAAGCGGATAAGTTAAAGACAAATTTTAATTAGAAAATAGCCAATTTTTGGCTATTTTTTTATAGAATATTGACATCATGCGATTATTGTGGTAGACTATTAGCGAAAAATTATTTAATGGAGAAAATATGGACAATGTTAATTTCAATAAAAATGACGACATTTTTGAAACTATAAAAGGCACGATAAAAAATAATCCTGATAGTAAAATTTACTTGACAGGCGATATTGCTTGGGAGTTATATAAATATGCGAATAGATGGATGGCAGAAAAGTCAGTTCAAACATTAAATAGCAATGCGTCTTTATTATGTTATAGATTTGAAAACGCTGGCGTAAGCGATGAGGAGATAAAAATCAAAAGAGATAACAACGACATGAGCAAATATCAAGTTATATCTTTTATTTCGAAGAACGGAAACGAAGATTTCATCTACACCTATAGCCGAAATTGTGAAAAACGCCTTGTGCAAGCGCGCGAAATTATCATTTGCGAAGCCAAGACTACTGAAAAGCAAACTCCAGTGCGGGGGGGGGAGTTTTGACCCTCGGTAAAATAATAAATAACAATTTTTGTTATGTAAAAGTCACCAAAACCAAGGTGGCTTTTTTATAATCAAATAAAAAAGTCTGAAAAAAATGCGTTAAATCTAAAAAAATATAAAAAAACTAGTGAAAATTAATAAAAATTTGAGAAAAATATGAAAATAATAAAAAAAGTTAAAAACTGAAAAGATAAATAAATTATAATAAAAAAGTTGAGGGAAGGGTAAACGCAACTTTTTTGGTTTAATATAAAATTTGCTTTAGTGTTTTAAGTCTTAAGTTTTTTAAATCTTTAATTTTTATATTTAAACAAAAATTTTTTATGTGACAAAAAGATTACTTTTTATCGACAGGCACGATTTTGGTCTTTCCGCCCATGTATTTTTGAAGAACCTCTGGCACAAGCACGCTTCCGTCCTCTTGCAAGTTGTTCTCAAGTAGGGCAATGAGTGCGCGGGTGGAGGCAAGCACGGTGTTGTTAAGAGTGTGAACATAGTAGTTTCCTTTTTCGCCCTTTGCTCTTATGCCGAGTCTCCTTGCCTGAGCGTCTCCTAAAGTGGAGCAAGAACCGACTTCAAAATATTTCTTTTGGCGCGGACTCCATGCTTCCACATCGCAACTTTTAACCTTCAAATCAGCAAGGTCGCCACTGCAACATTCAAGCGTGCGGACAGGGATGTTCATATTGCGGAAGATTTCCACTGTGTAACTCCACATCTTGTTATACCACTCCATGCTCTCTTCTGGCTTGCAGAGCACAATCATCTCTTGCTTTTCGAATTGGTGAACGCGATAGATTCCACGCTCTTCAATGCCATGCGCGCCAACTTCTTTACGGAAGCATGGGCTATATGAGGTCATGGTTATCGGCAACTCTTTTTCGTTTATGATTTGGTTTTTGAATTTTCCTATCATGCTGTGTTCGCTGGTGCCGATTAAGAATAAATCTTCGCCTTCAATCTTATACATCATGGCGTCCATTTCAGCAAAACTCATAACGCCATTGACAACATCACTTCGAATCATGAACGGCGGGATGCAGTAGATAAAGCCCTTTTCAATCATGTAGTCGCGTGCGTAGTTAATCATGGCGCTAACTAAGCGCGCTGGGTCGCCCATAAGATAGTAAAAGCCGTTTCCGCTTGTTCTTCCTGCGCTTTCCTTATCTAAGCCGTTAAATCTTTTTAAGATGTCGGCATGATATGGAATTTCAAAGTTTGGCACTTTTGGCTCGCCAAATCTTTCTACTTCTACATTTTCGCTGTCGTCCTTACCGATTGGCACGCTATCGTCAATGATGTTCGGAATGGTCATCATAATCTTCTTGATTTTCTTGTCAAGCACGCTCTCTTCTTTTTCAATCTCGGCGATGCGTTCGTTGTTCTTTTTAACGGTTTCTTTGATTGTGTTTGCCTCTTCAATCTTCTTTTCTCGCATCAATTTTCCGATTTTTTCGCTTAGACTATTTCTTGATGCTCTCAAAGAGTCAGCCTCTTGCTTTAGAGCGCGATTTTTCTTATCTAACTCTTCCACTTCGTCAACAAGCGGCAATTTTTCGTCTTGGAATTTCTTTCTAATATTTTCTTTCACAAGTTCTTTATTCGTTCTTATTAAGTTTATGTCTATCATATTTAACTCCTTATTTTATGAAGAATTTAACAACATAAAGTTGTAATCAAAAAAACTGTTCCACGCCTTTCCAAAGTAAACAATTTGTAAATATTCCTTCTACTTTAAGTCGCGACAGCGTCACAAACTGCACTTCATTTCGCGTTTAAATGCAAAACATCAAAACGCTTACCATTCGTTTGTTTGTTCCTTTTCCCAAAAAATGACAAGCATTTTTAGGGTTCCCGTTTATGGTGTGAGTGCGATTTCGTGTGGTCGCGAGAAGGCGAAAACAAGTGTAAGTGCGATGCTTTTCGAACTCGTTTCGAAAACGAGCAAAAGTGCAGTTTTCGCCGAAATTGAAACTCCCCAATGTCTTTTGCAACTTTTGGGCACTACAAAAGTTCTCTCCTTCAATAATTTTAGTATAATCGGCAAAAAAAAGCAAGTTTTTGCTATAAATAACAGAAAATTTTCAAAAAATAGTGCGATTTATTTTTGTAAATTTTTAGATACTTTATCAAATTGCATAAATATTAAAAATTCTTAATTTTTATAAATATTTTTCATTTTTTGTTTGACTTTTTATCTATAAAAAGTTAGAATATAGTTAAAAGAGGGGTTATGGCAGAAAAGTGTGTTACGGTTATAGAAATTGGGTCGTCTAAACTGTCGTGCATGATTGCCGAAAGAGGCGTCAATAACATCTTCAACATCAAGGCGAAGGCGTCTGTCGACTACGCTGGCTTTTTCGAGGGCGAATTTATCGAAAAAGCATACCTTGACGATGCTGTGATGACCTTGTTTTCTCAAATAACATCAATTTACAAAAAGAAGATTAGAAAGGTCTATGTTGGCGTTCCTGCTGAGTTTTCGAAAGTGATAACCAAAACTTGCCAACTAAATTTCAAAAATCGCCACACAATATCACAAAAAGATATAGACTCCATTTTCGCTAAGGTTTCTGAGCAAAATTATGCTGATGATATGGATATAATTTCTGTCAATCCAATTTCGTATACGATTGATGAAACGAAGAATATTCAAAATCCACTTAAACAAAAATGCTATTTTATCTCCGCAGAACTTTCGCTTGTGCTTGCGCAATCAGGTTTTATCAAACTCTTTAACAAGATTTGGTCAAAACTTGGCATTGAGCAAGTGGAATACATAAGCGAACCGCTTGCTGAAGGTATGTTTGTGCTGGAAGAAGAGGAAAGAGAGAGAACTTGCATTGTGATTGATGTGGGAGCAAGGTCGACAAGTGTGGCTTTCATAAAAAATAACGCTATGACCAATTTGACATCCTTTTCGATGGGTGGCTCTTACATAACAAGCGACTTAACTGAAGCGTGTGGCATAGGCTACACAGAGGCGCGCAGTTTGAAGAAACAGATTGTCTTATCTCTCAAGGGCGACAAGGATGATACATATGAACTGTCCACTCTCGGCGGAAAAATTTTAAAGTTGCCACTCAATTTTGTCAATGAGGCGGTGTGCTATCGAATAGGGCTTATCGCATCCACAATCAACGAGTGCATACGCGTGTTTGCGAAAGAATACGTACCATTCTATCCAATCTACCTTTGTGGAGCAGGGCTTACAAAGATTAAAGGTGGCAAAGACTATTTGGCAAAATGCTTGAACCGAAATGTATCATATGGCGTTCCACCAGTTCCTGGAATGGACAAACCTGAACTTTCAGCAATCTTAGGGCTTGTGAATAGTGCGTTAAGTGAATAAAAATTTATTAAATAACTCTAAAAAAGTTGCAAAACACCTTTAAAAAGAGTTAAAATATTAAAAAGGAGTGATATTATTTATGGATGAACAAGATTTCAATTCAACATCGGTGGTAAAAATCAAGGTACTTGGTGTTGGCGGTGGCGGAAATAACGCTGTCAACAGAATGATAGACGCCAATGTTTCTTCTGCGGAATTTGTGGCAATCAACACAGATAAACAGGCACTTTTAATCTCAAAGGCGCCAAAGCGTTTACAAATCGGCGAAAGATTGACAGGCGGAAAGGGTGCGGGTGGTATTCCTGAAGTTGGCAGAAAGTCGGCTGAAGAGAGCAAAACCTCTATCACGGAAGTTTTGAAAGGCGCTGACCTTGTGTTTATCACGGCTGGTATGGGCGGTGGAACGGGAACTGGTGCTGCTCCTGTTATTGCACAGATTGCTAAGGAACTTGGCATTCTCACAGTCGGAATTGTGACCAAGCCTTTCGCTTTTGAAAACAGAAAGAGAATGGAAAACGCAGAAAAGGGCATTGCTGAACTTAAAAAGTATGTGGACACCATCGTCATAATTCCAAACGAGCGTCTTGCCACAATCTTGCCTGAAAAGATTACGCTTGTGGATGCGTTTAGGTATGCGGATGATGTTTTGAGACAAGGTATTCAAGGTATAAGCGACCTTATCGTTTTCCCTGGAATGATTAACCTTGACTTTGCCGATATTGAAACGGTTATGAAAAATCGCGGACTTGCTCACATGGGCATCGGTAGAGGCAAAGGCGAGAACAAGACTTTGGAAGCAGTGCGTCAGGCGGTGGCATCACCTCTTATTGAAACCACCATTGAAGGCGCAACTGGTGTTGTTTTGAACATCAAGGGCGGAAGCGACATCACTCTTCGCGAGGTTACTGAGGCGGCTAACATGGTGAAAGAGGTTATCGACCCAAGTTGCAACCTTATCTTTGGAAGCAGTATCGACCCAGATATGCACGACGAGGTGGAGATAACCATCATTGCAACTGGTTTTAAAGGCAAGGATGACGAAGAAGAGGAAGAGAAAAAGGAAGAACCAGAGGCAGAAAATTTAGCGGAAGAGAAGGAAGAAGAGGACGAATTTAAAAGTTTCAATCCTTTTGGATACAATCCTCAAACAAGTGGCGAAGAAGTTAAACTTGAACAAAACGAGCAGACCTCACGCGTTGATGTCAATCCAAGTCAGTCCATTCCACCTTGGATTGAAAAGATAAGAAATAAGTGGAAGAAATAAATTATTATAATAGCAACAAAAAGGTAATATATAAAGATAATTAAAAATGCAGGCAATATATGCTTGCATTTTTTTGCGTACTATTGTTATATATTTAATATAATTTTAAACTTTAAATATGTGTTCATTTGTTTGAGTATGTTTATTTTTGGGTTGTATTTGTGGTGTGGTATGCAAGCATACTACACCATATTTTGTGTATTTTGTGTCATTTTAATTTTACTTAGCGCGGACATGTTTTAATGATTTATCCAAGATTTATCTTTTAGTGTTTTATTTTTTTGTTGCATATCAATTACATAATTGACATATAAAGTGAATTTTTTTAAAAATCTTTAAATTTAACAAACCATTTTTGATTTTCATATATTCTTCTAGGAGAATAATATGTGTGGGATTTGCGGTTATGTTGGTGGCGGAAATGGAGTTAAAGAGGTCGTTCAAGGGCTGAAGATTTTGGAATATCGTGGCTATGATTCGTGCGGAGTGGCGTATTTAGATAATAAAAAAATCGACATTATCAAGACCATTGGAGATGTTGATAGTCTTAAAAAGCTGACTGAAAATTTAAGTGCGAATGTTGTTATCGGACACACTCGTTGGGCGACACATGGAAGCGTGAATGAGAAGAATGCTCATCCGCATTTGTCGACTTCGAAAAATCTTGCCATGGTGCATAACGGAATTATTGAAAACTATAAGGAATTGAAAGAAGAGTTTAAATTAAATTGTCTTTCCGACACTGACAGCGAAGTTTTTTTAAATTTGATAGATTGTGAAAAAGGAACTTTGATTGATAAGGTTATTAAGGCATCAAAAAAGGTGCAGGGAACATTTGCGGTGCTAGTGCTGGGCAGTGACGGAGAGATGGTTTTGGGCAAGCGTGAAAGTCCACTATATCTTTCTAATGTGGAAGATGAGGTCTATATTGCGAGCGATGTTTTGGCGTTGAAAGGCGAAAATTATTTTGCTTTAAACGACGATGAATTTGCAAGCGTTAAAAATGGAAAAATAATTTTTTATAATAAAAATGGCGAAAAAATCACTAAAAAATGCGAAAAAATTGAAAAAAACAGTGATTTTTCTGAAATTTTTTATAAAACACACATGGAAAGTGAAATTTTTGAAACGAAAAATGTGCTTGAAAAAACATTAAAAAAATATAAGGAAGAGAATATCATTCAAAATATCAAGTTGCCAAAAAAACTAAATTCAATTTCGCTTATCGCTTGCGGAACGGCATACCATGCTTCGCTTATGGGCGCGGAATTTTTCAAAAAGGTGGGCGTCGATGCACGGGCATATCTTGCCAGCGAATTTCGATATGGCAATGAGATATTAAAGGATGACACACTTCACATCTTTGTCAGTCAAAGTGGCGAAACGGCGGACACGATTGCATCTGCGAAAATGGTAAAAGAAAGGAATTTGCCTATGCTGGCACTTACGAATATGGAGAACTGCTTACTTAACCGAATATGTGAAAATGTGCTTTCAACTTTTGCTGGGCGAGAGATTGCGGTGGCATCCACAAAGGCATACACTTGTCAAGTGTTTTCGCTATATCTATTCTCGCTTTATCTAGCAAATATACCATTACCAAAGGAAGAGATTTTTGATAACTTTCCGTATGTGACTTTCAGTGAAGAATTAGTGAAGCAGATTGCAAAATTTAAAAAGGTGTTTTTTATCGGCAGAAATTTAGACTATATCACTGCGCTTGAAGCGAGTTTGAAACTCAAGGAGATTTCGTATATTAACTGTTTTGCCATTGCCTCTGGCGAACTTAAACATGGCACACTTGCGCTTATCGATAGCGATGCGGTGGTGATTGCCATTTGCACGCAGGAAAATATTAAAACAAAACTTCTATCTAACCTTGAAGAAATAAAGGCACGTGGTGGGAAGATTATTGTTGTGAGCCAATTTGATGATTTTTTCGATTATCAACTTGTCAAACTTCCAGAAACGCAGACAGAACTAATGCCGATTGTCAGTGTTATTCCAATGCAGTTTTTGGCATTACGCATTTGCGAACTCTTTGGCTACAACCCTGACAAACCGCGAAATTTGGCGAAGTCAGTGACTGTCGAGTAGGCGAAAATTGCGCTTTTGCTCATTTTCGAACTCGTTCGAAAAGTATCGCGTTGACACTTGTTTTCGCCTACCAGCGACCAAACGAAATCGCACTCATTTCATTTAAATGGGAACCCTAAAAACGCCTGTCGTTTTTAGGGGAAAGGAACAAACAAACGAATGGTAAGACTTTTGGCGTAAGACAAAAGTTGAAATGAAGTGCGGTTTGTGACGCCGTCGCTACTTAAAGTGGTTTTGATTATATCTCAAACAAACTATTATCAAACAATCCACAACTTTTTTTCACTTTTTGTATTTCGTTCTGTAGGTTTTGGTATGTGATTTTCGATTTATGCTCGCCAAACACAGTTCTACGCTTCGCAAAATCAAAAATTGATTATATAAAAATTTTTTATATAAGGATTGATTATATTGTAAGTGAACTTTATGTAATAATCTAACTTATATATAAATCACACTACTCTTATTATATATAAATCATATTACTCTTACTCTTCGTTTAAAATCAAAATTTTTTATTTTGTTATTTTGAATTTATAAAATTTCCAAAATCTTCAATTTAAATTTGCAAAATGCTTGACAACGGGATGTGGAATAGGTATAATATAAGCGTGTTTCGTTGTCGGAAGCATATGCTTAACAAAAGCATAAACAAACAGCAGGTGATTTTTTAACTATTCTATATCACCGATTTGAAGCGGTCGCTTTGAAGTCGAATTTTCGATTGTGCTGTTCGTGTTTGCCTAATATTAGCATATTTTTTGACGCGAAATTCGCGTCTTTTTTTATGACAAATCCTATTCATGATTTAAAACTGAAAATTTTAACTAAAAGGAGAATTAAAATGCCTGCATGTACCCGGTTAGGTAGAAAAGGTCGCAAAACTTTTGAGAAAAAGCAGAAGGCTCCACTCTTAGAGGAATGTCCACAAAAGCGTGGCGTTTGCTTGTCGGTTAGAACCGCAACACCTAAAAAGCCTAACTCTGCTCTTCGTAAGATTGCGAGGGTTAAACTTTCTAATGGTCGAGAAGGAACTTGCTATATTCCAGGTATCGGTCACAACCTTCAAGAGCACAGTGTTGTGCTTGTTCGTGGCGGACGTGTTAGGGACCTTCCAGGTGTGAGATATCACATCATTCGCGGAACACTTGACACAGCAGGCGTTGCAAACAGAAAACAGGGCCGTTCAAAATATGGCGCAAAAAGACCTAAGAAGTAATCTTTTTGGGCGGGTGGCAAAATCATCACAAAATTTTCACTCGAAAATTTTGTTTCAAGTTTTCAGCGAAAACTTGAGTTTGCTTAGCAAACATGATTTTGCCGATGAGAGAAAAAACAAAATATAGATTAAAAGGAGAGACTAAAATGCCAAGAAGAAAATGTGCGGTTAAGAAAGACGTTTTGCCTGATCCTATATATAATAGTAAGGTTGTCACAAAACTCATTAACCAAGTTATGATGAACGGCAAAAAGGGACTTGCACAAAGAATTGTTTATGGTGCATTTGACATTATTAAAGAAAAGACAAGTTTAGAGCCTTTGGATGTTTGCCTCACAGCAATCGAAAATGTTAAGCCTATGCTTGAAACAAAAGGTAGACGTGTGGGCGGTGCAACATACCAAGTTCCTATGGAGATAAGACCAGAACGCCGTCAAACTCTTGCTATTCGCTGGATTGTGAATAACACTAGGAAAAGAACAGCAGAACGCAATATGGACGCAAAACTTGCCGGAGAACTTATGGATGCCTACAACAGCACTGGCGCTTCCATTAAGAAGAGAGATGAAATGCATAGAATGGCAGAGGCTAACAAAGCATTCGCTCATTATAAGTGGTAATATATGAAAACATATAATGATGCAAAAGCAAGGCAACTTGCAGAAAGAAATAACAAAGATAACTCCTACGAGCAGAAGGTTGAAGAAAACTACAAAAAAATCTATGCTCATAGGCATAAACCAACTTCTAAAGACAATAATTCTAGAGAGGTTGGAAGATAAAGGCAATTTTGCTAAATAGATTTAAAAAAGGAGAAAAATATGGCTACCGATTTAACTATGGTGCGTAATGTTGGTATTATGGCGCATATTGACGCTGGTAAAACCACAACCACCGAAAGAATTTTGTTCTATACAGGTAAAAGTCACAAAATCGGCGAAGTTCATGACGGTCAAGCTACCATGGACTGGATGGCACAGGAACAAGAGCGTGGTATCACAATCACATCTGCCTGCACCACTTGCTTTTGGAAGGATCACAAGATTAACATCATTGACACTCCGGGACACGTTGATTTCACTGTTGAAGTTGAGCGTTCACTTAAGGTTTTGGATGGTGCGGTGCTTGTTCTCTCTGCGAGAGATAAAGTTCAGCCTCAAACTGAAACTGTTTGGCGTCAATCTTCTAAATACAAAGTGCCAACTATCATCTATGTTAACAAGATGGATAGAGATGCTGCTGACTTTTTTGGTTGTGTAGATTCAATTAGAGAAAGACTTAAAACCAATCCTCTTCCAATTCAAATGCCAATCGGCGCTGCTGAAACCTTTAGTGGGATTATTGATCTACTTACTATGAAGGCAGAGATTTATGAAGATGATTTAGGAAAGGTGTTTGATGTAACCGATATTCCTGCTGAATATAAGGACGAAGCACAAAAATTACACGATGAAATCATCGAAAAGATTGTTGAAACTGATGATGAACTTCTTTCAAAATATTTTGAGGGCGAAGAAATCAGTATTGATGAACTCAAAAAGGCTATTAGAAATGCCACAATTTCAAGAAAATTAACTCCTGTTCTTTGCGGTTCTTCTTATAAGAATAAGGGTGTTCAAATGCTTCTTGATGCGATGGTTGAATATCTTCCATCACCTCTTGATATCGACCATATTGAAGGTGTCAATCCTGAAACAGGCGAAACAGAAACAAGAGCTCCAAGTGAGGACGCTCCATTTGCTGGACTTGCTTTCAAGATTATGACAGATCCATTTGTTGGTCGTCTTGCCTTCTTCCGTGTATATTCTGGTAAACTCATTGCTGGAAGTTATGTTTATAACTCAAATAAGGGTGAGAAAGAGAGAGTTGGTCGTTTAATTCGTATGCACGCTAACCAAAGAGAGGAAATCAAAGAGG
>CALWGA010000049.1 GCA_944377825.1 uncultured Clostridia bacterium | reverse complement strand
AATTCCAACCTTTATAAAAAAGTATGAAGGACAGAATGTGGTGCTAGAAAGCAGGGTAGCATGGCATTTTCTGCCTGAAGCTTTTAATGTTTTTATCGACTTAGATAAAGAGGAAATTGCAAAACGTTTAGTAAACTCCGACCGTGAAGGGCTAGAAAAATATACCGATTTTGAGGAAGCAAAGCGTGTTGTTATATCACGTTGGGAAAACGAGCTCAAAGTCTATAAAAAGACCTATGAAATCGACTGCTCCAACTTAAATAACTATGATTTTGTCCAATCAAGCAAAAATAAGACACCAGAGGAGCTAGCAGACATCATATATAACGCCTATAAAAAGCATTTTAAGATTAAATAATTTCCTATTTAAATTAATAATCTCCTATTCTAAGTCCAAAAATAGGAGATTAGTCAAGAAAATAGGAGAAAATATTATTCTTATTATTTTATAATTTAACGAAAAATCTCCATTTTTAAAAAATATTCCCCCGAAAAATCTCCATTTTTATTGACTTTCATATTTTTATCTATTAAAATACTTATAAATAAAAGGAGAACATTATGCTGAGAAGGGTAATTGAAGATAAACTAATAGAGTGGAAAAATAAGAGTGATAAAAAGTGTCTGATAATAAGTGGAGCAAGACAGGTTGGTAAAACATACATTGTTGAAAAATTTGCGAAAGAAAACTATGAAAACTTTATAGAGATAAATTTCGTTGAAAATCCAACCGCAAAAAAAATATTTGATGGTGATTTAGACATTAATTCTATTCTTGCCAATATATCTTTGTATGTTCCAGAGCAATCGCATTTAGTTCCAAATAAAACTCTTATCTTTTTTGATGAAATTCAAGTTTGTCCTAATGCAAGAACAGCGTTAAAGTTTTTTGCAATTGATAAAAGGTTTGATGTAATTGCTTCAGGTTCTCTTTTGGGGATAAATTATGAACAAGTTTCTTCTTACCCGACTGGTTATGTTGAATTTTTAGAGATGAACCCTCTTTCGTTTACAGAATTTCTTTGGGCAAATGGTGTTGAAGATAGTGTTATTTCAATTATAAGAGAATGTTATGAAACTAAAAGCGTTGTAAATGAAGCAATGAATTTTAAATTATTAGAATATTTTAAACAATATATTGTTGTTGGTGGTATGCCTAATGTTGTTAATACCTTTATAAATAATCACAACTATGAAGAAGTCTTAAATCTACAAAAAAATATATTAATTGATTATAAGAACGATATTGCAAAGTATGCTGTTTCAACAGAAAAAGTTAAAGCCAAAGCTTGTTTTGAAAGCATACCAGCGCAACTTGCAAAAGATAATAAAAAGTTTATGTATAGTACTTTTGATAAAAATGGAAAAAGTCAAAAATATATGGGAAGCGTAAATTGGTTAATTGATGCTGGAATAGTTAATATTTGCAATAATGTATCGACTCTTGACCTTCCACTTGTTGCATACAAAGAAGAAAATTATTTCAAACTCTATATGGCAGATACCGGGATTCTTGTATCTATGTTAGATGACGGAACAAATGCGCAAATTATGGAAGGAAATCTTGGAATTTATAAAGGTGCAATTTTTGAAAATATCATAGCTCAAATCTTACACTCAAACGGAAATAAACTATACTTTTATAATAGAAATAACACATTGGAAATAGATTTTGTTTTATCAAAAAATGCAAAAGTAATCCCAATTGAAGTAAAATCAAATAATAGCAAGGCAAAATCATTGTCAACGATATTAAAAATAAATCCTAATTTGCAAGGAATTAAATTAATTTATGGCAATGTTGGACAGGTTGGAAATATGTTAACACTGCCACTATATATGGCTATGTTTTTATAATATATTTAAGAGATGAAGGAAATAAAACCTAATAATTTTCAAATAATTCTTTGAAAGTGATGTTGCAAAACTTAACTTATTTTAGTAATGTTCGTAGTCGTGGAATGACTTTGTCGTTTTCTATATTTGACAGCGTTGACTGAGAAATGCCTGTTTTTTGCGATAATTCTTTTATTGTTAGATTTTGATTTTCTCTTAATCTTGTAAAATACCTTACATTTGTTTTTATTTTTTTTTTCATTTTTAACCTCCGAAATTATTTTAAAATATTAAAAAACAAAAAGGTTGCAAAGGGTAAAAAATGCACATTATTTTTAAATCAAGAATGAAAAATATATTAAACTTTGCGTATTTCTTTTGAAAACGGGAATAAGTTTGATATACTTTTATCATGGAGGGGTTATGGAAACCTGGGTAATTATTCTTACCATTATTATTGTCCTTTTCTTTGTGGCGGTGATTGCGGTGTTTTATTATCGCGACCGAAAGAATAAGGGCGTTTCAAAATATATCTCAAAACTTATCTTTGATAAGTACAATGCGAGGATTGATAAGATTATCAAGGCGGTTGGAAGCGAGGAGCTTGAAAAAATCTTAAATGAAAGCAAACTCCAAATTGAGGAAAAAGATAAGCCAAGCGAAAGTTTAATCTTTGAGAATATTCGCGCAATCGATGCTGTTGAAGATAACTTTGAACTCTTAAAAAAGGTTGACACAAACCATATAGGGCAGTCGAAGGATGCGCTCAATCTTTTGAAAAAGCATATCAGAATCTTTGACCTGTCGGAGTTTGAGGCAAAACCGCAAAATGCCAAATGTCAGGCACTTAAAAAGTTTGAAGAAAAGTTACGAAAAGTGGAGTTAGAAGCGGACTATAAAAAGGTGTTGTCCAACACGCCGTGCTATAAATTCAACTATGTTTTTATGTTTTTAGTCAAGTGTGCGCTTAAAATTGACCTTGATAACATCTTTGCGGTGGAGATGGTGGACTACAAGAACATCGGTATACGGGTGTGGCTTAGTGATGAGGGCTGGACGGACTTTGACGGCACCTATGACCTAAACGAAACAAAGCATGAATTTCCAAAGAGTGAGGACGAAAATGACCTAGACATCAAAGAACAGGTATGGCAGAAAAACTATGTATTATCATTTACCTACAAAGAGATGACCTACGATGTCTCAAAGAGTGTGGTGCTTTTAAAAGACCAGCAGGAGTTTGATAAACTTACCAAAATTAGGACAGACACCAACTCCGCTAAACGCCGACACGAAAAGTAAACTCTTCTAACGGCTACTTCGTTGGTTTCTCTTCCTAGTCCTCTTCCCTGTAGGTGATTTTCGATTTATGCGCGCCGTGCAAAGCCCTTCCCCTCGCAAAATCGAAAATTGATTTAAAGAGTGCGTAATCCTTACTTTATGAGAGATAGGTTAAGAGAGTAAAAGTGTGTAGGGTGAAAAAACTTAAGCATTTGAGAGAAAAAATGAAAGATAAAGACTTGCAGTGAAGAGTTGTGGAATGATTTTATAAAGTAATATACAATTAAGCAATATTAAAACTTGATTAGGGTTGAAAAATTGTTAAATTTATGCTATAACAAAATGATATTTATATAA
>CALWGA010000048.1 GCA_944377825.1 uncultured Clostridia bacterium | reverse complement strand
TGCAGTGATACAAAAACTCAACATCTCACCATTTGAACATGATAACCATATTTATAAAATTTCGCCCAATACCTTTTCAAACACCGGAATAAATGCCTATGAGATTATTAGGCTTCTCGTTGAGGGGTTCAATATTTCGGCAGTTGTTTTGTTTGACGCACTTGCCACCACTAGTCTAAATAGGCTTGGCACATCCATTCAGTTCAACGATGCAGGACTGACGCCAGGGAGCGCACTCAACAAGTTCGGCATGCCGATAAACAGCGAAACTCTTGGTGTGCCATGCCTATCGGTCGGCGTTCCGCTTATGATTTCGGCAGGCGATATATCAAAAAACGCCTCAAAAGAATTAATCCTTGCCGAAAAGGATGTCGCAGAAAAGGTGGACTATCTCTCGCAACTCACCGCCGATGTGTTTAATGAACTGATAAATTAAATTTAAGAAAGTATTGACTTACAAAGTTTTATTAGGTATAATATTTTTAACTTAATGCTGATGAAAAGACTTATAGTTACACAAAAGGAGTGAGAGGATGTATCAATACAAAGGGAATGGTTTGATGCAGTATTATAAGGGATTGCTGGAAGAAGATAAAAATAAGATTAAGGAGATGCCAACGCTTCAACTTGCACAAGATATTGAAAATTTCTTTGGAACAAAACTTCATTTTAGCATGAATAGACGCATAGGAAGTAAAGACATGTGGAGTTATTTATCGCCACAGGCAACATGGCTAAACATGTTAAATCCAAGTTTTTATCACCTTGTTTCTTCAAGAGAATGGGAAAAATATATTGGTGAAATTGAAGAAGATGAAGAATTCTTATTTTATGACAGAGTGGCAGAGTTGGCATCTAAAGTTTTTGAAGCAATGTCTGACACACAAAAATTTGAAGTGCTGGAAACCTTATTTAAGAAAAGCGATTTTAAACCATATTTAAATGTAAATTCATATTTTTGTGTATGTTTGAGAGCAGTTCAGCAAACTTCACCAAAAGTGGCAGAAAAATTTTTATGTAAAATTTACGATGAATTTATTGAAGGCAAAGATTGGTGTGAAAATCTTTCAAAAAAAGAAATGGAAGAAGTTGATGCTAGTTTTAAATATATGATGTATAATGCTTTAAATCCAAAAGAAACGGCGCACTTTTTCCATAGTATGCTTGAACGCAATCAAGATAATTTACATAAACAAGAATTGATTTTGAAAAAATTTAAAAATATACTTTCGCTTATGTATAATATTGATGATGAATCGTGCTACTGGACTCCAAGAGTAGGTTATAAAAACTCTGATGTGGCACCAGAAAATGTAAGACGCCTTGATAAAAAGAAATATAATAGAACACTTTTTGAATTTTTTAAGTTTGACAATTCTAAGCAATTGCTCGCAAAAATCAATCCTATATTTGCAGAAACTTTTGCTTCTCCTTATGCTATCTCTAAAAGAGATGGAAGAGAAATTGCTTCATTTTTTAAAAATGTTGCAATGCAACTTATTGATGTTGGACCAACGCAGTATAGAGGCGATTCATGTATTAAATGCTCAGATTACACCGTTGATTTATTCAAGTTTTTGATGGATGAAAACAGGACTGATGCACTTGATGCTATTTGTTCGATTAAAGATATTGAAGAAATTTTTCCATTGTTTTCAACGAAAGGTTTTATCTTTCAAGATTATAAGGAAATAAGTGAAGAAATTAAAAAGCAACAAAAAATTGAAGAACCAAATATAGTTGAGAAAAATGAAATGATAAACGAAACAAAGGTCACCCAAAATCCAAAAGAAAGCAAAGAAGAACACAAACGATAAAAGTCACATTATGTGACTTTTTTTAATACATATCGACATGTTGCGTATTATGCATGCATACTACACAATATTTAGAGTGAAGAAAAATCTTCGATTTTTAGTGAAGGAACGCCGTTGGCGTTCAGTGATGGTTCTACAAAAGTTTATCTAATCTATAATCAAAACAACTTTAAGTCGCGACAAATCGCCAACGAATGAATATGAGCGCGATTTCGTTTGGTCGCGAAGAAGGCGAAAGCAAGCGTAAAGGTGATGTTTTTCGAACTCGTTTCGAAAACGAGCAAAAGCGCAGTTTTCGCCTAGATATACCACTTATCATTATTCTTCTCTCTATGCCAAATATTTTTATTTGCTATTTGGAAAGTCTTTTCTTTTATAGGCGAGTTTTCCATGTTGAAGCGCGCTTTGACGGTTATTTCATTCTCTTCCTTTTTGAGTGGAAGTGTGATGTTTTCAGTGATGTTTTTGTCTTTCAAAGTGCGGTAATATTCGCCGTTGAGATAGATGTCATAGATGATATGCCTTTCGGTTTTTATTGAGAGCGTGCAGTTGTCCTTTTCCTTTTTGCAGGTGGCGTTGATGTCGTTTAAGGAAACAAAGTTGTTTGAAACTTCACTTGGCATATTGAAGCGAGAAAAGAGTGCGGTTTTGGTGTAGCGTTCAGGCGCATCAGGGCTTGCAAGCACTATTCTATGATTTTCTTCTTTCTCTAATAGGTCAATCTTCGCTTCGGTCACAAGTGACGGCATTTCAAACTCTGTCTTTTTTGGCGGTGTGCTTTGGATAAATTTCTTGACTGCTTGTGTCGGCTCGTTGCCACCATTTATGCTAATCAGTGTGTTGTCCAAATTTCCGCACCAAACACCGATAGCATAGTCGGGCGTGTAGGAGATGTTATAGGCATCAAGATTGCCACTTTTCTTTCCGACCGTGCCTGTCTTTGATGCCACTTCGGTGGAAGTTATGTCGGCAAGTTTCTTCGCTGTGCCTTCCTTTGCCGTCTTTTTTAAGATGTCGGTCATAAGGTAGGCGCTGTCACTTCGAAGCACTTGTTTTTCGCGTGGTTCGTGTTTATAGACAAGGTGGTTGTTTTTATCGAGTATGTATGAAACAAACTTGGCATCGGCGTAGTTTCCAGCGTTTGCAAAGGTGGTGTAGGAATTTGTCAGCGTCTTTAAATTTTCGCCATAGGTCATTCCGCCGAGAGCGAGCGCGTAACTATCATCCTTTTCATCAAAGGTGAAGCCCATGCGCTCGGCATACATCTTGCCTGTGTCGATGCCGATGTAACTTAACACCTTTATGGCAACGGTGTTGACCGAGTTTTCCACCGCATCGTTGACCGTGATATATCCGCGGTATTTTCCGCCGACATTTTGTGGAGAATACGAGCCTATCGTGATTTTTTCATCGTTGACCTCAGTCTCTGGCGTGATGACATTTTCATTGAGTGCGGGCGCATAGACAAGTACTGGCTTTATGCAAGAGCCGACCTGCCTTTTCGCATCGAGAATTTTGTAGGCAGAGTTGCCATTATACGCAGTGACGCCATGCGAAGAGTTGTCTATCACGATGCCGGCGTAGTCATTTCCTTGAAAGTTGGTGGAAGCGAGCGAGTTGTTTAACGCTTCTTGCTGTTTTTCGTCTTGATAGGTGTGAATTTTGTATCCGCCAATAGCAATCTGTTTTGCAGGCAGTTTTAAAATGCTCATGGCCTCATCAATGCTTGCCTGAGAGTAGGAGTTAAGTTTATTTTCCGCCTCTTTGTTGATGTCGAGTTTTATCGGCGTGCTTTCGGTGTTAAGCATGACACTTGTGTCGATTTTGCCGTCCTTTTCCAACTCTTTTAGCACTAAATTTCTGCGCTTTGTGGCATTTTCGGGGTGGCTAATCGGCGAGTATTTATTTGGTGACTTAATCATTCCAGCGAGCGTGCAACTTTCGCTGAGCGACAAGTATTCGGCGCTTTTGTTGAAATAAAAATTGGAAGCGCTCTCAATGCCATAGCAGTTGTTGCCGAAGTAGATGACATTGAGATAGCACTCCAAAATCTTATCTTTATCAAATGCCTTTTCAAGTTTGCGCGTGAGCGCGATTTCCTTTATCTTTCGCTCAAAGGTCTTTTCACTGCTTAGGTGCGTGTTTTTGATGAGTTGCTGGCTTATGGTTGATGCGCCTTCCTTTAACGAAAATGATTTTAGGTTGTTATACATCGCCTTTAAAATGCGCTTTTTGTTTATGCCGTTGTGCTTGTAAAAATCCTTATCTTCAATCGAGATGAAGGCATCTTTGGTATGTTCTGGAATTTTATCGATTGTGATATATGCGCTGTTAAAGGTGTTTTCTTCTTCGATGATGTTATTGTCGCTGTCGTAAACTTCGATGCTGAGCGCGGGACTTGTAAGCGCGTCAGTGTTAAGGGAAAGTTTAGAAAACTTTAAATACTCGGCTAGGAAATATGTGCCGATGAAGCATAATAATCCGATTATAAGTAAACTTATAGTTATAAGACAGATTTTGACAATTTTCTTCATTTTTTTATTATGTTACGAATTTTGTCAAAAATACATCTCTTCTCTTGCAAAACTAAGAAAAAACTTGTATAATATACTTGTTATGAAATATATAATTATTACTTACGGATGCCAGATGAATGTGCATGAGAGTGAAAAACTTGCATATATCTGCGAACAAATGGGCTACACAGCAACTGACAAGCGCGAAGAGGCGGATTTAATCATCTTTAACACTTGTGCAATCAGGGAAGGCGCAGAAGATAGAGTTTTCGGAAATGTTGGGGCGTTAAAGAAATTAAAGAAACAGCGTCCTAATGTTATAATTGCGGTGTGTGGATGTATGACGCAAAAAGAGAGAACGGCAAATTATGTCTTAAAGACCTTTCCGTTTGTCGATATTGTTATCGGCACTTTCAATTTGCCAAACTTTGCCTACTATGTAGAAGCGGTTAAAAAGGGCAGGCAACTTGAACTTTTAAAGGAAGGCGAGATAGACGAAACTGTGCCATACAAAAGGTCAAGCGGTGATAATGCATGGGTAAATATTATGCAAGGGTGCAACAACTTCTGCACTTATTGTATCGTACCGTATGTCAAAGGTCGAGAGAAAAGCCGAAGCGAAGAAAATATCTTAAAAGAGATAAAAGAGATTATAAGCGAGGGTAAGTATAAGAAAATCACGCTTCTAGGACAGAATGTCAACTCCTATGGTCACGACTTAAAAAATGGCGAAAATTTTGCCAAACTTTTAAGAGATATTTGCGCGCTTGACGGCGACTTTAAACTCACTTTCATGACCTCGCATCCAAAAGATTTGACAAGTGATGTCATTGACGCTATTCGCGACGAGAATAAGATTTTAAAGGAAATTCATCTTCCAGCACAGAGCGGAAACAACCGAATTTTACATCTTATGAATAGGCGCTACACACGAGAAAAATATCTTTCCATTATAAAGGAAATTCGCGAGAAAATACCAAACTGTAAGATAACCTCCGACTTTATTGTTGGTTTTCCAACCGAAACGGAAGAGGAGTTCAAAGATACGATGAGCCTTGTTAAAGAGGTCAAGTTCGACGGCATATTTGCCTTTATGTATTCTCCGCGTGAGGGGACTGTTGCTAGCCGTATGGATGGTCAAATTGATGAAAAGATAAAGCGTAGGCGTGTGAACGCACTTCTTAAACTTGAAAAGGAAATTCAAAAGGAAAAAAGAAATGGAAATTGACAGAAAAAAGATTTCTCCGATGATGAACCACTATCTAAACCTAAAAGAGCAGTATCCTGACTGCGTGCTTTTTTATCGGTTAGGCGACTTTTACGAACTCTTCTTTGAGGATGCGGTCGAGATAAGCAGGGTTTTAGACTTGACGCTAACCGGCAAAAATTGCGGACTTAAAGAGCGTGCACCTATGTGCGGTGTGCCATATCATTCAGCAGACACATATATCGCTAAGCTTGTGAGTTTAGGCTATAAGGTGGCAATAGCTGAGCAACTTTCTGAGCCGACAAAAGGTCAGATTGTGGAGAGAGATGTCATCAAGATTGTCACCGCTGGCACAATAACCGAAGAGAGTATGCTTGAAGGAAATAAGAACAACTACATTATGTGCCTATATTACAATAATAATCAGCTTGCTGTTGCCTATTCTGACATTTTGACTGGCGAGTTTCATCTATACGCATTTGATAAAGATATGGAAGCAAACTTTTCCAATCTATTTTCGCGCATCAATCCGTCTCAGGTTATCGGCAACAGCGAGGCAAAGGTTTTCTATAACGACCTGTCTCTTCAAAACGCTGGCTCTATGCCAAAATTTGAGGAATATTACGACTTTGCCTTTAACTTGCCAAAGTGCAAAGAAAACATACAAAAGCAGTTTGGCGAAAATGCCTTAAATGTGTTTGAACTTAAAAAGGAAAACGAGATTATCGTTATCGGCGCGCTGACCGAGTATCTTTTTGAAACGCAAAAGCGCAACATGAAGAATATCAACAAAATCTTCACGCACAGAAATGATAACTTTTTGAACCTTGATATGAACACCAGGCGTAACCTTGAAATTGTGGAGGCTATTCGAGATAAAAAAAGATATGGAAGTCTACTTTGGCTTCTTGATAAAACCAAAACACCGATGGGAGCAAGGCTTTTTCGCACATGGCTTGACCAACCACTAAAGGACACTACTCTTATCAATGCAAGACTTGACTGCGTTGAAGAGTTTTCCAAAAATCTCATAATGCGCGACAAACTCCGCACATCACTATCAAATATTCACGACATTGAAAGAATTTCAGGAAAAATCGGCTATGGCAATGTGACGCCGAGAGATTTGGAGGCGCTTGGGAATTCGCTTGCTGTGCTTCCAGAGATAACCAAGGCGTTAAGCGGTGCAAAGGGCAAAAATCTTATTAGGTTACTAGAGAATATCGGCGACTTTTCGGCGATAAGCGACCTACTTAAAAAGGCTATCAAAGAAAATCCGCCCGTTTCCACGCGTGAAGGTGGGTATATCAAAGACGGATTTAATGAGGACCTTGATAAATATCGAAACGCCAAAGAGAACAGTAAAAAACAGGTGGATGAACTTGAAAAGCGTGAGCGCGGAGTGACCGGACTTAAAAACTTGAAGATAAATTTTAACAGTGTGTTTGGCTACTATATCGAAGTGAGTAAATCGCAAACCGACCTTGTGCCGTTAAGGTATGTTAGGAAACAGACCTTGACAAATGCCGAGCGTTACACCACAAACGAACTAAAGGAACTTGAAGATTTGCTGCTTAATGCCGACGAAAACGCTGTGAAATTAGAGGATAAGATTTATAAGACGCTTATTGAATATCTCACAAACTATATCTCTCATTTTCAAGACCTAAGTAAGACCATTGCCGAACTAGACTCGTTGTTGTCGCTAGCCGAGTGTGCAGTGAAATATAACTATGTTAGACCTACCATAAACAAAAATGTTAAAGAAATAAAGATTGAGGGTGGCAGACATCCAGTTGTTGAGCAGTTTGTGAAAAATGGGAATTTTATTGCAAACGACACACTTTTAGACAACAACGACAACACCATGATGATAATAACTGGTCCTAACATGGCGGGTAAAAGCACATATATGAGGCAGGTGGCAATCATCACGTTTATGGCGCATATCGGCAGTTTTGTGCCATCAAAGAGCGCAGAGATTTCAATAACCGACCGAATCTTCACGCGTGTGGGCGCAAGTGACGACCTTGCCTTTGGGCAATCGACCTTTATGGTGGAGATGAGTGAAGTTGCCTTGATTCTTGCCAACGCCACAGAAAAAAGTTTGGTGGTTCTGGACGAGATTGGCAGAGGAACCTCGACCTTTGACGGACTTTCTATCGCATGGGCGGTTGTGGAGTATATCGCGAAAAACATTAAGTGCAAAACGCTTTTCGCTACACACTATCACGAACTTTCCGAACTTGAAGGCGTGATAGGTGGCGTTAAAAACTATAAAATCACCGTCAAGGAAGTGGGCGACAGCGTGATATTCTTAAGAAAGATTGTGCGTGGGCATGCGAATAAGAGTTTCGGCGTGGAAGTTGCCAAACTCGCTGGCGTGCCAGAGAAAGTGATTGAGCGCGCGAAAGAGATAAGCGAGAACCTAGAGCGTGTCAACAAAAAACTCGACCTTGACATCTTCAGCGAAGATGAAGAGCGTCAGCGTGCAGAGAAGAATAACAAGTTAGGTCAAAAGATTCTTTCCATTCTTAAAGACGTCGACATGAACAGGATGACGCCAATGGAAAGTTTTGAGGTTTTAAACGATTTAGTCAATAGTGCAAAAGGAGAGTAATATGAAAATCAATGTGCTATCCCCAAGAATATACAATCGAATTTCGGCAGGCGAGGTGGTGGAAAATCCAGCAAGCATTGTGAAAGAACTTGTGGAGAACAGCCTTGACGCTGGAGCGACGAAAATCAAGGTGGAGATTTACGATGGTGGCATAAAGGAGATAACTGTCAGCGACAACGGCTCTGGAATTGAAAAGGACGATTTGCCACTCGCCTTTCTTCCGCACGCCACAAGTAAGATAAGTGATGTTGACGACCTAGACAGTATCGCCACATTGGGTTTTCGCGGGGAGGCACTTGCGAGCATTGCGTCGGTCTCTATGGTTAAACTTTCCACGAAAACGGAAAACGCAGAAACTGGCTATCTCATTGAAGCGAGCGGTGGCGAGATTGGCAAAGTCAAGGAAGTTGCGCGCACAAAGGGCACGACAATAACTTGCTCCAACTTATTCTACAACACGCCAGCACGCGCCAAATTTTTAAGAAAACCAAAGACGGAAGAAGGCGAAATCACGCATTTAATCGAAAAATTTATGCTCTCGCGTCCTGAGGTTAGTTTTGAGTATTTCATCGACGATAAGTGTAAGTATGACAACAACACCAACAAACTCGAAGATGTCATCTACCTTATCTATGGCAGAGAAGTTTATGACAATTTGTTAAAACTAGACTATAAGGTTGAGGGAGTGGAAATTGAGGGCTTCATCTCTTCGCCAAAACTATCGCGTCCAAATAGGTCGTGGCAGACACTTTTTGTTAATGGTAGATTTGTGGAGAACTATCAAGTCTCCGCGTGCATTCAAGGCGCATACACTGCCTTTCTCATGAAAGGGCGCTTTCCTATCTATGTGATAAATCTAAAAATTCCGTTCGATAAGGTCGATGTCAATGTGCATCCAAACAAAAAAGAGGTCAAGTTTGAAGAAAACTCCAAAGTCTTTATGGCTATTCGCCGAGCGGTTGAAAATGCACTCGTCGGCACAAACCTAATTGCCGACTTTGAGTTTACAAATAGTGACGAAAAGGACTGGAGCAAATTTTCCATTCAAAATGACGAGGACCCACAGCGCACATCCTTTAATGCCACGCAAAAGACGAATATTGAGCCTCTTTCGCGTGACGAAGGCTCAAGTTACATCATCAAAAAAGATGTGAGCGACGAAAATGATTTGGTGGACTATAAGGAACTACAAAAAAAGGATATTGAAATCATCAATATGCCACAGTTTTCCAACATCAAAAATGACGAGAGAAAGAAAAATAAGCCAGGTGGCTATATCTTCTTCGACCAAGGCGAAGAAAGGTTGTTGTCTGAAACATATATCAGCCCAGTAGAGAAAAATAATAAAGTTGAAGAAAAGAGAGATGAAATTCGCGAAACTTTCTTAGACGCCAATGTCAAAGAGGACGTGAAGATTGTGGGCGTGGTGTTTAAGACCTACATCATCACTGAATATGGCGACAGCATCTACATCATCGACCAACACGCCATGCACGAAAGGCAACTCTATGAAAAGTTGAAAAGTGAAATTGAAAGTAAGAGCGTGATAAAGCAAGACCTTTTGGTGCCATACAAATTTAATTTAACGCCACTTGACGCCGAAAAATTCGAAGAGCGCATTAAGAATTTGAACGAAATAGGTTTTGAGGTCGAATACGACGGACATATCTTTAAGATCAAAAGTGTGCCATATGTGCTTTCAAACATCAACTTAGGCAAGTTTGTGGACGAGGTCATCGGCGACGAAACAATCGGCGAGAAAAAAGCAAGTGCTTTCATAAATGAAAAACTCTGTCAGCACGCGTGCAAGCATGCCATCCGCGCAGGCGATGTGGTGACTAAGGATGAAATTGCGTATCTTCTTGAAGAGATGAAAAAGAGCGTGCTTCTCTGTCCACATGGCAGACCTATCGTGGTGAAAATGACACGAAAAGAGTTAGAGAAGATGTTTAAAAGGGTGCTATGATGGATAAAGTTTTGTTTACCTTAGGACCCACCGCTGTTGGCAAGACGGATATTTCGATAACGCTTGCAAAAAAGTTTGACGGTGAGATAATTTCCTGTGACTCCGTGCAGATTTTCAAAGGCTTAGACATCGGCTCGGCAAAGGTCAAAAAGGAAGAGATGAAAAATGTTCCACATCACTTAATCGACATTGTTTCGCCGAACGAGAGTTTCACCGCTTTTGATATGACCGAAGCAATTAAGGAGAAGATAGGCGTAATTTATGCACGCAATCATCTTCCCATCGTTGTCGGTGGCACAAGTTTGTATGTTAAGTCGCTTATTCTTAACTACAACTACGGCGGAGTTGGCGTGGACGAAGAATATCGAAAAGAACTTAAAGAAATTTTGGAAAAAGAAGGCACGGAAAAACTTGCCAAAATGTTGGAAAAGGAAGATAAAGACGCCTTTGAAAAGATTGACAAACATAATCCGCAACGGCTTATTCGTGCGCTGGAGATAGCGCGCTTCAAGGGCGAGAAAAAGACGGATGAAAAGATAATTGACCCGCTTGTTTTCGCGCTTGTTTTAGATAGGCAAAAACTTTATGAAAGAATAAATAAGCGAGTGGACATGATGCTTGAAAGCGGACTTGTAGATGAGGTTAAATCGCTTTTAGATAACGGCGTTAAAAAGGACAGCCAGTCGATGCACGCGATAGGATATAAGGAAGTTATCGCATACTTAGATAATGAAATATCCTATGAGCGTATGGTGGAACTTATCAAACAACATTCGCGAAACTACGCCAAACGGCAACTGACCTTTCTGCGCGGAATGGAGGATGTGAACTATGTGGATGTGGAAAACAAAAAGGAAATCTCTTCGATGGAAGAGAAGATAACGAGGTGGTTAAATGGATAAGAAAAAGTTAGATATTTTAAACGGAATTGAAAAGGAACTATCGTCGCGATTTCAAAAGATAGACGAAATTGCACTTTTAAATCAAGAAAAGGTGCTTTCTGCTTTTCGTAAGCACGAGATAACCAATCAACATTTTGCTGGAACTACTGGATATGGCTACACCGACAAAGGCAAGGAAGGTTTAACGAAAGTCTACAGTGAGATTTTCGGCGCAGAAGATGCGATTGTCACTCCGCACCTAACAAGCGGAACACACGCGATTGCTACATGCCTTTATGGGCTTCTCAGGCCAAAGGATATGCTTTTGTCCATCTCTGGCGACCTATACGACACCCTTCACGACACGCTCTTTGGTAAGGACAACGGCAGTTTGGAGTGCTACAATATCGATGTCAAATTTGTCGACCTTGTGAATTCACATTTTGACGAAGAAAAAATCTATAAACTTGTGAAAAAGTATAAGCCAAGAGTGGTGTTTGTGCAACGCTCTCGCGGTTATTCTTCAAGAAAGGCGCTTTCGGTACTCGATATGGCACCAATATTTAAAAAGGTCAAAGAAATTTCGCCAAAGTCTTTCATCATTGTCGACAACTGCTATGGCGAATTTATGGAAACGAGCGAGCCAACCGAAGTTGGTGCTGATGTGTGCGTTGGCAGTTTAATCAAAAACATCGGCGGTGGACTTGCTCCAACTGGCGGATACATTGTTGGCACTAAGCAGGCGCTATCACTCATTGAAAACCGCTTGACTTGCCCTTCGATTGGCAGAGAGACAGGTTCGTATGAGGCAGGGTATAGGCTTTTCTATCAAGGCTTGTTTATGGCGCCACACATCGTCGCTCAGGCGGTTAAGGGTGCATATCTAATCGGCGAAGTTATGAAAAGGCAGGGCTATAAAATCATTCCAGATACCACAGAAGAATCTTACGACATCATAAAGTCGATAGTGTTTGACACCGAAGAAGAACTTATCCGCTTTGTGCAACTCATCCAAAAACTTTCGCCAGTCGACAGCAACGCTGTGCCTATTCCTTATGATATGGTCGGCTACACCACACAGGTCATCATGGCGGCAGGCACTTTTGTGGAAGGCGCGTCGATAGAACTTTCGTGTGACAGTCCAATCAAAAAACCATACATTGCCTACTTCCAAGGCGGACTTACTTACGAGCAACTAAAAATCGTCGCCTATAACCTTTTAGATTTTAAAAAATAATAGGAAAAAGATAGGAAAGAATAATTAAAAATTGTTGAAAATATTTATAAAAATACTTTTAAAAATTAACTTAAAAATATTTTTTAAAATCAATAAATAAATTAAAAAAATTAGTTGAAAAAATAAAAAATACGAAAAAAATGCATTAAAAACCACAAAAAAACGCTAAAAAAATGATTTTTTAGCGTTTTTTAATTAAAATAATATTTTTTTGATTTTGATTATATTTTTAAATATTTTTTATTTTAGAATTTTTTTCTTATTTGATAATATTTTTACATTTATGTTTTTATTTGCTAGCGTTTTTTATTTTAAACCAAATTGATATTTTAATATCATAACAATAAAATTTCTTGACACATAAAGCAAAATATCTTATAATTTTAATATGTTAAAGATAAAAAATTTAAGTTATCTAGTAAACAGTGGTGATGACGATAAGGATATATTAAGAAATATTAATCTAGATTTTTTGAAAGGAAAAATCTATGTCATCACTGGTCCTAATGGCAGTGGAAAGTCCACCCTTGTGAAACTTATCATGGGGATACTTTCGCCAACCGAAGGGAAGATTGTTTTTAATGATAAGGACATAACCAATTTGAAGATAAATGAGCGTGCGGGTCTTGGCATCGCCTATGCTTTCCAACAGCCGGTGACTTTTAAAGGGCTTAAGGTTAAGGAACTACTCAACATTGCGTCAAACAAGGAAAATGACTTTAACACGCTTTGCGACTATCTCTCCAAAGTTGGTTTGTGCGCAAAGGACTACATAAATAGATCGCTTGACGACAAACTTTCTGGCGGAGAACTGAAAAGGATAGAACTTGCCATGGTGCTTGCAAGAAATGCTGAGGTCAACATCTTCGATGAGCCAGAGGCAGGCATCGACCTATGGAGTTTTGAGAATCTGACAAAGATTTTTAAGGAACTTAAGTCGACCACCATCATTGTCAGCCACCAAACAAAAATTTTGGAGATTGCCGACAGCGTGATACTTCTTAAAAATGGCAGGGTGGAGAAGATAGGAAAGTATAGCGAAATTAAACCATACATTCATTCCGACACCTGCGGAAAACTGAGAGGCGAAAATGGATAAGATAGACAAAATGCTACTTGAAAAAGTTTCAGATTTACACAAAATCTCACTGGGCGCTTTTAACATAAGGAAAAACGGACAGGTGCTTGACAGAAAAACCACCAAAGAGATTGAAATTGTGCCCAAGAAGAATAAAAGCGGAATCGACATCATAGTGAAGCCAAACGTCAAAAACAAGGCGTTGCATATCCCTGTGATTATCACGGCTGGCGGACTTAATGATTTGGTGTATAACGATTTCTATATTGGCGAAAATGCCGATGTTACCATTGTTGCGGGATGTGGCATACACAACACAACAAGTGAGACCAGCACGCATAACGGCATCCACTCTTTCCACCTGGGCAAAAATTCGCATGTCAAATATATTGAGCGCCATGTTGGCGAGGGCAAGGGAACTGGCGGAAAGATTTTGAATCCAACCACCAAAATCTATCAAAAAGAAAATTCCTTTATGGAGATTGAAACTTTGCAACTAGGCGGAGTGACATCTAGCGTTCGAAAGACCTTTGCGAGCCTTGGCGAAAATGCGCACCTTAACATCCAAGAAAACATCTTAACTGAAAATAAGGAGACCGCAACCACGCTTTTCAAGGTAACCCTGAAAGGTAAAAAGTCTAAGGTGGAAGTTGTCAGTCACAGCGTGGCTAAGGGCTTTAGTTATCAAGAGTTTAAGAGCGACCTTATCGGCAAAGAAGAGTGCTTTGGGCATGTCGAGTGCGATGGCATACTCTTAGATAACGCGCGCATTGTTTCGGTGCCGATGATTGATGCGCTTTCCTCTGCTGCTTCGCTTGTGCATGAGGCAGCGATAGGCAAGATTGCTGGCGATGAACTTACCAAACTTATGACTCTCGGACTAAGTGAAAAGGAAGCCGAAGATGTGATAATTAAGGGGTTTTTGATAGGCTAAACGAACGCTTGCGTTCGTTTAGCAGTGAAGGAAAATCAAAGATTTTCAGTGAAAAGTGAAGAACGAAGAGTTGTGGAAGAGCAAACGCTGAGCGTTTGAGTGAAGAACGAAGAGTTGTGGATAGATAAAAAAGGAAGAAATAAAAGTGAAGAGTGAAGAGTTGTGGATAGATTTTAATATAACAATAATTCATTCTATAATCAAAACCACTTTGCTAGCAACGCTCTACTTTCACTACTCAAATCAATTTTCGATTTTGCGAAGTGTAGAACTGTGTTCGGCGAGCATAAATCAAAAATAAAAGGGGGTTCCCCGAAAATGCTAGTCATTTTTTGGGAGAAGGAGTAAACAAACGAATGGTAAGTGGTTTGAATACTTTCAAACCACGAAATGAAGTGTCGTTTACGACGCCGAAGAGGACTAGGCGGAGAAACCAACGGAGTAGCCGTTAGAAAAATTTAAATTTTTCGTGTCGGCGTTAAGCGTAGTTGGTGTCTGTCCTAACATTTTTGTATAAATATTCATAAAGGAAAAACATGGCTAAAAAGAAAAGTAATTTAGAAAAAACCGTTGATAAGCAGAAAAAGGCACATCCTGTTGCCTTTCTTTTGGTGGTTCTGTTTTTGGTCGTTGGCGCGGTGGCTGGATATTTTGTTGTGCAGTATTTAACAAAAAATGACAGATTTGAAATAATCGGCGAGCAGACTATCACGCTGAATATCGGCGAAACTTACGAAGATGAGGGCGCGGTTGCCGTGTCTTTTGGAAGAGACGTCAGTGATAGGATTGTTGTTGAAACCGACATTCCAGAAAACGAAATCGCTGAAGCAGGGCGTTACTACATCAAATATACGATTGACGACATTCGCTATAGCGGTGTTGTGAAGTATCGCTATATCATCTATTTGGAAGAAGCGCCTAGTGACTCTCAATATGAAGAGACCTCTCAAGCGAGGGTGCTAGAGCAAGAAATGCAAATGGAAACTGATATGAATTTTGAAGAAAATGCGAAAAATTTCCACGAAAATGCTGAGATTTTTGAAAAAAATATTTTGCGGGGGGGGGAGATAGTCAATGGCTAAGAAGAAAGTTACCACCTCTGTCAAAGTTTGGACAATGATTTTATGTATTTTAGCGCTTATTGTCGGCTTTATCGGCGCGGGCTTTGTGTATATATATGTCTATAAGCCAGAAAGCGACACCTTTGTCAGTGGCGATTTTGAGGCGCATTTTATGGAACTAGGCAACCAATATGCCGGTGACTGTATCTATATTCGTTCCGGTGACACCGACATCCTTATCGATGCTGGCTCGCGAGAAAACAGCGGGGATGATATAATCGAATATATTGACCAATATGTTACCGATGGTGTCTTGGAGTATGTGATTGCTACTCACGCTGACCGTGACCATATTGCAGCTTATGAAGGCATCTTTGAGCATTATGAAGTTAAAACTATCATCGATTTTCCTTTAACCAACAAGACGGGTGATGATGAAACCAATATTTTAAGAACCTATTATGAATATCGCGATTTAGAAGTGGAAAACGGAGCCAAGCACTACACCGCCCTTGAATGCTACGAAGAGAGCGTGGATGGCGCTCAACGCGTTTATCAAATTTCTGACAGCGTGGAAATGGAGATACTATATAACTACTACTATGAAAATCATAGTTCCGACGAGAATAATTACTCTGTCTGCTTGATGTTCAACCAGGGTGACAATCACTATCTCTTCACAGGTGACCTTGAAGGTGATGGAGAAGAAGAACTTTTGAATTACTACAATGGCTCAAGTGAAGAGCGCTACACTCTTCCTCACTGTGTGCTTTATAAGGCAGGTCACCATGGCTCTAACACTTCCACCACAGCGGAACTTATGGCTGTTATTCAACCAGAATATGTTATCGTTTGTTGCTGTGCTGGAACATCGGAATATACCACCGATAAAGCAAACCAATTTCCTAGTCAACAATTTATCGACAACATTGCGCTATATACCGACAATGTCTACATTCCAACAATGATAAATCCAGACTATGTCGATGGTGCGGACTCTTCAGTTCTGCCATACACTTCAATGAATGGCGATATCGTCTTTTCAGTGACTAATGGCGAAGTGGAACTCTCCTTTTCAAACAACGATTTAAAACTAAAAGACACCGAGTGGTTTAAGGAGAATAGAGAGATGCCAGACGCATGGAAATAAGTTAGGACAGACACCAACATTTATAATAAATTATGGAATAGAAAAAAGTTGTGGATTTTCCACAACTTTTTTTAATAATTTTTAATTAAAGTTTCCTTTTATAAATCTTCACCCACAGTTTTTTTACTTAAAAACTTTTCTTCACTTTTTACTATTTTAAATCTTCTCCGCCACTTTCCATGCGCGCCAAACAACCGTTCTTAAGTTGCCAACTGCAAGGGCGTCACCGACAACTTTAACATGCTTGTTTGTGAGTGGGTTAGGTGTATAGCCGATTGCGGAGATGACACTATCAACTTTAATATCTTTTTTGCTTCCGTCTTTGTTTTGAATGACAATGTTATCGTTATTGATTTCAAGCACGCTGGAATTTGTGTAGATTGGCATATTTTTAAGGTTGAAATAGTCGCGAAGATATGAGGAGTTTGCCATGCAGAGCATGTTTACTTTCATGATGTCGTCTTGATATTCCACAATGAATGGCTTTTTGCCTTTTAAGAGAAGGTCATAGGCGATTTCGCAACCAGTTAATCCGCCACCGATTATGGCAACATTTTCGCCGACCGTCTTTGTTTCGTTCAAGTATTCAATCGCTTCAACTGTCTTATCAAAGCCTTTGATGTTGAGTTTCTTAGGTTTAGCACCAGTTGCAACCACGATGACATCGGCTTTAATTTTGGATAAATCTTTGACTTCGGTGTTAAATTTAACCTCGATTGGCAGTTTGGCAATCTGACGGCGATACCACTCAATCAGCATTCTGTCCTTTTCCTTAAAGGAAGGTTGCGAAGCGGCTATGAACACACCACCAAGTTTGTCGGTCTTTTCATAGATTGTGACCTTATGACCGCGAAGGGTGGCAATGCGCGCCACTTCAATTCCGCCAACACCACCACCGATGACGGCGACGGTCTTACTCTTTTTAGCAGGCACAACATCAAATTTATGGTTATTCATCGTGATAGGGTTAAGTGCACATCTTGACATATGCATGGAGTCTGCCATTGCACCGTTATTTCCAACGCCTTTAAAGTGCGACAACGCAAAGCAACCATTGTGGCAACAGATACAAGGCTGAATATCTTCCAATCTATCTTCCATAAGTTTGGTTACCCATTCGCCGTCGACAAGGAATTGTCTTGCCACGCCCATAGCATCAATTTTGCCCTTGGCGATTGCTTTTGCGGCGGTGTCTGGCTCCATTCTGCCAGCACACACAACAGGAAGATTTGTGAATTTTTTGATATGAGCAACGTCGTCCAAATTGCAGTTTTGAGGCATATACATAGGCGGATGTGCCCAATACCACGCATCATAGGTTCCGTTATCGCAGTTGAGCATATCATATCCAGCCTCTTCAAGATATTTAACCGCCTTTTCGCTTTCAGGCATATCACGGCCGATTTCCTTGTAGGTTTCGCCAGGGATAGCGCCGACGTTGAAATCTTTGGTCTTGCTGACAACGGAGTAACGAAGCGAAACTGGATAATCTTCTCCGCAAGCCTTCTTAATCGCTTTCACGATGTCGGTTGCAAAGCGGTATCTATTTTCAAAACTTCCGCCATATTCATCCGTTCGCTTGTTGGTATATTCATGCGTGAATTGGTCGAGTAGATACCCCTCATGCACGGCGTGAACTTCCACACCGTCAACGCCTGCTTGCTTACATTTAAGCGCAGTTTTAGCAAACGCATCCACCATTTTTGTTATCTCTTTCTTTGTCAGCACTCTGCTGTAGGCTCCTTCCA
>CALWGA010000047.1 GCA_944377825.1 uncultured Clostridia bacterium | reverse complement strand
GATTTAACACAAATTATAACCTTTTTTAACTATATAACCTATTTTATGCTAAATGTTAGAGGCGTTTTCAATTTTGCCAAACTAAAAAAACAACAAAATTGTGAACTTGAAGATGCTTCATTTGATAAAATTATGAAAATATTAAAGGAGAATTAAATGGAACTACTTGCTCCCGCTGGGAACTATGAAAAATTTTTAACGGCATTGCACTTTGGGGCGGATGCGGTCTATCTTGCTGGCAACCGCTTTGGACTTCGTGCGTTTGCGGGGAATTACTCTGATGAAGAGATAGTTAGTGCCACAAAACTTGCGCATAGTTTGAAGAAAAAGGTGTATGTGACGCTTAACATTATCGCACATGACGCAGACTTTGAAGGGCTCAAAGACTATTTACTTTTTCTTCAAAACGAGGCTAAGGTGGATGCGGTTATCGTGGCAGATGTCGGTATTATGCAATTTGTGAGAGTCAATGCACCACTTCTTGACATACATTTAAGCACGCAGGCGAACATCATCAACAGTTATTCGGCAAACTTTTTCGCCGAACTTGGCGTGAAAAGGTTGATACTTGCAAGAGAACTATCGCTTAAAGAGATCGCAAACATTCGAAAAAATCTTTCGCCAAAGGTGGAGATTGAGGTGTTTGTGCATGGCGCTATGTGCATGGCGTATTCTGGTAGGTGCCTACTCTCAAATTACCTAACAGGGCGTGACAGCAATCACGGAGAGTGCGTGCAAGCGTGCAGGTGGAAATATTATGTTAGAGAAGTAAGTCGCGATGATGAACTTGAGGTTGAAGAGGATGAAAAGGGCAGTTACATCTTCAACTCGCGCGATTTAAACATGCTTCCATATCTAAAGGAGTTAAAAGACGCAGGGGTTGACAGCATAAAGATTGAGGGCAGAATGAAGTCGTCTTTCTATGTTGCCACAGTTGTCAATGCCTACCGTATGGCGCTCGACAATTTGCCAAAAAGACCGACCGAAGAGATGTGCGAGGAACTTATGAAGGCAAGCCATAGGCGATACACAACAGGCTTCTATTTCGACGAGACCAACAGGCAATATCAGGAAGATAGCACGCCAGTGCAGAACAGCGAGTTTGTGGCACTTGTCACAGGCGACGCGGAAAATGATATAGTGGAAGTTGAGATGAGAAACAAGTTTTCTGTTGGCGATACGCTGGAAATTTTAAGCCCTGACAAAAAGATTTTCAACAAAAAAATCAAAGTGGAGAAGATAATTTCGTCAGAGGGCGAGAGCGTGGACAGCGCCAAAAAGGTTCAGGAAAGAGTTAAAATAAACTCGCCATATCCACTTAAAAAGGGCGATATTTTGAGAAGATAAAGTTAAAATTTTTTAAATAATCATATTTCATTTGACTTTTCATAAACTTTAATGTAAGATTAAAAGAGGAGTTATGAAAAAAGTGGACTTAAAACATATTGAAAATGTTGAAGGGAAATACCACCTTGCCTTTTTGGAAGGTAGAAAGATGATAAGCGGTGCGAACGAAGATTTAAGAAACGCTCTGTTTTCACTGCTACTTTTTGGCGCGCTCATTGCCGTTTTTATTTTAATTAGCGGATTTAATCTATTTTATGTCTATTTTTTAGTGGCGTTTTTAGTTGTATTTATCGCCATGATTGTTGTTTTTGCATTGCAGAAAAGAAAAGGTAAAAAACAATGCGTCTTTGCTGTTACTCACTCAAAGAAAACGGAAATTATAAACAAAGGCGCAAGCATGGAAAGAACTTCAAAGGTGATTGCGTCATCGGTTGCAAGAGATTTTGAAAAAAATTCCACTAACAAGAAAATCAAGAAAAGTATGCGTGAAAATCTCGATAATTTCGATAAAGAGGAAAAGAAAAATATTTAATATGATAAGAATAACAAAAGATTGGGCAAATCGGCTGAAAGATGAGTTTGAAAAGGACTATTTCAAAAAACTCCAAGTGTTTTTGGAAGAAGAGTATGCGCGCTATGATGTATATCCTAAAATGGAAAACATCTTTAACGCGCTGAATTATTGCCCATATGATAAAGTTAAGGTGGCAATTATCGGTCAGGACCCATATCATGAGCCACATCAGGCGCACGGGCTTTCTTTTTCCGTGGAAGAGGGTGTGACATATCCGCCATCACTTGTCAACATCTTTAAGGAAATTGAAGATGATTTGGGTGTTAAAGTGCAAAACTCTGGCAATCTCATAAGGTGGGCAAAGCAGGGCGTTATGCTTTTAAACACCACTTTAACTGTCAGGCGCGGACAAGCCAATTCGCATCGTGGCAAAGGCTGGGAAATCTTCACAAACGAGGTGATTAGGCAGTTATCCGCTCGCAAAGACCCGATTGTCTTTCTTCTGTGGGGTAGCAATGCTCAAAGTTTTGCGCCGATTATTGAAAAGCAACATTTGGTTTTGAAAGCGCCACACCCAAGTCCACTTTCGGCATATCGTGGCTTTTTTGGATGTAAACACTTTTCAAAAGCGAATGATTTTCTTGTCAAATGCGGAAAAGAGCCGATAGATTGGACATAATTTTAAAAGTTTAAGCAAATATTTTGATAAATTAGTGAAAAATGCTTGATTTTTTATGAAATTTTTGGTATATTAATAGGGCAGTTGTCAAAAATATCGCCTTTGGAATAGAAGATATTATGATGGCTGGGCAAAAACTGTTTTGCATTTGGATTTTGCGGGAATGGCTTAGTGGTATAGCGCAGCCTTGCCAAGGCTGAGGTCGCGGGTTCGATCCCCGTTTCCCGCTCCAAAAGCCGAAAATCCTAGGCAATAAAAAAGGTTGTCACACAAAGTGGCATGAGAGGTAAACTCTTAAAAGAATATTGGCGGAGTTGATAAAATATCGTTCAACCCGCCATTTTTAAAATGGTACCATCGCCAAGTGGTAAGGCAAAGGTCTGCAAAACCTTTATTCCCCGGTTCAAATCCGGGTGGTACCTCCAAATTTTGCCGATGTGGCGGAATGGCAGACG
>CALWGA010000046.1 GCA_944377825.1 uncultured Clostridia bacterium | reverse complement strand
TTAAAAAATCTCTTTATCTTTTCCATATCACCTTCTTATATTGTTATCGGCACATTCGGTTTTCCGGTCAGCGTTAAGTCGCTTAATCCTATGCCGGATTTAAGATAGTAGTATGCCATCGAGCCTATCATCGCCGCGTTGTCAGTGCAATACTTTAAGATTGGAAAGAAAACATCGATATTTTCTTTTTCGCACTTTTCCTTTAATTTTTCGCGAAGTCTTAAATTTGCGCCAACTCCGCCGGCAACCACAAGCGTTTTGCTGTTTTCGTTTAAACAACACCTAATCGCTTTTTCTGAAAGCTCATCGGTGACAAGTTCTTGAAAGGAACAAGCAACATCCGCCTTATTAAATTCCTTTCCAGCCTGCTCGTGATTATGCACGAAATTTACCACCGCCGTTTTAAGTCCGCTAAATGAAAAGTTAAAGGTGTCTTTTAAAGGTTCATGATAGTTAAACTTAACAACATTTTGCCCTTGCTTTGCTAAGCGGTCAACATTCGGCCCTCCTGGATAGGAAAGTCCAAGCACGCGTGCCACCTTGTCGAAACATTCGCCAACAGAGTCGTCAACCGTGGAGCCGATAAGCGAAATCTTCGTGTAATCTTCCACATTAACAAGTGCCGTGTGCCCACCACTGACCATGAGGCAAATAAAGGGCGGAGTGAGAGTTGGATGCGAAAGATAGTTCGCGCTAATATGCCCATGCACATGGCTAACAGCGATAAGCGGAAGATTGAGAGCATAGGCAAGGGTTTTAGCAAAGTTTATACCCACAAGAAGCGCGCCGATAAGCCCAGCGCCATATGTAACTGCGATGGCATCAATATCTTTCTCGCTAATTCCAGCCTCTTTCAACGCCTCTTTATAGCAATTTGAGATTGCCATGACATGATTGCGCGAAGCGACCTCTGGCACAACACCGCCAAACTTTTTGTGAATGTCGATTTGTGACGCCACGATGTTTGAAAGCACCTCTCTTCCATTCCTAACCACGCTGACTGCCGTCTCGTCGCATGAGGACTCCACCGCAAGAATGGTGACGACCTTTTTCGTCCTTAGTTTTTCAAACGCCTTCTCGGCATTTTCCATATATTTAGACATTTTCTTCTCCTTGCTTTACGCTTGTTCGTTTTAGATATTCATTGATAAAACCTTGAATATCGCCGTTCATAACCGCCTCAACATCGCTCGTTTCATAGCCTGTTCGGTGGTCTTTGACAAGGGTATATGGGCAAAAGACATAGGAGCGAATTTGGCTTCCCCACTCAATCTTTTTAAGGTCGCCATGAAGCGAAGCAAGTTTTTCCTGCTCCTCAAGTTCCTGTTTTTCAACAAGTTTACTATATAACATTTTCATGGCAGTTTCGCGGTTTTGAATTTGCGAGCGCTCCGTCTGGCACGCCACAACAATGCCAGTTGGTATGTGCGTGATGCGAATTGCCGACTCCGTCTTATTGACATGCTGACCGCCAGCACCAGAACTTCGATAGGTGTCGATTTTTAAATCTTCTGGACGAATGTTGATATCTGGTGCCTCTTCAATCTCTGGCATAACCTCAAGCGAGGCGAAACTTGTGTGTCTGCGAGAATTGGCGTCGAAAGGCGAAATTCTCACAAGTCTATGCACACCCTTTTCTGCCTTTAAGTAGCCATAGGCGTTTTCGCCACTTATCAAAAAGGAAATGCTTTTAAGCCCAGCCTCTTCGCCGTCGAGAACATCGAGAACCTTCACTTTAAAGCCGTTTTTCTCGGCATACATCGTATACATGCGATAGAGCATATCCGTCCAGTCCATCGCTTCCGTTCCGCCTGCCCCAGCGTGAAGAGTGAGAATGGCGTTGTAACTGTCGTATTTGCTAGATAATAGCGTTTCAAGTTTAGCATTTTCAATCTCGGCGGAAAGTTTTTCGATTATGGTGTTCAACTCTTCAAAAAGCGCCTCATCCTCGTTATCTTCAAGCAAATCCATAATCGCTTCGGCGTTTTCAATTTCGCTTTCAAGTGAATTAATTTTACTCAGTTTATAGTCGCAAGTTTTCATCTCACGCCCAACTTTCGACACTAACTTTTGGTCGTTATAGAAATTATCTTGAAGTTGAATTTTCTTCAATTCCTCTAATTTTTCGTTAAGTTTAGTCGGGTCAAAGACACTCCTTAATAAACTTAAAATCTTCTTTAATCACATTCAACTTTTCTTTCTGCACATCTAAAATCATATTAAACTCCTTTAAATTGATTTAAACTTTCAAATCCTTTTAACTAACTAATTATACAATAGTAAAAAGAAAAAGTAAAGTTTTTATTCTTTACTTTTCAAATAGTTTTAAATGTGAAACTTTTTCAAAGTTCTTTAATTTAATTCGGCTGTTTTAATTTTATTTAAAAATTATCTTCGTTTAACAGTTTAATCTTCCACATGCTCGTAGGTTTCGTTGATATGCACCTTTTGAAACTGCATATCCTGCCTTATCAAACTCTTCTCTATCCAATAAAGTGAGAGCCCAAAGAAGATGTAAAGAACGGCAATCACACCCAAGGTGACAATTAGGAAAATGTTCGAGTTATTGCCGATAAGTCCATCAAACACGCCTGAGAGAAGAAGTAAGATTGACGAGAACACCCTTCCGCTCGCCAAAGTCAGTTCCATCATCGCCGTGCTTTCGAGAATGTGAGAGTGAAGCGACAAGATTCTGACCACGCTCGCCTTTCTGCTGTCGGAAATGGAAATGTAGATGACGTTCAAAATGGTGTAGACAGCATAGAAGATTGTGATGGCAATCATGTTTGTGCCTTCCGTTGCAATTATGCTCAAAACCGATATGCAAACCAAGACGAACACTGGAAATATGAAGGCCTTGGAGCGCTTTTTGCGATAATAGCGAAGGTATAAAAACAGCGTGATAATCGACAAAAGTGTGAAAACCGACTGCAAAATGCCGAGCGTGGAGGTCGATTGCGCGCCAATCCAGACAAGTATCGTCAAAAAGGTGGTGAAGCAGTCGATGGACGCACCTCTAAAAAAGTTGGAGAGATAGACAAATCTAAGTGGCTCTGTGCTTTGCTTGTTGTTTTTAAGATATTTATAAAATTTCCTAATATTAAAGGAAAGTTTGTAAACTTTTTTCGGTTTTATCAAAAAGGAAAAGACGACAAGTGCCACACAAAGAATTGCCATGATGATTATCACAATCGAAAAGTCAACGCTGTCGATAAAGCCGAAAGTGATAGGAAAAATCACATAGACCGCTTGAAAGGCAATGCGCTTAACCGCAAAAAATCTCACCTGGTGCTTACTTGATATCGTCTCAGAGGTCAAGTTGTGATAACCCGGCGAATAAAAACCGAAACTGAGACCATATAAAAGAGCAATGAGAGGCAAAAATGTGATAAGTTGGTCGCGCAAAAAGTAGATAAGCACCACAACAATGGTAAAGCCGAACGCGCCGATTGAAACAAACACGCTTTTATTATGATTTTTTAGATAGTAGCCTGAAAAAAGATAACTTACCCCTAAAACGCCATAGTAAATTATGTAAAACAGTGCAATTTGAATGATTTTATACGAAATATCATAGTTTGCGTCTTTCAAAACGTTTGAAACAAGAAATAGGTCGATGAAGATGAGTAATATTCCTTGAATGCAGTCACAAAAGATGATAGATATCGCACTTAAATTGAAAATCTTACTTTTTTTCATATGCCCTCATCTTTTTTCGTTTAACATGTCGCACGATAACTTTCACAATCTCTATATATGGAATGATAAGTAGTGCCAGCCCTATCGCAAGTAGCCAACCCCACCAGTCAATCATCATAGTGCCAAACGCCGTTTGAATGGCAGGAACAGGAAGTAGCACAACAATCACTGTCAGGAGTGCGGAAAGCAAAAATCCGTAGTTTAGCACCTTGTTGTCGAATGGATTTTTATGGAATAGACTTTGCGTGTCACTTTTTAAGTTGTAAGCATGGAAAAGTTCTGTGAACACCAAATAGATAAAGCATACCGTTGTCACAAACTCGGATTGCAAATGGAACACTCTATCTAAAACGATATATAAAGTGATTAGCACTATGGAAACAAAGATGGCTGAGCAAAAGATATTAAAGCCAACTTTACCTTTAAAAAGATTGCCAGAACTTCGAACAGGCTTTTCTTTCATGATGTTATCTTCCGCCTTTTCAAAGCCGAGAGCAAGACCAACAAAGGTGTCACTGACAAAGTTTATCCATAAAAGTAGCACAGGCGAGAAGAAGGTGTGGTCACGGAAAAAACAGGTGATAAGCGAAATGGCAAAAAGTTCAGCAAAGCAAGTCCCAAGCAAAAATTCGATGATTTTTAGGATGTTTTGATAGATTTTTCGCCCTTCCTTAACCGCGCCAACCACCGTGGAGAAATTATCATCAGTCAAGATAATGTCCGCCGCCTCTTTTGTGACATCAGTGCCAGTGATGCCCATGCCTACGCCGATGTCGACAACCTTAATCGCAGGAGCGTCATTGACGCCGTCGCCTATCATAGCAACGATTTTGTCGTTATCCTTAATCGCTTTCACAATCTTCACCTTGTGTTCAGGGCTGACGCGAGCAAAGATGTGGTAGTTTATAATCTTATTCTTCCAATCTTCCTCACTAAATTTATCAAGTTCCGCGCCTGAGATGACCTCTTTTCTATCCTGACAAATGCCAAGTTCCTTGCCGATAGCAAAGGCGGTGTCCTTATTGTCGCCCGTTATCATAACAACGGAAATTCCTGCCTCTTTGCAGGTTTTGATGGAGTCTGCCACCTCTGCTCTTGGCGGATCAATCATGCCGATAAGCCCAATGAAGATAAGGTCATTTTCCGAGTTTTCAGAGGTATATTTTTTGATTTTTTCGTCGCTCTTTTTATAGGCAAGTGCCAGCACTCTCAAAGCGTTTGATGCCATAAGAGAGTTTTGTTTTTCTATTTCCGCTTTGACACTTTCCGTCATCTTAACCTTTTTGCCATTTTTAAGAACATACTTACATCTTTCAATAACGCTGTCTAATGCCCCTTTAGTGAAGATGTATTTTTCGCCGTCCACCATGTTGACCGTGGACATCATCTTTCTTTCACTTTCAAACGGTATTTCGCCAACGCGAGGGAACATACCTTCCAAAAGTTCCTTATTCGCTCCAAAACGATATCCACAATGCACAAGCGCCACTTCGGTTGGGTCGCCAATACACGTCAAATTATCCTTATCGAGTTTAATCTGCACATCGTTGCAAAGCACAAATCCAGTAAGAAACAGCCTTAAAGTTTTGTTATTTTCTAAAAGTTTAACCGCCTTTTCCTCTTTTTTTTGCAGTTTGACAGTGCTTGCGTTGACATTTTGAACGGAAAAATTGAGATTGTTAAAATCTTTCAAACTATCGTCAAAGAAAAAGCCCTTTTTGACCGTCATCTTGTTGAGCGTCAGTGTTCCAGTTTTATCGGTACAAATAACCTCAGTTGAGCCCAAAGTTTCAACGGCAGGAAGTGTTTTGACAATAGCGCGCTGTTCACTCATCTTCTTGACGCCCATGGATAAGGTTATTGTGACGCAAGTTGGCAACCCTTCAGGTATCGCGCAAACCGCAACGGCAATCGCCATAGTGAAAGAGGAAAAGATGTTCGAGCCTGTCGCAATTCCAACAATAAAGATAATTAGTGCTATAAAAAGCACAATGCCAGTCAGCCACAGACTTGTCACTTTTATTCGTTTGGTTAGCGGTGTTGTCTCATCCTTTATCTCATTTAAAGCGGAGGCGATTTTCCCTATCTCGGTCTGCATGCCACAACTGGTCACAACGCCCTTGCCACGCCCATAGGTCACCACGCTTCCCATATACGCCATATTTTTTCGGTCATTCAAAACGGTGTTTTCGTTTAAAACTAGACCTGCGTCTTTCTCGCACGCCTCGCTCTCGCCAGTCAGTGCGCTTTCTTCAATCTTTAGCGTATTTGTTTCGATAAGTCTTAAGTCCGCTGGCACAATGTCGCCTGCCTCTAAAATCACGATGTCGCCAACCACAACCTCCTCGCTTTTTATCTTTGCCACCTTGCCATTTCGCACAACTTTGCAATAAGGTTTGGTCATATTTTTAAGCGCCTGCATCGCCTTTTCGCTCTTATGCTCTTGAATATAGCCGATTATGGCGTTGATTAAAACAACAAGCATGATAATGCCAGCGTCGATAAATTCGTTGACGCTGTTGTCAACAATGCCGATAACCACACTGACAATGCAACTGACAAGCAGAACAATAATCAAAACATCTTTAAATTGACCTAAAAATTTAACAAACTCACTTTTCTTCTTTTTGCCAACGATAAGGTTTTTTCCGTCTTTTTTTAGCCTACTTTGCGCGTCAAAATCATTCAGCCCTGAAGCCGAACTTTCGCTTTCATTTAAAACTATCTCCGCGCTTTTACTATAAGCCTTATCCACCATAATATTTAGATTATAACAAATAAAACAAAATTTGCAAAATTAATTTAATATTTTTCAAAAATATATATATTTTTCGAGTTGATTTTTAAATTTAGAACAAAGCCTCAAAAATATAGTCATTTATTCTATTAACAATCTATCCTATTAATTATCTATCCTATTAAAATTTAAGCCAAAATTTAAAGTTTAAGTCAAAAATCTCTCTATCATTCAAAACTAAAATCTTAGAGATAGCCTAAAAAAGCAAAAAAAATAGCCATGATTTTTTCATGGCTAAATTTGTTAAAATTTTAAGATTATTCTTCTTCGCTAGCGTTACCTTGCTCTTCTTCAAGTTCGGCAATCTGCTCTTTAAGAGTTTTAATTTCTTCTTTAAGGTCGGTGTTTTGACGTTTCAAAACCTCATACATCTTCTTAAGAAGTGGATATCTGTCGGCATTCTTTTCCATAACCTCTTCGCAGTGTTGAACGGAAAGTTTAAGTCCGTCATATAGGTCAAGGTCTTCAGCAAGTTTTCTTGCTTTCTCTTCGTCTATGTCTTCATAGTTGTTAACGCCATAAAGCATAACCTTTTGCTTAGCAACTTTCGCTTCTTTTCTCTCTAACTTCTTCTTGTCTTTCTCGTGAGTTTTCCAAATGCGGTTAAGTGGAACATAATCTTTCTTGCATTGTTTCAAGTCTTTTTCATTGACTTTCAACTGCTCTTCTGCCTCTCTCAAACGCTCGTATAAATCATCAAGCGAAAGCTTTGGAGCGACAACCACTGGAAGATTGTTGTTTGCTTCAACGCTTTCAAGAAGTTGTTGTTTTTCTTCTTCAAGCGCTCTGCACATCTCTTCGTATCTTTCCTTCTCTTTAAGAAGTTCCTCTTTCTCTGCCTCTAGCCTTGCAATCTCTTCGGCGTTGTTGTCATCTTCAACCTCTTCCTCTTCTTCAACAACAGGCTCTTCTTCAACCTCTTCTTGTTCGCTTTCCTCAGTCTCTTCGGCTTCTTCCTCTTCTTCGTCCTCTTGATTTTCCTGTTCTTCTTGAAGTTTTCTTATAAGTTCTTGACGACGTCTTTCAAGATATTCTCTTCTTTCACGATTTAAACGCTCTTCTTCAGATTCGGCGTTTGCAATCTCCTCTTCTTCTTTTTGAGCCTCGTCAACATTGACATCAACAATATTGCCACTTTCTAAAAGTTTTGGCTGTTCTTCAAAAGTGTAACTTTGAACATTTGCCTCACGCTTTGATGTTGTGGTTTCCTGTTTCTTATCTTCGCCTTTCTTTTTGGCTGAATATGATAAAACAGCCTCCCAAATGAAATAGATGATAAGACTTGCTGCAATAACCACGCCAAGAATAATGAAAACTTCCATTATAGTTGAACTAACATTTGCTGCCAACAAATTTAACATAACCCACCTTCCTTTAAATTATCTTTGATATTTTCACTCTTATTTTATCATATCTCAATCAATAAGTCAATAGCAAAAATCTAAAATTTCTCTATTTTTTAGTAAAAAATAGCAAAAATGCATAAAAATTTAAGTTTTTTACTGAAATTTGAGCCAAATTTTCGAGTTTTTTGAGAAAAACACCTTAAAAACTATTCCCACTTTTTACCAAAAAATAAGAAACAAAAAGTTTTTAAGAGTGAAGAGTGAAGAGAAATTTGAGTGAAGAACGAAAAGTGAAGAGTGAAAAGTTAGGGATGAATTTAGAGTATGTGTGGAGTGTTACAGGCGAAAACTATCACTCAAACTACCTTAGTCTTTTTGTTTTCTAAAATCTTCCACAACTGAAAGGCTCTGCCTTTCTTTCGCTAGAAGTCGCAAGACTTCCCTTCACTGAACGCTAACGGCGTTTCTTCACTCTTCACTTTCTCTAATCAAAACCTATTTAAGTCGCGACGGCGTCACAAACTGCGCTTTGTTTCGTGTTTCGATGTAAACATCAAAACACTTATCACTTGCTTGTTTGTTCCTTCTCCCTAAAAATGGCAAGCATTTTTAGGGTTCCCATTAACATACGCGAGTGCGAGTTGCGTTTGGTCGCGAAATGACGAAAACAAGCGAATGATAAGTGGTTTGGCGAAAGACAAACCATGTAATGAAGTGCAGTTTTTGCCATTGTGGTGGAGGCGTCGGGTTACGCTCCCGAGTCCAAAATCCTTTCAAAAAACTTTTCTACATGTTTAGTTTATGCTTAAGTTTCGCCTTAATGTCACCCATAAACAAGTTATCAAGGCTATCCCTTTAAATTTTTTATGCATAGAAGGAAGAACTTTGCATAAAGTTTTTGCCTAACGACACCGAATGTTTTGTCGGCAAATCAAAACATGGCGGATTAGATTATGCTCTAATCAGGCTGTTGTTCAACTAGGCAGCGCAAGGCATTGCATTCATTGAAACAACGTTTTCATTTTTGTCTGCGTTTAATTTACAGCGTCCGTGTTTAAGGCGTCAGGACCCTCGCCACATGCTTTACACTTTTCAAAATGAACTTTGTCGAAACTAAATCGCCCCCATATTAACGACTCGAAAGCCTTGCGATGTCGCGTTTTATGGTTTTCTCTTTAAGTGTCTGCCTTTTATCGTAAAGTTTTTTGCCTTTGGCAAGGGCTATCTCCACTTTAACCACTCCTTTATCGTTTAGATATAACTTTGTTGGCACAATGGAAAATCCCTTTTCTTTGGCTGCTCTTTCAAACTTTAAAATTTCCATCTTATGAAGAAGAAGTTTTCTTGTTCTACACTCGTCACTTTTAAAGACATTCGCCTTTTCGTATGGTTTGATGTAAGCATTTTTTAAAAGCATCTCGCCGTTTTTGACCTGCACAAAACTGTCAATTAGGCTCACACCACCGCCTCTAACAGACTTAACTTCCGCTCCTTCAAGCGCAATGCCCGCCTCGGTTAAATCGGAAAGGAAAAAATCATGATAGGCTTTTTTATTATTAGCAATAATCTTCATTTTTCCTCCTTTTTAAAGCAGTCTATTATATTATATCATAAACGGCATGTATTTTGCAAGTGGTTAGTTAGAATAAATAATCGTTTTATAAAATTTAAGTGAAAAAACAAAAAAATCGGCAAAATTTACCAAAAATTCGCCAATTTTTTCAATTTTTTTATGTTTTTACGCGTTTTTTACACCATTTTGAAATCAATCTCTCGACTGTATAGGTTGACATTAATTAATTGCACCTTCACTTTGTCGCCTATCGAAAAGACATTTGACGAGCCTTTGAGTTTTAGTTGTTTCTCTAAATAGATATAGGTGTCATCAGGCAGTGCCTCAAGTCGCACAAGCCCTTCGCATGTGTTATCAAGTGCCACAAACACGCCAAAGTTTGTCACAGAGGATATTGTCGCGTCAAACACTTCGCCCACTCTATCTTTCATGAGATACGCCTTCCATAGATCGTCGACATCACGCTCTGCCATGTCAGCATTACGCTCACACTCGCTCGACTGCTCGCTTGCGTCAAAGGTGAAGATGTCAAGGTCGTCCTTTTCTTCTTTGTTTATCTTGTTGTGAAGATAGTCTTTGATTATCCTGTGTATGCAAAGGTCAGGATAACGCCTAATAGGCGATGTGAAATGGCAGTAATATTCAAGTGCCAAACCAAAGTGCCCTAAATTCTTATTGGTATATTTCGCCTTTTGCATACTTCTTAAAAGCATCTTGTTTATCACATCTTTAGCGGAACTATCTTCAGCACACTCCAAAATTTGTTGATAATATTTCGGCGTGATGTTGTCTGGAACTTTTGGATAACTCACACCTAAGCCCTTGATGAAATCGCAAAGAGCGTAGACTTTTTCCTTCGTTGGTGGTTCGTGAACACGGTAGACGAAAGGTATTTTTAAATTTTCAAACTCCTTCGCAACAACTGAGTTTACCAGCACCATAAAATCTTCAATAAGCCTATGCGCCTCATTTCGCTCCCTTCGCTTAATTCCAACAGCCATGCCTTTTTCGTCAAAGATAAATTCTACCTCTGGCACTTCCAAATCAAGCGAACCGCGATTTACCGCATTTTTTTCTAAAATATCACATAATTCGCGCATAATTTTAAAATCTTTAAGCAAATTTTTGGTTTTTTCGTTTACCTTGCCGTCTTTAAGCGCTTCGTAGACCTCATCGTATGTAAGGCGCGCCTTACTTTTAATCACGCTTTCGCAAATTTTATGGTCAACCACATTTCCGTTAAAGTCAACTTTCATAATGCATGAAAGTGTCAGTCTTTCCACACCCTCACTCAACGAGCATATGCCGTTTGAAAGCGACTTTGGAAGCATTGGAAGAACGGAAGTTGGAAAGTAAACGCTTGTGCCTCTTCGATACGCCTCTTCATCAATCACACTATCACGCGGAACATACTCGCCGACATCGGCAATATGCACCCCGAGTTCATAGTATTTATCAAATTTTTTAATGGAGACCGCGTCATCTAAGTCCTTTGCGTCCGCTCCGTCGATTGTGAAGATGACCTCTTTGGTTAAATCTAACCTGCCCTTTTTCTGCTTTTCAGAGATAGTTTTTGGCACTCGTTTCTCTTCTTCCACCACCACAGACGGAAAATTCTCATAGAGATGGTGTTCGCGAATGAGAGATAGTTCCAAAGTTTTAACATCGTCGTTCATGCCAAGAATTTCGTCGACTATGCATTTAATCTTTCCCTTATCCGTTCGAACCACGCGTGCATTGACCTTCATATCCTTCTTAATCTTAAGCCCAGTTTTAACAATAGGAAAATCATTGACAATTCGTTTGTTGTCCGGGTCCAAAAAGTAGTTCCCTGCCACAAGTTTCACAAGCCCGACGATGTTATTTAGATCGCTATATATGCTAACCACCTCGCCGTCGCATCCTTCATTTGTTTGCGACAAAATTTTGACGATAACCTTTTCGCCGTCTAGCGCGTTCATGGTTTTGTTCGCTGGAATGAAAATATCCTCTGACATACCCTTAACCTTGACAAAGCCAAAGCCCTTTGTTGTGCCGATGAAGTCGCCTTTAACGTATCCACGCGACGGAATTACAATAAATTTATTTTTTCTAATCTCATAGATGTCGCCGTTATTTAAAAGTTCATAGAAAAGTTTTTTGACCTTTTCTTCCTTTTCATTCAACGCGGACGACATAAATAAAAATAGTTTGTCGATATTTGAAAAGACCAAACTATTTTTTTCTATGAGCGAAAGAATTTGCTCTTTTTTGTTCATTTTATGCTCCTAAAACACTCATTAAAGCCGTGCTACTTGCAGACTCCGCCCCACCAAAAGGAATGAGAGTGACAAAGTAGAGAATGGCGCAAACGAATATCACTATTGCCATGATGGTTGTGATGAGTTTCAGTTTGCCGTCACGCGAACTACCTTTGTTTTGAGCGTAGTAACTTTCTTTAATACCTGTGACAGACTCAGTGCTTCCTGCATCTTCCGACTGAAAGAGAATGGCAATAATCATGATGATTGCACAAACGAAAATTAAGCAAAAAAGCACAATTCTAATGATAGGAAATGATTCCGAAATCCAAAGAGGTATCTGTGTTCCATTATCCATAATTTATCTCCTTAATTTAAGCAAATTTCGCAACACAAAGCACGGCAACGATGGCAAGCAAAATAACACAACCTACAAGTTTCAACCACTTTATCTTCCCATCCTTATTGTATGAGCCCTTAATAAAGGAACTGAGTGCCAAAAGACCGACAATTGTCAAAATGGATATGATGACATAGAACGTGACGTCCGACCAGTCGTGCGAAATCCAATCTTGAAAATCTGTCCATAGGTTGCAAAGCATGGTCATATAAAATCTCCTTGCTAGCATATTTTAGCACAAATATAAAAATATTACAACTGTTTTTTTAAATTTTTCATAATTACTTCTAGTTTTAAACCAAAAAAACAATTGATATTCTCAAAAAACAAGAAACAGTTAAAAACTGTTTGCATTTTTCACACGATTTTGCTATCATACTCTTAGAGGTGTAAAATGAATAAGACAAAAATTGTGTGCTCTATCGGCCCTGGTTGCGATAATATGAAGACTTTAGAGCAAATGGCTTTAAACGGCATGAATGTGGCGCGCTTCAACATGAGCCACGGCACACATGAGAGCCATAAGGCTATGATTGACAAAGTTAAGACCGTGCGTGAAAAGTTAGGCGTTTCAATCGGCATAATGATAGACACAAAAGGTCCAGAGATAAGAGTGCGCGACTTTGAAAATGGTAGTATCACGCTTAATAATGGCGATGAGTTTACCTTAACCACCAGAGAAATCTTAGGCACTCAAAAGGAAGTTTCAGTTACATATAAAAATCTTCCTAAAATTCTTAAAAAAGGTATCAAAATACTTCTAAACGACGGCGCGATTGAACTTAAAGTTAAAAATTTAACCAAAACCGATTGCCTTTGCGAAGTGGTAACTGGTGGCGTTCTTTCCAATCATAAGAGCATCAACATTCCTGGCATAAAAACCGATATGCCATACCTAAGCGAGCAGGATAAGTCAGACCTAGAGTTCGCAAAAGAGGTTGACGCCGACTTTATCTCTCTTTCCTTTGTGAATGACGAGAGCGATGTGAAAGATGTTAGAGACTTTTTGAAAGAGATTAAGTTCACAAGTCCTCTTTTAATTTCCAAAATTGAAAGCGTGGATGGAGTTAAGAATTTCGATAAAATTTTAAATTTAAGCGACGGCGTTATGGTCGCGCGTGGAGATTTAGGCGTGGAAATTGAATTCATGAAATTGCCAATTTTACAAAAAGAGTTTATAAAAAAATGTAATAATCAAGGCAAGGTTTCCATAACCGCCACTCAAATGCTGGAAAGTATGATTTCAAATAAGCGCCCAACAAGAGCGGAAGTAAGCGATGTTGCGAACGCTGTGTTTGACGGCACAACCGCCATTATGCTCTCTGGCGAAACTGCCTCTGGAAAATATCCTGTTGAAAGCGTGACTACTATGCGCAAGATTGCCGAAGAGGTGGAGAAACATCTCTATTTTCAGCCTACAACCTTCAAAACTCATAACACTTCCGCTAGCATCGGCTACGCTGTTTGCAGTTTGGCTCAGACTGAGAATGTCACCGCCATCAATGTTGGCACAAAGTCTGGCGCAACCGCAAGAAATGTCAGCCGATTCCGTCCGCAAATCCCTATCGTTGCCTGCACACCAAACTTAAAAACTTACTATCAAATGAGCGTGCTTTACGCCGTTGTGCCAATTCTCGAAAAGGAATATAAACACATGGACGAAATTTTAAAGAACGGACTTGAACACACCATTGCCACAAAACTTGTGAAAAGTGGCGACAAGATTGTTCAAACTGGCGGAAGAGCAGGAGTGAGCGGAAGCAATCTTTTAATGGTTAAAAAGATTAAATAACAACAAATAAAATAGAAAAATATAGAAAAAACACTTAAAAAAATGATTTTTTTGAAAAATAACCTAATTTTTAGGTTATTTTTTGTTTTAATGAGCCACCAAAAATGTGAAAAGACTAAACTTGAAAATAAGTGAAATCATTTTTTAAGATAGTCGCCTATTCTTTTTGAGATGTCCACTTTAAGAGATAGGTTGAGGATTTGCTTGTCAGATATCAGCAGGCTATTGCCATTATCTTTCATCAAAACAAAAAGACAAGTTTTATTGTTTCTAATCTTTCTAAGCATATCCTTTAAGCACACCTCTTCGCTTACAACATATATTCTCGGCTTAGAAAAACTTTTAAAACTCTTATTGAAAGCGGAGATTTTTTCATACTTACTTAAAAAGTTAAGGTCAAGTAGACCCAATATCAAAAACACGCCAAACAGCAAAAATGTCGGATTGAAATTGATAAAGCATAGAACAATAAACACAACGAAGAAGAAAGATGCAAAAATCACATTAAAAATCGTCGTGAGTTTTATCGCTTTTTCCCTATCTATAAATTTTGAGCATAGCGACACAAACACCCGCCCGCCGTCAAGTGGAAAGGCTGGCAGAAGGTTAAAAAGCGCAATGACAAGACTAACTTCAACGAACGACGCTAGAAAGTTGTAAGACACTGGAAATACCCACCAAAGTGCCAAGCAAAAAAGTGAAGTTATTAAGTTAGAAAAAGGACCCGCAAGAGCAATCAGCATATCATCTCTCTCTTCTAGTTCCTGACCATAATATGACAAACTTACGCCGTAAGGAGAAAGGGAAAATTTCGACAACCTATACCCAAGCCATTTTGCCACAAAATAATGCCCTAGTTCATGAATTAAGATTGCAAGTAGATAATTGAGAAAGGATAAAAAGCCGAAATTTATAATTAGCCATAAGATAATAAGAAAAAATGCTGGATTTATGCCAAATTTTTGATTTTTTTTGACTTTTTCTGACTTTTTTAATAATTTTTCCATATTCTCCTTAAACTTTGATGTGTCAATATTTTTTTATTTTTCAAGTTTAATTATGTTAATTTTATTTCTATAACACTAATTTTTAAAAAGTTATATTTCTGTTTTTAAAATAAGTTATAAAATCATAAATTTTAATCTTATGCAAACAAGTTGCATATTAGTATGATAAAAAATGAGACAATAAAAAATAACGGAAGAGCAATTTTAAGTTTTATCCTATAACTCTTCCTGACTATCGTGTATTTTTCCCCATACGATTTTTGTCTCTCCACAAAATATTATATGTCGAACATTTTTAATAAAGACTTATGAAAGCACAATCACATCAATCTCTCTAAAAAAGTTGTCTGTGGAGATTGTTAAGGTGTATTGCCCTTGCTCGGTGGCTGAGAGCATAAACATGTTGGTTGGAAGTTCCACTATCTCTATCTCGCTTCCTGCCTTAAGTTTGTAGTTCACATCCTCGCTCTCTAGTTTTATCGTCACGCTTCCGCCTATGGATAATGTTATCTCGTCAACTTCGTTGTTATCAACTAGCACTTTTATATCATCATTTGTAACAGTCGGAATGTCAGGAACATTTTCACTAGGGTTGTTGCCCTCAGGAAAAGTTGGGTTGGCAGGTTCAGAATTTGCCTCAAGCACTGTCACGCTGACCGTCACCACGCTTGTCTCATTGCCATACTTTGCTGTCACTGTCAGATTTGTTTTACCCTCGGACAAGCCAACTATCTTTTTCTCGCTGGTGTTGACATTCGCTTTGGTCTCGTCCTCCACATCGAATGAAACAACCGCTTGTTTAATGTTCACATTGTAATCTATGCTTTCGCTGTCGCCTATCTCTAAAACCACATCCTTTGCCGTGACGGAAAGAGGCGTGTTTTCATCCTTAGGCAAAGTTAAAACGACCACCACAACAGCCACCAAAATTATCGGCAAAATTAACAAATATTTCCAACTCTTTTTCCATATCTCTTTCATAATTGTCCTCTAACGCAATTCGACAAAATTTTCAACATGGAAATTATATACCTTTTCGACGATTTTAGCAAATATTATTTATATATTTTAAGTTTTTTCTTTTTTAAAATGATGTTCAAACACTCGCCCACACTTTCGTCAAGCGTTTGGTTTGTGGTGTCGATAAGGTGTGCGTCTGGCATCATCCTAACCGCTCCGTGCTCACGATGAATATCCTTGTAATCTCTATCTCTAAGTTCGGCAAGCACCTTTTCGTAAGAGATGTCCTCGCCACGCTCTAAATATTGCTCAAAGCGCCTTTTGGCTCGCACATTTTCATCTGCAGTGGTGAAAAATTTGAAGTCGGCGTCAGGCAAAACCTCGCTTCCAATGTCGCGTCCTTCCATAACCACATTGTGCGTCTTTGCAAAATCGCGTTGAATTTTTAGCACCTTCTCTCTAATGCAAACAAACGGCGAAATCTTAGCAGACAGCACAGAAATTTCGTCTCGCCTTAGGTCTTTGGTGTGGTCGACGCCGTTGACATACACATGCTCCAAATTTTTTATAAATTTAATATCCACATATATTTGACTTGCAAACTTTTCGATGTATTTTTCGTTAATTTTGTTTTCATCTAGTCCTAAATATTTAAACGCACACGCAATTCCACGATAGACGGCACCAGTGTCAAAAAAGTTAAATTTCAACCGCCTTGCAAGTTCCTTTGCAATGGTGCTTTTGCCAGAGCAAACATATCCATCAATGGCGATGCTGACAGCCTCTTTATTAAATTTTTCCTTAATTAAATCATAGCAAAAATCGATGGTCTCCTCTAAATCCATTTCGCTGTTATCAACAATTATGCTATCTTCACAAGGTTTAAGCGGAGCAATCTCTCTTGTGCTATCACGCTTATCTCGTTCACGCAAATCGCTTAAAACATCCTTAAACTCAACATCTTGTCCACGCAATTTTGCCTCTTCAAACCTGCGCATCGCCCTTGTATTTTCGTTCGCCGTTAAAAATATCTTCACATCGGCATCCGGCATAACCACCGAGCCAATATCACGCCCTTCCATGACGCAATTGTATTTCTGTGCAAAATCCTTGGCAATCAGTAGATATTTTTCTCGCACAAACGGATAGACCGAAATTTTGGACGCCATTTGGCTTATAACTTCCGTTCTAATATATGGAGTGACATTTTCCTTCTCCACAAAAACATTTTGCTTGTCATCAATAAATTTAACCTCAATTTTTTTGGTAGAGACAAGTTCCTTCGCCTTCGCTTCTTCGATATTCTCGCCATAGGTCACATAGTAGGCATAGGCTATCGCGCGGAAAATCGCGCCCGTGTCTAACATCTTAAAGTTTCGCCCAAGTTTTTCGCATAGCCCTTTTGCCAGCGTCGACTTCCCTGAACCCATATATCCGTCAATCGCAATTTTGAACATATCTCCTCCCTAAAAATTAAGTTTTTTGGTGCATTTTTTCAAAAAAATAGCATTTTTTAATGTTTTTTATTAAAAAATTAACATTTTTGCAATTTTTTTGGAAATTACATTTTTTCATCCTATAAGCAAAAATTCTTTTAAGTTCTTACAAAATATTATATTGTTACTTTCGATTTTTAAAAATTCTGCTAAAAATTTTTTTTCGCAAAAATTTTTCTATAAAAAATCCTAACCATATAGATTTTTCGATATGATTAGGAATTTTGTTATTCTTCCACACTCTCTTCCTTTTCTTCGCTGACAGGAAGTTCAAAATCAGTCTTTGAAGCCTCTTTAATCTTCGCCTCAATCTCTGCCATAAGTTCTGGATTACGCTCAAGTGTAAGTTTGGTGTTTTCCTTACCCTGACCAATCTTTTCGTCGTTATAACTGAACCAAGCACCTGACTTTTTGATGATGTTGTAAGCAAGTGCCATGTCCACAATACAGCCAGATTTCGAAATTCCTTTACCATACATAATGTCAAATTCTGCCACTCTAAATGGTGGAGCAAGTTTGTTTTTAACCACTTTCACCCTAGTTTTGTTGCCGATGATGTTTGTGCCGTCTTTGATAACATCAACCTTTCGAACGTCGAGCCTTATGCTTGCATAGAATTTAAGCGCCTTACCACCTGTGGTCGTTTCAGGCGAGCCGAACATCACGCCAACCTTTTCACGAAGTTGGTTGATGAAGATAACGGTTGTGTTACTTTTGCTTGTGACGGATGTGAGTTTTCTAAGAGCCTGGCTCATCATTCTTGCCTGCAAGCCGACATGGTTATCACCCATTTCGCCGTCAATTTCCGCCTTTGGAGTCAGCGCTGCCACAGAGTCGACAACGATAACAGCAAATGCGCCAGAGCGCACCAAAGTGTCGCAAATATTGAGCGCCTGCTCGCCATTATCCGGCTGAGAAACATAAAGTTCGCTGGTGTTCACACCCAACTTTTCGGCGTATATTGGGTCAAGTGCGTGCTCAGCGTCGATAAACGCGCAAGTGCCACCGAGTTTCTGCGCTTCGGCAATAATGTGAAGAGAGACGGTTGTTTTACCAGAAGACTCTGGCCCATAAATCTCCACAATTCTTCCCCTAGGTATTCCGCCGATGCCAAGTGCAACATCAAGCGTCAAACACCCTGTTGGAATGACATCCACTTGTTGATAATTTTGCTTGCCAAGTTTCATGATTGCGCCCTTACCAAACTGCTTTTCAATTTGAAGAAGTGCCTGGTCAAGCGATTCTTCTTTAGATAACGTTTTTCCTTTTTCCATTTCCTACCTCTTAAACATATTTTCACTTATATTATACCTTAAATAGAGCCGAATTTCAAAACGATTTTAGGTTAAATTTTTAAATTTGCTATATATTTTATTTAAAAACCTAAGGTCAAGCAAATGTCGAAAAAATAGAAAGCAAATCGCCTTCTATTTCTACAAACCATTTTATATAAATCTTAATAAGTATCAATTTTTTTCAATCAGTCATTTTCTTTCTTACTTTCGTCATCTTCATAGATTACTTCCACTTTAACCACATCGCTTTCGGTGGTTTCGTTATCCGTATTTTCTTCGTTTTGACTATCCGCTTCCACCTTTTCTTCCTTAAAGACATGCCTATTTTTAATAAGATAGTTGCACATGGAAAGGATGGTAAGAATAAGCGTGATTGCAAGTAGAATGTATCCAATTAGGCTGAAAATTGTGTTGCCTAAATCACCTATTGCGTAGTAAAATTCTTCAACGACGAAGGCATAGATGAAATAGTAGATGATGGTTATAAACTGGAAAGTCGCCTTAACTTTTCCATACATATCCGCCTTCAAAACCACGCCTTTCGATGCTGCAAGCGAGCGTAGTGCCATAACGATAAGTTCGCGCGCGATAACTATTATTGCAATGGCTATGCCGAGATAGTCTGGATAAATTATAGGGCTAGAAGAGAAATTTCCGCCATTTGCCGTCACTGGATAGGCAACAATAAGCAAAAATCCGCTCATAACCAAGAGTTTGTCGGCAACTGTGTCGAAAAATGTGCCAAGCGTGGTCACCATATTGCGTTTTCTGGCGATATGTCCGTCTAAAAAGTCAGTTAGGCACGCCACCACTAAGATGATTGTTGCCACAAGTTTGCCATAAGGTATGAAATCGGCAAGATAGAAAAAGACAAAAACTGGAATTAAAAGTAGCCTACAAAGTGTTATTCTATTTGGAAGATTCATAAACTTCTCCTTTATAATCGGCGCCGTCAAACGACAAAAGTTTAACCATGGCAAAATCACCGACCTTAACATTTCCATTATCCACAATTTTTACATTAAAGTCAACCGTTGGCGAAAGAAATTCGGTGTGTCCTATGTATAATCCTGTCGAAGAGTCAAAATAGTCGACAAGCGTTTTGTATGCCTTTCCCAAATGCTCTTTCGCTTTTTGATAGGCAACTTCCGCCTGCAATTTTTGTATCTTTTTAAGGCGCCTCTTCTTTGTCCACTCGCTGTTCTGGCGCTTTATGTAGTAACTTGCCGTGTTCTCTTCGCGATAATATGGAAAGAAACCTGCATAATCAAACTTGCTATCTTTAATAAAATTGCAAAGTTTTTTAAACTCGCTTGCCGTTTCAGTTGGATAGCCGACAATGAAAGTGGAGCGGATGTGGATGGAAGGATATTGATTTTTGATTAGGTGAATAAGCGCCCTTGTCTCCTTTTCGTCCAGCCGTCTATTCATGCTCTTTAAGATGTTGTTGTCGATATGTTGAAGCGGAATATCGACATACTTACACATCTTTTTGTTTATGTCGATATATGAGAGAAGTTCGCTTGTCATCTTTTCAGGATAGAGATAGTGAAGCCTTATCCACTCGATACCTTTAATCTTTGAAAGTTTATCAAGAAGCGGAATGAGTTTGTTTTCCTTATATAAATCCTCGCCGTATCTTGAAACATCCTGCGCCACCAAAACTAGTTCTTTGATATTCTTCGACGCCAAATATTTCGCCTCTTCCACTATCTCTTCTATAGGGAAACTTATATATCTTCCGCGTATGCGTGGAATAGTGCAAAACGAGCAACCATTACTGCACCCATCGGCAATTTTAAGGAAGGCATACGAGCCACGTGAGGTAAATATTCGTCCATTTCGTGATTTGCCTGACTCATGCTTAACGCTGTATAAATCTTCAATTATCTCACATATTCTGTCGTTATCTTTAAGACTTAAAAACGCGTCCACTTCCTTAATTTCTCTTTCAAGTTCTACCTTATGGCGTTCTGGCAAACAGCCTGTGACAATAACTTTTTCCACCCTACCTTTCGCTTTCAACAAACATACATCAAAGATGTTAGAAAGCGCCTCTTTCTTTGCTGGCGTGATAAAGGCACAGGTATTGACGATGACAATGTTCGCATTTTCAATATCTTCCACAATCTTAAATCCGTAATCGCTGAGTTTATATAACATCTTTTCTAGGTCCACCCTGTTTTTATCGCATCCCAGCGAAATAGCGGATATTTTTTTGTCTTTCAATTTTTCATCCATAGTTCTTCCCTCAGTTTCCTATTATAGACTATCGCGTCAAAAATTTCAACATCGATAAAATCAAAAGCATTTAAAGTTTTATCTTACAAAACCTATCAATCATACTGGTCGCCAAAAATGTCGTGGAATTCGTCAAGCGTGATATAGACCGTTCTGCCCTTGACGCCATCCGCCGTGGAGATATAGCCTGCCTCTTCCATTTGGTCGATGATGCGCGCTGCACGTGGATAGCCGATGGCAAACTTACGCCTGATCATCGTCGCCGACGCCTGACCGCAATCGATGGCAGATTTTAGTGCGAGAGGCAAAAGTTCATCCATTTCGTTGTTCACTTGCACTCCGCCATTATTGTTATTTTTATTAGGGTTGTTTATCTGCTCTTCAATCTCCTTGTCGAAAATCGGCTTGTTATTCTCTCTCACATAGTCGACAATGCGGTTGGTTTCGCCAGTGGTTATGAAGCATGCTTGCACACGCTTAGGCTCTTGCGCGCCAACAGGATAGTAAAGCATATCGCCCTTGCCGAGTAGTTTTTCCGCGCCAACACGGTCTAAAATGGTCATGCTGTCGACCGCGCTAGTGACTGCAAATGCAATACGCGACGGGAAGTTCGATTTGATAAGCCCTGTGATGACATCAACCGACGGTCTTTGTGTGGCGAGAATTAGGTGTATGCCTGCCGCTCTCGACTTTTGCGCAAGGCGGATAATCTTCTCTTCCACCTCTTTTTTACCAGTCATCATAAGGTCGGCAAGTTCGTCGACGATGATGACGATAAACGGCATCTTTTTAACTTTCCCAGAGACGACGTCTGGCGTTTGGTTGTATTCGTCGATATTTTTCACACGCGCAAAGCCTAAAACCTCAAACCTTCGCTCCATTTCAGTCACTGCCCAAGCGAGAGTGTTGATCGCCTTTTGAGTTTCGCACACCACATTCGGCATGATTAGGTGTGGCAAGCCATTATAAGAGGTAAATTCCACACGCTTAGGGTCGACAAGCACAATCTTCACATCCTCAGGAGACGCCTTATAGATGATGCTTAAAATGATAGAGTTTAGGCAAACGCTCTTGCCAGACCCTGTGGAGCCTGCAACCAGCAGGTGTGTGAGTTTTTGCATATTGCAAGTGATGGTGTTACCAGTGATGTCCTTGCCGAGCGCGAAAGTGAGTGGAGACGGACTGTCTCTAAACTCTCTGCTTTCCAAAACATCTCTCAAACTTACCGTGGCGATAGATTTATTCGGCACTTCCACGCCGACCACGCTCTTGCCCGGCACTGGCGCTTCAATTCTTATCGCTCCCTCTGCCGCAAGCGAAAGAGCAATGTCGTCGGCGCGATTTTTAATCTTTGAAACGGACACACCTTGTGGCATTTCAAGTTCGTATCTAGTGACCGCAGGTCCAACCACAACACCCTGCACCTTTGCAGGTATGCCGAAGTTTTCTAGGCTGTTTTCGAGTAGCACTCTCTTTTCTGCCACATCGTCGTTGAGCGTGGAAAGGTCAACCGACTTGGTTGTGATATATTCAAGAGGTGGTCGTTCATAGACATATGGTTCTTCTGGCTCTTCCACCTCTTCTTCTTTCTCTTCAAGTTGATTACGCGTGAAGATGTTATCTCTTTCATTACGCTCTGGAAACTCTGGTGCAAAGTTATTATCTCGCCTAATACTCTCAAACGCTGGGCGCTCGAAAGACCTATCACTCATTCGTTCATTAATCTTATTCTCACGCTCCACAAAACTTTCGTTGGTGTCAATGGCATTTTCGTAGATTTCAGGGTTCTCTGCTTTCTCTTCTTCAACGGCATTTCTTATGATGTCATCCGCCTCACGCACAATGTCGTCATCATTATGCACAAACGGATTGTTTGTGTTTTGAAATTCGTCTGGTCTAACCTCGGCGCGCACTTCTTCATGCATCTCTTCCGTTTTAGGTGGCTCTTCGCTTAGATTCATCTCTTCTTGCTTTAAGATTTCGACGTTGGTTTTAACCTCTTCCTTTGCTGGTGCTTTGTCAAGGTCTTTGAAATAGTCCTCATAGTTAATCTCTGGCGGAGTCAAAATGAGTTCACGAAGAGACTTTGGCTCTTCCTTCTTTTTCTCCACCTTTGGAGTTTCATCCTTAAAATATTCATATGCTTTGTTTCTTTTCTTATCAAGTCCTAAAAGTTCGCGAGTGGAAAGCGCCTTCTTTTCTTCTTTTTTCTCTTCTTCAATCTTGCCGTTTAAAACAGGATTAAATT
>CALWGA010000045.1 GCA_944377825.1 uncultured Clostridia bacterium | reverse complement strand
AATCAATAATTTCACTGTGTCTTTCTTTTGTTGTATAGTTTAGCCTATCACATTTAAGTTCTAACTTATTGGCAGCCTCAAGTTGATTCTCCATAAGAATTAGTAATGGACTTACAACAAGAGTCACACCTTTACCCTGTTCTCTTAAAATTTTAGTGGACAAAAAATAAACCAAACTTTTACCCCAACCAGTTTTTTGTACAACAAGTGTTCTCTTGTGAGATAATGTTGCTTCAATCGCTTCCAACTGCCCACTTCTAAATGCAGAACCTTCGCCATACGTTTGCTCTAAAATTTCATAAGCTCTTTTTTTTATTTCCATTTATACACCTAGTTTTTTCATTATAACATATTTTTTGTTACAATCATACCAAACTTTTAAATTTTATTTTTTTAGATAATAAATTAAGTTTTCATTATATCTTTAAATACTTTTGGTTTTTGCTGGTTGGTTTGTCGAGTTCGGTCATGCCGATTAGTCCAGCGTCTAGGGCTGGTTGCAAATAATTTTTCCTAAAGCCGACACGGGACTTTAAATTTAGTTTTTGCATAAGTTCGGTTGCAGACTGCGGATAAGTTTCAATCACTTTCATAAGTTCTGTGATTTGATTGTTTATATGGTTATAGTGATTTCTTGTGTCGGTTATTATATCTTTAATCGCCCTATTTATCACATCTAACATAAACACAATAAAAATGTTTGATTTTGCTTGGCTTGTTGACAATGTTATTGCATTGTAATATTCTTCTTGGTTGTCCTTAATTATGCTTTCAATAGGTATCCAAGCAAAAATTGGCTTCCAACTAGATAGGAGCGCTGTTTGCCAAAGCCTTCCCATTCTTCCATTTCCATCTTGAAATGGGTGGATAAACTCAAATTCATAATGAAAAACACTAAATTTAATAAGCATATTTGCTGGGCTTGTCTTTAACCAGTTAAAAAGTTGTTCTAACTGCTTTGGAACAAACTCTGCTGGTGGAGCAAGATGAACAACTTTTCCTTCTTGGTTATAAACCCCAACTTGTCCAGTCCTAATTTTCCCCGCTTCGCTTACAAGCCCGTTCATCATTATTCCGTGAATTCTTAATAAGGCATCTATGCTATAAGGATTTATATTTTCAAGTTCTTTATATGCTAAATTTGCATTTTGAACTGCAACTATATCTTCTTTTGGTCCAAGCACTCGTTTTCCATCAATAACATCTGTCACCTGCTCAATTGAAAGAGTGTTGTTTTCAATTGCAAGAGAAGAATGAATAGACTTTATCCTATTCACCCTGCGAAGTCTTGGCAATTTCTCAAATTCATTTACTCCAGAGAGTTTTCCTAAACTTTCCATAATCTCGGAAACTAGCTCTAACATCTCATCAGTTATTTCATAAGGCGGAACGTATTTTTCTTCCATAAAGAATATCTCCATTTTTTGATATTATGATTATAACCTATTCTCATATTAAAAGTTGATTATCTTGTATATTTTCTTATATACTTTCTTGTATATTGTTTTTGATTACTCCATACTTAAATACACACACTCTAATTTACACTCTATTTAGTTTTAGATAGTCCCATGCAGTCTAAAATAGACAGAATTTTTCATAAATATTGAGTATAGGTGTCTGTAGGTGTCAGTGAAGTTTAAAGTTGACAGCAAATGAAAAAATACTAGTGATTTTGCTAGTATTTATATGGGGTTTTGAAATATAGAGCAAAAGATAGGTTTGGGCAAAGGTATGTTGGTAAGACTGAGGTCATTGGTTGACAATATCTTTTCATTTCATTCTTCAAAGTTGCTGATGTTTTCAACACTTATGCCTGAATATTGGGATCCAATCTCATATGCAAATAGTCTTGTATAACTTTTATAGCATTTTCATCACTCATATTAAATTTTTACAAAATTTTTCATTAATTATATAAATAAAAATAATTAAAATACTTGAAAAAATTTTCATGTTAGTATATAATAAAAAAGGTCTTGGAGAGGTGTCTGAGTGGTCGAAAGTGACAGACTCGAAATCTGTTGTTCAGCTAAACCTGAACCGAGGGTTCGAATCCCTCTCTCTCCGCCACTAATTCTTTTAACGTAGTAAATGTACCAAATGTTTTTTAGTAAATTTTCGTAATAGGATAAAGATATGTTAAACATAAGATTTCAAATAGATGATAATATTATGGCAAAAATAATGATATCAAAAAGTATGATGCCAAAAAAATTTGCTCATTATCTATGGGATAATTATAAAACATCGTATTCTCTTTTGATAAAAGATATAAAATCAAATGAGATTAATAATAATATAATTTTAGAATTACAACAACAAGATTTTTTCAAAATCTATTATGAAAAAGCAAAAAAGAATTTAGAAAGAATCCAAAATAATTGGGAAAAAAATAGTGATAGAATAAATTTATTTTTAAATAAAATTTTCAAAAAGGAATTCACTCTTGATTTGACTTGCATTATAGTTCCTCCATCTCTTAATACTGGAACAAGTATTGAAAACAATCAAATAGTTTGGGGACACGTCAACGGAGTGAATGATAATAATTATGATTTAGTATATCTTGTTCACGAATCTCTACACTCCTATTTTGAAAAAAACGATTTGACACATACAATCATTGAAAACATAGCAGATATTGAACTGGCAAAATTTTTAAACAAAACAAATAGTTATGAAGGTCATCCAGATTTGAAACCAATGCATATCAAAATTTTACCTTTTTGGAATCTATATTTAAATAAAGGGAAAACAGATTTTGAAAGAGAAAACAAAATCAATAATATATCTTACGACATTAAAGATTTTGAAAAATATAGAATAAAAATGAGTAGTATGAATATTGATGAATTTGTAGAGTTTTTATTAAATACAAAATAATTGATAAATCGTGCCAATAATGATTTTAAACAAGTGGAGGACAGGATTCGCAATTAAAAAATGGTTTATTATAAAGTAGCAAGTATACTTAATTAATTTTGAGTGAAATATTTTATGGATAGGATATATAGATTAAAGATCAAGCATGTCAATTATGAATGAAAGACGCTATTCATTTGTTGTTATTAAGAAATGAAACAAATAAATTTTATTTATCAATCTTTGGCATCACATTACTCAAATTGTGTTATAATGAATATATGGAAATGATTGATAAAGAGATTTTGGACTGCAAATTATGTGGAGAACTAGAAAAACTAAGATGTAATAGTCTACAGATAGGCAAAAGCAAAATTTTGGTATTAGGAGAAT
>CALWGA010000044.1 GCA_944377825.1 uncultured Clostridia bacterium | reverse complement strand
CCTATGCCGTCCATATAGTAGACACTGCCATTCGATAAAGAATTCCAATTGGTTGATAGATATGTGCTTGTTGTTGTGTTCGTCACTCTACTTTGTGGCATATATCCATTCTCAACATACCAATAATCACCCGTGCTGTCATAGTGAGCCGGATTGTTGGCAATAAAGTATGCGTGCCAAGTGTGGATCTCGGTTGTGGTGCTTAAAAAGTTTCCGTTAGCGTCCACAACCTGTGTGCCTAAACCGTTAAGTCCTGTGTAAAATCCGCGGAAAGTAAAGCCATTATCTGCTGGAATAGTTAAACTTGGAATCATATTCACACAACTCTCTTCTCGGTAATACCCATCGCCATACCACTGGTATATCACATTCGGCGTTCCACCAACAATTCCACCCCAGTCAAGTGTTATCTCATATATCGGCAACATCCACTGTGCGTAGAGAACCAAGCCTCCATTTTCGAATACGTCACCAGGCTCATATGTCATTCCACTGCCGTCGGCTTTAGTGTTCCATTCAGTGAAAATGTAATCGTCGCGCGTGAACATGCACTCACTAATTTCAATACTGTTTCCATCAAAATCGTTATCTGAAACGATTTCATCTTCCCCAAAGTTAGAATGATACGCTATAGATGTTATTGAATATGAAATATCTGTAAAGATAGGATAGTTATCGTTAACTCCGTCCACAATTCCCCAAGTGTTAGTAAAATCCCAACGAGAATAACTCCAATTAGACGTTGTTGTATACCAAGTTTCGCTTGTTGCGTCGCTTTCTGTCATCGTTCCACCAGAAACAATATGATCATAACCAGTCTCATCACTTGTTATACCAATAACATCTGTTGCTTCGCAGTTTACTCCATAATAGCAACCATAAATATATGTGTCAATATCATCTCTTGTACTAGATGATTTATTACTTTCTCCAATTATTGCTCCAACTGGTTCACCACTCTCTGAAATTACCGCCCCGGCATTAAAACAACTATATACTCTTAAAAAACCTTCATACGAAGCATCATTAACACCGACTATTCCACCAACACTTCCTGCCGTCGCAGTTAAGGTTCCTTTATTATAACAATTATAAATTCTCGCCTCTATAGTGGTACTATAACCATGATAACTATAATATGTTCCGGCTATTCCACCTATACCTGAATATGCAGTAATGTCTCCTATATTATAGCAATCGTTAATATAAACCATAAACGGAAGATGATATAAGTATAATCTACCAACGATTCCTCCAATAGAAGAATCACTATAAGCGCTTGGAATATAAGAAGATTTTATATTTCCTTCATTATAACATCTTTCAATTGTATATGTTGTATTAGAAGGAGTTCTACTCGTAAAACCAATCTGACCAACTATTCCACCAACTTCACTTCCAGACGCTGTTATATTTCCAGTGTTATAACAATCTGTTATTGCAGATAATTCATCAGGCGCTCCAGTTATTCCTCCTATGTAGTTATTCCCTGTTATATCGCCATTATTAATACAATAAGTGATTTCAAAATTGTTGAAAGTATATGTCCCATTAGCACCAAAGTTATTAAGGTATCCTCCTATTCCTCCTAAATAATCATTGCCGTTGACACAACCGTTATTTATACAATGCGTTATTTCGGTGTCATAAAATGAATTTCCAGAATAACTGCTATAATAACCTATATTTCCAAAAATACCTCCGACGTAATCTCCATTTCCATTAACCGTTCCATTATTTATAGAATAATTTATTGATGCCAAGTAATTTGTTAAATATCCTGCTATTCCACCCACATAACCATTATCTCCATTTATAATCCCATTATTTGTGCAATTTGTTATTTCAGAAGTCAAACCTAACAGACCTGCTATTCCTCCGTCAGAACTTTCAGCATTAACAGATCCATTATTTACACAATTTGTAATTCCACTAATATAAACAACCCCTGCAATACCACCAACCACTCTCGTTGATTCAATTGTTCCGTTATTAGTGCAATTATTAACATTACTATTAGATAAATGACCCACAATTCCACCTGCATAAGATGGTAGGCTCATATCTGTATAAACTGTAGCATTATTAACACAATTCTCTATTATACAATAATAAGCATAACCCACAATCCCACCTACATAATTTATTCCCCAAATATAGGAACTGGAAATTGTGATGTTTTTAATTTCAGACTTTGAAGAACTGGAAGAACCTCTTACATATCCAAACAAACCTTGATAATCATACAAACTAGTGTTTTCGTTTGATTGGGGTGTAAATAAATTAGATATTATGTATCCACCACCATCGTAATATCCAGCAAAATACCGAGAAGACGAATATCCTATCGCATCCCAGTAGTGTGCAGACAAATCTATATCAGCAGTTTGTTCGTAATATAGTGAACGCCAAGAAGAACTAGAGGAGCCATTTATTAAATATGCTAAGTATGCCAACTCCTCAGCAGTTGCAATTTGATAAGGATCATCTTCCGTTCCGCTGCCTCCCGCAAAAGAGGTGGCATAATTTCCACTGGCTGTCCAAAGGTCATCGTTTGTTGGTGCATTTTGTGTTACATCGTCATTATCTGGCGGTGTGCTTTGAGTTGGTGTTTCTAAGGTTATCAAATTGTCATTTAAGATATAAAAAACACCACATGAGACGCATGTGAGTAAGAGTAGCACTGAAAAGATAGATATTAAATATTTTTTCATTTAGCCTCCTGTTTTTATTATTATAACTTATTAACTTCAAATTACAAACTAAAATTTTAAAAATTTTATTAATTTAAAATATTTTTGAAAAAACAAACGCTTAAAATAACGTAGAATACGGTGTTATAATAAGCAAAATTAAATATATTTTGAAAAGTTTTATCACAAACTATTAAAACTAACAACATTTCTTATAATAAAAAAATAGAGTATTTAACCCTATTCTTTGAATTTGTGTTTATTTTATACATATTATAAACAACTATTTTTATTTCTAAAAGAAAAACTAGCTTATTTGATTATATCTTACTTTAACCAGTTAAAAGTTTTTAAACAAGTGATTTAAATTTCTATCAGATTTATGCGTCTTGTCCGCCATCGACCGTTGACATAAACATCAGCCTCACTTAAAAACAACTGAAGTTTGTCTTTGATGATATAGTCTTACATATCCTTTCGGCGATAGTCAACATCGACAACTGCCTGTTTTTTCTTTTCCTTACGCTTGTCGCTTGCCTCTATCCACTTTTTAACGATAAGGTTTGTGAGTGGCGACAATGCAATCATCATGATTTGTCCGACGATGATATATATCGCAAAAAGGCTGGTATACATCAGTGTGAAGATGCCTAAGATAAGTGGCATAATGAAATACATCATCTTTCCGCCAGGCTGAGTGCCTGTGGTCTTTTTCGACAATTTGTTGTTGATAAAGATGGATAAGAACGAGGTCACAACCGCGAGTATCACCAAAATGAAATAGCCATTGACGCCCAAATCACGCGTCTCTAAGCCTGCCACCACATAGTCAAAGATTTGACCTTCATAGTCATGATCTTCTTCTGCTTGTTGCTCTTCAGGAGAATAATATCTTTCAAGGTAGTTTGTTATCTCGCTCTTTTCAAACACAGGGCTTGTCAGTGGAGACTCCGCCTTATATATATTCTTGATCCAAAGGAAACTTTCAAGGTTGTCGATATAGTAGTCGGCGGTCACGTTTTCAGCAAGCGTTCTTATCACTCTGTTATATGCCGTCAACTCGTTTGGCACCATCTCTGGTGTTTCTGTGCTTTCATTGCCGTCTGGATTTTCAGTTGTTGGTTCGTCAGTCGGTGTTTCCGCTGGAATTTCTTCCATGGCATACTCTTTAATCAAGTTAAAAATCGTCTCATTTGAAACGCCAGCCGCGCCCTCTTCGATCGGATTTGTCGGAGATATGGTTATGTTTTTATTAAACTCCTCTTCGCCACTAGCGTTAGTCACAACGACATTCATATTTAGGTTGTCATAGTCGATTTCAACAGTGATAGAATAGTCCACTCCATACTCCAACCCTTCGTCAATATAAGACTGAATCACCGGCTTAAACTCTTCATTTTTATTTAAAAGCAGCACATTGTAATAAACCGTCTTTGTGTTTTCGTAAGACTGCGCGATATTGTAGTTTGACACATTTTGAAGCCCAGTCCACAGCGTCAAGAACACCACAAGTTGCAAAACCATAGCGATAAGCATAGGCAAGCACGAAGAAACCATGTTGAATTGGTATTTTTTATAGATTTCCTGCTGTTTCTTTTGAAGCAAGACCTTATCGTGGCCATACTTTTTCTGCACAGCCTCAAGTTCTGGCTTCATCTTTTCGTTTATCTGCAAATTTTTGGTGCTGAATCGCTTATTGACAACATCGACGACAGCGAATAAAATTCTGACTATCACAGCAAGCAAGATGACGGCAAGAATATAGGAGCCCATGGCACCATTGAAGGCGTCTAATATGCTTTCCCACATGCCATGTGGTTCGGTCAGCACTGTCATCAAAGTAGCCATATGTTCTCTCCTTTTATGTTGATTGGCACAGGGTCATATCCCGTCTTCTTTTGCCATGGCACGCATCTAAAAAGGCGTTTAAAACCTAAACTCGCTCCCTTAAAAACGCCAAATTCTTCCACACAACCGATAAAATAGTTCGAGCAAGTCGGTGTAAACAGACAACTATGCGGAAGCAAGGGCGAAATTAGGTATTTATAAAAAAATATGGGAATTAAAAAAATAGTTTTATAAACCTTTCTTTTTTTCATACTTAGAAAAAAGCCTTTTTATCTCATCTATTAGTGCGGAATACTCGAGCGCAATCGCTTCGTTTCTCGCTAGCACCACGTAGTTATGATGTGGCGGTATCTTTAATTCCTTTCGACAAATCTCCTTTAAACGCCTTTTAAGTTTATTACGTTTATTTGCCTTTCCCAATTTTTTGTTGATGGAAAAACCTATGCGATAGTCAAAGAATTTACTTTTAACCACAAACAAGGTGAAATTATCGGTGTTGACACGCTCGCCCTTCTTGTAGATGTAGTTAAATTCCTTGTTCTTTTTTAAACTATGCATTCTTAGCTCGCAATCTTCTTTCTGCCGCGATTTCTGCGTCTTTTCAAAACATTTCTACCGCCCTTGGTTCTCATTCTTTCACGGAAGCCATGAACCTTGTTCTTTTGTCTTTTCTTAGGTTGATATGTTCTTTTCATGTCTCTCTCCTTATACTAATTCTCTTTCTCTGTCAACTTTTGTTTGTGGTTTTTTATTTCAGTGGCAACTTTCTCATTTTTATCTTCGCTAAAAAGACATTTAAGCAAATTTCTTATAGATTTATTCTCTTCTTTGATTTTTGCATCTTTTGTTTCTATTGCCATACACCACTCCATTTTAAAAGTTTACTCTTAATTATAATGTAAAAAAAACTATTTGTCAACTCTTAAGTGGAAGAAAAATAAAAAAGGTTGTCGAAAAATTTTTTCGCAGTCCACTTTTTATCATAAGAACATTTCTCATATATCATGAATAAATCAAAAAATTTAAAAAAATGATTTATTAAAAACGCCAAAATTTAATAATTAAATTTACTAATTAATCTTGTTAAAATATAAAAATTAAGTGGTTATAATAAAATAACTAAATAATTCATTTGATTAATTAAAAAATTACCAAATTTTTTTGGTAATTTTTTAAAATTTATTTTTTATTTATTTAATAAATTAATTTATTTATTATTTAATATAATTAAATTTATAATATATAATTTATATAAAGTAATAATTGACGCGTCGCTCAAAAGGTGATAAGGCACTCAAAAAAATGACGATGTCATTAATAAAAAGTAACGATGTTACCCTATCATGCGGACTGGTAGGATTAGGTAGAGAAATTCGTCTCCCTCAACAGGCACGATGACACAAGGATTTGCTGGACTGTTGAAGCAGATTTTAACAAACTCGTCTTGATTTGCGCGCAGTGACTCAATGAAATACCTAGCGTTAAAAGCTATAGTTAAATCTTTTCCGCTGGTGTTTGTTGGCACATTCTCTTTGACGTTGCCTATCTCAGAATTGGAAGTTATGCAGAGATTTTTCTCTTTAATTTCAAACTTCACGCAGTTGCCTTGACCAACCTTAGAAAGAAGGGAAGCGCGCTCTAGTGCGTCCTCAAACTGAGATTTGTTTATTATGCAGATTGTTTCATAGTTGGCAGAGATTATTTGCTTATAGTTGACAAAGTCGCCCTCAATAAGTCGAGTAGTCAGTTTTGTTTCGCCGAAATCCACCATCAAGGTACTTTTATCCACATACACATTAATTAAATCGTCACTGTCATCAAGTAGTCTTGAAATTTCGTCTAAACTGCGTGCAGGGATAACAATATTCATCTTCAAATCGGAATGGATATGCTTTTTAACCTTGGCAAGCCTATAGCCATCAAGTGCCACGGCGTTTAGTTCGTTCTTGTCGATGTCAAATAGTACGCCTTTAAGAATCGGCCTAGAATCGTCAAGTGCAACCGAAAAACGCGTCTTATTTATTATCGTTTTAAAATCCTTTTTGCTGATGGCAAAATACTCGCTACTCTCTAATTTCTTGAAGGATGGATATTCAAGAACGTTATAGCACTGAATTATGCTGTGGCTGTCATCATAGCGAATAAGCATCTGGTTTTTATCGTTAAGTTCAAGTTCAATCATCTCGTTCGTCAATTTCTTGATAAACTCGGTTATAAACTTACCTGGAACGACTGCCTCGCCCTCCGTTTTAATGTTCGCCTTGATCTTTCTTTCAATCGAAAGGTCGCTATCTGTGGCACTTAGCGTCAAAGTGTCGTCTTCTGCTGTTATTTTGATACCCTCTAAAATTGGATTGGTAACTTTGCTTGAAATTGCTTTACTGACGCTTAGAAAAGCATCTGAAAGTTCCACTCCGTGACAACTTACTAACATTTTATGCTCCTTTATTTTTTAGTTTACATTATTATATCACAAAACCTGCGTGCGCGCAACTAAAATTATTAAATTAATTAATTTATAGTATAATAATATTATTTATAATGGCTGTGGAAATGTGGATAACTTTTACAACTTTTCAACATATAGTTTTATTTTAGGGCCATAAAAGTTGAAAATTTCCATATTTAGTGGTCGATATATGTGGATAGATTTGTGGATAGACCTTGAAACTTTCCACAAAAGCCCTATTTTTATGGGGAAATCGTATGTGGATAAAGGAATTTTAAGGCGAAATATGGCAAGGATAGGCATATTATACCACCACATTAAGCCTAAAGAAAGAAAAGATGTCATAGTTTTGTTAGAAAATTAAAAGAGCGAATTATTTTAACAAAGTCAAAACGATAAACAGGATAAAAACTTAATTAAGTATCACGAAAATTACTAGGTAGAAAAAAGTTGTAATAAAATTATAAAAACCACTAAAGATAAAATAGTTATTTCAAATGATATTTTCATGCCGTCTAATAATGTGTTTAAAAAAATGATTTTAGAATATTAAATGCTCATGATAGAGACCGAATTTTCAACATAAATTTAGATAAGTCAAGTTGAGAGAAGGCTATAAAAGAGGGGATAAAGATATAAAAAATTTTAAATATTTATTCACAAGGCAAAAAATTAAATTTTATGAAAATTGAGTAAAAATGAGATAAAAATCAAAATAAAATTCAATTTTTAAGGTAAAAAACTAAAAAATAAAAAATCTATAAGTTTTTACCTTATAGATTTTGAAATAAATTCACTATAACATGCCCTTTATGTCGCTTACTATGTTTTGAATCTTTTTGTTGGTCTTTAACTCATCGGTGATTTTATCTCGTGAGTGCATGATGGTGGTGTGATCTCTTCCTCCAAAGATTTTGCCGATGTTGACAAGTGGAAGATTTAAAAGTTCGCTTATTAAATAGATAGCAATCATTCTTGGCTCTACCACCTCTTTATTTTTCTTTTTGCCGATTATGTCCTGATAGCCGATGTTGAAGTAGTCGCACACTGTGGAAATTATCTTATCCGGATTGACATCATTTTTTATCTCTTCCTTAGTTGGCTCTTTTGTGAATATCTCCTTCGCCTCTTCCATGGTGGCAACCTTTTTACCGTTGAGCGTGGCAAGGAAATACACCTCACTCAACTTGCCTTCAAGTTCTCTGATGTTGGAGTCGACGCGTTCTGCGATGTAATTTATGACCTCATCCTCAGCGTAATATTTTTCAAGTTGACTCTTCTTGTGAAGGATGGCAATACGCGTTTCGATGTCTGGCGCTTGAATGTCATGGATAAGACCTGAGGAGAAACGGGAGCGAAGTCTATCTTCAAGTGTCTCGATGTCCTTTGGAGGTCGGTCGGAGCAGATTATGATCTGTTTGTTGTTCATGATAAGTTCGTTAAAGGTGTGGAAAAATTCTTCTTGAGTTTCCTTACCGCGTGAGATAAATTGAATATCGTCGACCATCAAAACATCCAAATTTCTATATTTTCCGCGAAACTCCATGATTGACTTGTTTTTACTTGGAGAATAGAGCGAGGCAATATAGTCGTTTGTGAACTGTTCGCAGGTGACATACATGATCTTTAAATTAGGAGAAAATTCGTGAAGATAGTTTCCTATGGCGTGAAGTAAGTGTGTTTTTCCTAAGCCCACACCTCCATAGATGAAAAGTGGATTGTAACGCTTGCCAGGATGTTCAGCAACGGTGCGAGCGGCAGCATAGACAAATTGGTTACTTTTTCCAACAACGAAGTTGTCAAAGGTAAATTTTTCTTTAAAAGGCGATTTTTCTTCGTTTTTTGAGGTATTTTTCTCATCAACTTTGTTGTTTTTTAAATATTCAATCTCTTCATTTTGGTCCAGTATGGAAATTTTAAAGTTTCTTCCAGTGATTTCTTTGAAGCACTCATCAATCTTATCTAAGAAATTTCTTAGAATTTGATTTTTTGCCGTGACAGATTGTGCCACAAGTATGACATTGTCATTTTCATCAATCTCAAGAGGTTTGATGGTTTTTATCCAAAGCATATAAGAAACTGATGAAATTCTAAGTTCCAACTTCTCCAAGACTTGTTTCCAAATAGTTTCGATATCCTGCATAAAACACCTCTTTTTTTAATTTATAGAATGATTATATCAATTTTTTCACAAATTTTCAAGTTTTTTTATAAAATTAAAGCCGTTTTTAAAAGATTTTTGATAAATACATATTTTTAAATATTGTTATCATATAAAATAATAATTTTATCAATAAAGCAAACTTTACAAAACAATAAGATAAACATCATGAAACATTCAACTATATATATGATATATATTATATAATATATATATTATATACAATACTATAGAAAAGTTTGAAAATAAGTTTTATATATTTCTTATTTGTGATATAATAAAAAACATGAAGATAAAGTTAGTAAAACTCAAAAATTTTAGAAATTATGATGAGTTAGAGGTAAATTTTAGCGATTTACTCAATGTTTTTGTGGGAAAAAATGCTCAAGGAAAGACTAATTTACTTGAGAGCATATATTATTGTTGTATTGGAAGAAGTTTTAAATCGGTTAAAGATAAGGATATAATAAATTGGAATAGAGATGTTGGATATATCGAATTATTAGCAGAGAAAAAATATAGAGAGATAAGGGTTGAGATTAAATTTTCTAAAAACAAAAAGAAGATGATAGAGATAAACGACATACCAATTAAAAGGATTGGGGAACTTATTGGAGAGTTAAACATCGTCTTTTTTTCGCCGAACGAACTCAAACTTGTCAAAGAGAGTCCTGAAGAGAGACGTAAGTTTATGGATATAGACATCTCACAAATAAATAAGAGATATTTTTACCAGTTGTCGCGTTATGAGAAAATTTTATCAAACAGAAATAAACTTTTAAAAAATAGTTCGAATATTGACATCGTCAAAGATACGATTGATATTTGGGATAGAGCGCTTATTCAGTCTGCAAAGAAGATAGCGTTTGAAAGGGAAAAGTTTGTTAAAGCGATAATGCCATACACTCAAAAAGCGCAATCATATATTAGTGGCGGAAAAGAAAATGTTGAACTAAAGTATATTTCTGGTTGTGGCGTTAATTTAGACGAGAATTTTGAGAAAAATTTGGATAGATTGCTTAAAAAGAATCTTGAAAAAGATTTTAAACTTGGCTATACCACACTTGGCGTGCATAGAGACGACATTGATATCTTTCTTAATGGTGTGGAAGTGAAAAGTTTTGGCTCACAAGGGCAACAGCGCACAGTGGCATTGTCGTTAAAACTTGCCGAACTTGAGAATATGTATAATGAAATTGGCGAATATCCAATACTGATGCTCGACGATGTCTTTAGTGAACTTGATAGCGACAGGCAGGAGAAACTTTTAAAATTTGTCAGTCGCACGCAGACCTTCATCTCAACAACTGACTGCAAGAAGATAGATGGAAAGATTTTTGAAATAAGTGAAGGAAAGATAATAAAAAATTAAAAAAGTGTTTAAAATTTACACACTCTTTATTAATTAATTATGATATTTTGAAAAATTAAAAAATAGTAAATTTTAGAAAATTAACAGAAAATTAACAGAAAATTTATAAAAAATTCTATAAAAACTTATAAAAAATGTTAAAAAAATCAAAAAAATAACAATTTTTATTGAAAAATATATATTTTAATATAATTTCTTATAAATTTAATATTTTTTCAGATTTTATTATAGATTTTTCGCCTTTATAATTTGGATTTGTGATGGTGTAAATTCCGTGGAGTTTGTATTCAGGTAAAAAGGCATGTTTATATGGATTTGGTAATTCGTCAAAAAATTCTAAGTCTTTATTTTTGCCAAATTTACTTGACCAAATTTTAGATTTTTCTTGAAGAAGGAAATGGTAGTCGTAAGAATTTAAATATAAGGCGATATTCCACTCGTTTGGCTGTTGTAAGTTTAAAGTGTTTGAAGGCTGAATTTGAAGTCCAACCTTCTTAACGAAATCAACCATCATATTGACTGACTTTTCAATGACACTGCACTCATCTTCCACATAGTAATCTTCCACGCAGTTATCATCCATGCAGTCATCTTCCATGTAATAAAAATCGCCAAACACGAGGGTATCATGATAATTAAAATGTATTTTGCTTAAAATATCATTTGTTAAATTAAAGCACGCATGACTCATGCAGTTGATAAGGTCGTAAATTTTATAATTGTCTGCCGTGGTTGCCACATATGACTCGTCAAATCTAGACGGACAATATCCTAAATCAAACGCGCTTTTAAGTTTTAAAATAGTTTTTTCTTTATCTTTCATCATAACAAGATTATATCTTAGATTAAAAGCATTGTCAATATCAAAACCTTGATTTTTTGTTAATTATTTGATATAATACCTAGTATGAAAACGATTGTTTCTATCTCGACTCCGCTTGGAAGAGGAGCGATAAGTATTGTGAGGATGAGTGGTAAGGACAGTTTGAAGATTGCCCTTAAAGTTTTTCATACCGCAAGCAAGGATATAAAGCCAAGATATATGTATTTTGGAAAGTTGGAGATAGAGAAAGGCGTGTTTGAAGAGTGCTTGATGGTCTATTTTAAAGCACCAAATTCTTACACTGGCGAAGACATCGTGGAGTTTCAAATACACGGCGGAGTGCTGCTAGCACAAAAGGTTATGGAACTTTGTGTGAAAAAAGGTTGCGTGCTTGCTGAGCCTGGCGAGTTCTCAAAGCGTGCTTTTTTAAATGGAAAGATAACGCTTGACAAAGCGGAAGCGATAATAGGAGAGATAAACGCAGAAAGTGAGGCGGAATTAAACTCTTCACTTAAAATAACCAACGGAAAGTTGGCAGAAAAGATTGACGAAGAGCAGAAAAAACTCACCGAGCTTTTGGCGGAGATTGAAGTTTCCTTCGACTATCCTGAATATGATTATGAGGACATCGTCAAGGCAAAGGTGTATGACGTTATCAGGAAGATAAAGAAGGAAAATGATGAGATAATTGAAATGTCGAAAAGCGCCGTCTATCTCAAAAATGGCATAAATGTGGCAATAGTTGGTCGCGCCAATGTTGGAAAAAGTTCGCTTCTCAACGCACTTTTAGGCGAGGATCGTGCGATAGTGACCGACATTGAAGGCACGACGCGTGATAGTTTGAAAGAAAGTTTTATGCATAAAGGCGTGAAGATAAATCTTATTGATACGGCAGGTATTCGAAAGACGGATGATGTTGTGGAGAAGATTGGTATTGAAAAAAGTTTGAAGTCTTTAAAGTCGGCAGACGTTGTTTTGTTTGTTCGTGATGGTTCGTCTAATGAGACGGAAGAAGATAGAGAGATAGAGCAAAACATTATAGACAAGGTGGTCATCAATATCATCAACAAAACTGACAAACCTCGCGTATTAAAAGAGAAAGAAAACGAAGTGGAAGTCTCTGCTATAACGAATAAAAATATCAACCTTTTAAAAGATATGATTGTTGAGACGATTATCAAAAATGATATTGATACCAATGCTTTAATTTTAACTAATGAAAGGCAACTTGGAATTTTATTAAAGTGTGACGAGTGGATAGAAAAGATTTTTAAGGCAAAGGAACTATCTATGGATGTCATCGCCATGCTGATTAAAAATCTGTGGAAGGAACTTGGAAAGATAACGGGCAACACCGAAAATGAGGATATCATCTCTCTCATCTTCTCTAAGTTCTGTTTGGGGAAATGATATGGAAAAATTTGACGCGATTGTGATAGGTGCAGGCCATGCTGGCTGTGAGTCGGCGCTCGCGCTTGCAAGAATGGGGAATAATACGCTACTTTTGACGATAAGCCTAGACGCTGTCGCCTTTTTAGCGTGCAATCCATCCATCGGTGGAACGGCGAAAGGTCAACTTGTCAGCGAGATTGATGCGCTCGGCGGAGAGATGGGGATAATCGCTGACAGAACTGCTCTTCAAATAAGATTACTGAACAGTGGAAAGGGTCCGGCGGTTCAAAGTTTGCGCGCACAAGCGGACAAAAATGCCTACCACATGGAGATGAAAAAGGTTTTGGAGAGTGAAAAAAAACTCTACTTAAGACAGGGCGAAGTTGTCGATATATCGCTTGACGGAGACGAGAAAATTATCACAACAAGCGTTGGTTTAAAATATAAAGCAAAGGCAGTTGTTCTGGCAACTGGCGTATACCTTGAAAGTGAAATTATAATAGGAAAGACGAGAGAAAAGACTGGACCGAATGGCTTTAAAAACAGTCATGGATTATCTGCGTCGCTCGAAAAATTAGGGCTTAAATTGCTTCGCTTTAAAACAGGCACGCCTGTGAGACTACATAGAAGGAGTGTCGATTTTTCTAAAATGGAAGTGCAACATGGAGACGAATATATCTCAGGTTTTTCCTATCTAACTAATCATAAAATTGAAAATAAAAAAGATTGTTATCTAACCTACACCACGAAAAAGACGCATGAGATAATAAGAAAAAATTTGGATAAAGCACCTGCTATCACTGGAGAAATAGTCGGTGTGGGACCGAGATATTGTCCTTCAATAGAAACGAAGGTGGTGCGCTTTGCTGACAAAGAGCGTCATCAACTTTTCCTTGAACCTGAGGCGGAGAACACCGAGGAGATGTATCTTCAAGGCTTTTCCACTTCCATGCCTGCGGATATTCAAAAGGAGATGGTGGAGAGTGTGATAGGGCTCGAACATGCAGAGATTATGCGTGACGCCTATGCCATAGAGTATGATTGCATCGACCCGACCGAACTTAATCCAACATTGGAATTAAAAAAGATTAAGGGCTTGTTCTTTGCAGGTCAGATTAACGGCACGAGCGGATATGAAGAGGCTGGTGCGCAAGGAATTGTCGCTGGTATAAACGCAGCGCTATATCTAGCAAACAAAGAGATGCTTGTCTTAAAAAGAAGCGACGCCTATATCGGTGTTTTGATAGACGATATCGTCACAAAAGGCACGAATGAGCCGTATCGCATGATGACCAGCCGTGCGGAGTATCGTTTGAAACTTAGGCAAGATAACGCCGACCTAAGACTGACCGAAATTGGAAGAAGGGTTGGACTTGTCAGCGATGAGAGATATCAAATTTTTCTTGACAAAAAGAGAAAGATGAAAGAAGTGGAAGAGATATTAAACAAAAAAGTCAAGGTCGACGAAAAACTTGTCAATTTTTATTCCTCTCATAACGAAAGTGTGCCAAAGGAAAGTGTGAGATATCGCGATATGCTGAAGCGTGCCAACATTGACATTTTTGATATTCAAAAAGAGTTTGGCGAGTTTAAAGATTATGACTATGACATTCTCGAAAAGGTCAATATCAACATAAAATACGAGGGATATTTGAAGCAACAAGAAGAAGAGATTGAAAAGGCGCTTGCAAATGAAAAGATAACAATTCCAGAGGAGTTTGACTACAGCGCTATAAAAGGACTAAGACAAGAGGCTGTTGAAAAGTTGATAAAAATAAAACCTTTGAATATTGGGCAAGCATCAAGAATTTCAGGAGTGTCGCCAGCGGATATCTCTGTTTTGTCGGTCTATGTTAAGAAGTTTAAAAGAGGATAAGTATGGATATTAAAAAGATTTTTTCTAATTTCAATATCGCGGTTTCCGATGAACAAATAGGTCAATTTGAGAAATTTTATAAACTGCTTGTCGAGGAAAATGAGAAATATAATCTGACTGCGATAACGGAAGAAAATGAGGTTGTTTATAAACACTTTTTGGACAGTGTGCTACCTATAAACGAAATATTGCCGAATGCCAAACTCATCGACATAGGAAGTGGTGCGGGATTTCCGTCCGTGCCGTTAAAGATTATGCGTCCAGATTTACAAATAACAATGGTGGACAGTCTAAACAAGAGAGTGAATTTTCTTAATATGACAATTTCAAAATTAGGCTTGTCAAAAATTGAGGCGGTTCACGCAAGGGCTGAAGAATATATAAAAGGAAAGCGAGAGTTTTATGATTACGCCGTCGCACGCGCAGTCGCTCCGCTAAATACCCTTTTAGAATATTTAGTGCCGTATTTAAAGATAGATGGGCGATGTTTGATTTACAAGTCGCAAAAGTTAGACGAAGAAATCGAGATGGCCAAAAATGCCTTTAAAACCTTATCGGTTAAAGTTGTTAAGGTTTTAGAATTTGAATATTTGGGGATAACACGAAAAATTTTAGTGGTGGAGAAAACAGAAAAAACTAATGAAAAATATCCGCGTGAAAAAAATTTACCTAAATTAAAACCATTATAAAAATTAGGCTTGCAACAAAATAAAAAACAAAAAAAATAATCGAAAATATTAAAAAATTATTAAAAAAATGCAATATATTTGTCAATTTTCTTTATTTTTTTGTTAATTTATTGTATAATCATTAAAAAGGAAGAACTATGGGAAAAATAATTGCTTTTGCAAATCAAAAAGGTGGAGTTGGTAAGACAACGACTTGCGTCAATGTGGCAGCATATATGGCGATGATGGGAAAGAAAATTTTGCTACTAGATTTAGACCCTCAGGGCAATGCCACAAGCGGAGTTGGGATACGCAAAACAAAAGATTTGAAAACTATATATGACCTCATAGACGGAGAAGGAACATTCGACGAGGTAATTAAGCCAACGATAGTTGAGAATCTTTTTATCATCCCTTCCACTGTAGATTTGGCAGGTGCTGAGGTCGAACTTATTCAAATTCCACAGCGCGAAAAAATAATTAAAAATCTACTTGCGGAAATAAAGGACAGTTACGACTTTATTTTAATCGATTGCCCGCCATCATTGGGGTTAATCACGGTCAACGCACTCACTGCCACCGACAGCGTGATTATTCCTATTCAATGTGAATTTTTTGCGCTTGAAGGGTTGACTCAACTTATGAACACCATAAAACTCGTCAAAGAATATCTCAATCCTGATATTGATATTGAGGGTGTTGTGATGACGATGAAAGACAAACGTTATAATTTAACCAATCAAGTGAGCAACGAGATTATTAAGTTTTTCAGCAAAAAGGTCTATGTGACAACAATTCCAAGAAATGTTCGTTTGGCAGAAGCACCAAGCCATGGGTTGCCAGTTGCGTTATACGACGCTAACTCTAAGGGCGCAGAGGCTTACTTGAGTTTGGCTGAAGAAATTTTAAAGAAAAGCGGAACACCTTTTAAAAGAATTTCAAAGGTTAGAAAAATAAGGTTCTCGGAGGATTGATATGATTAATAATAAAAAGGGCTTAGGACGTGGACTTGATGCGTTATTCGGCGTATATAAAGACGATAGTTATAATAATATAACTACGCAAACCCAAACAGTCAAGTCGGACAAAAAGAAAGACGGAGTGGCTGAGATATCAATAGAAAAGATTAAGCCGAATCCAAATCAGCCAAGAAAGAACTTTGATAGTGAAGCGTTGAATGAACTTGCTGCATCTATTAAAGTCCATGGCATTGTTCAGCCAATCGTGGTCAATGATAATGGCGATGAGACATATATGATAATAGCGGGCGAACGTCGTTGGCGTGCGGCGAATATCTGCGGGCTTAAGACTGTTCCTGCAGTGGTAAGAAATTACACCGACAAGCAAGTTAAGGAAATCAGTATTATTGAAAACTTGCAACGCGAGGACCTTAATCCTGTCGAGGCGGCGAAAGCAATCAAAGAATTGATGGATGAATACAACTTAACTCAAGAAGTTGTTGCGGATAGAATAGGAAAGAGTCGTTCAAGTATTGCCAACACGCTGAGATTGTTAACGTTATATCCAGATGTTTTAAAAATGGTGGAAGACGGCAAACTTTCCGCCGGACATGCTAGATGTTTGGTTGTTGTGGAAGATAAGAATCAACAATTAAAGTTGGCACAATTGACTGTAAGTAAGAATTTAAGTGTGAGAGACTTAGAGAAGGCTGTTAAGAACTTAAACAGCCCACAAAAAAAACATATTATCATGCCGGAGCAGTCTTTGGAGTTGAAGGAACTCATCGTTCAAATGCAAAAGACTTTCGCCACAAAGGTTAGTGCGATAGGAAATGATAATAAAGGGCGAATATATATAGATTATTACACGCGCGACGACTTAGACAGAATTGCAGAACTGCTAGAACTATTAAACAAAAAAGAAATGACTTTGCAAGATTTACAGAATTATAATAAGAGACATCAATAAATAAAAGCGAATAAACTTCGCTTTTATTTTTTTTGCTAACGCGACGCTTTATATATTTGCAGCCATAATACTTTATATGCGAATGTATCGTGTAATCTATAGGATGACAAAACAAGAGAGGGAAAAATACGAATTTATAAGTATGAAAATCGATGTATGCGAATAAATGTTTCACGTGAAACATTTGTTTGATAGGTGGGATGGGTAAATATATTTAACTAAACAGCAGGAATATTGTAAAGTTTAAGATAAAATATGAAATAATATTCCTTATTCATTATATTAATAGCAAATAACCAGTATTAGGTTGGTTGTATTGGCTTATTTAACGCAATATTTGAACAAAAGAAATGATAAAAACATTACTACAATCTTTTTATAAAGCAATTAATCGCACTTCCGTCAATATAATAAAATCTAATGTTTCACGTGAAACAATTATATATGTTAAGAAAGTAACTTGTATTAAGTGTGCAGGGCTTAGTTAAATAGAATTTTAAACAAAATCCTTATGAGATTAAAAACCATTTTCTGTAGGTGTTATTTGGTATTTATAAATCCACAGAAAAATGTTTCACGTGAAACAATACTAATGCTAACCACTCACATCTATTGCGTAAAATAATCATCCTATCGGCAAAATAATTATTTATAATATTCAAAGTTATTAAAAGAACTTAGAATAAAAAGCGTCTCTGGATAATAAATTGTTTCACGTGAAACATAAGCGTATTAGTTTATTTATGTATTAATTATTACTATAAATTAGATTCTTATACTTAAAATCTGACAAACAAAAAGAAAAATATGTTTTAGAAAGAACTATTATTGATTGGTATGCTAAGGCGTTTTTAATTTACAAGCATAATATTTGTAATCAACGATTGTTTCACGTGAAACAATTTAAAAACATTTTATTGCATTTAGAGATTTAGAGTGTGCGAATATTTGCAGGATGACCGTATTATCTATCTGCTAATCCAGTAATAAAATTCTATATAATCATATATATGCAATCGCCATAATTTTAATATTTCTAAAGTTTGTATTTATAATACATATATAATTACATATAGACTTGATTAAATTAAACAATGGTAATATTTATTTGACTTTTGTCTTAGATTTATGGTAAAATAATAATGGAGGTAATATAATGAAAGAATTAAAAGGTTCTAAAACAGAAAAAAATCTTATGGAAGCATTTGCTGGCGAAAGTCAAGCAAGAAATAAGTATACTTTTTATGCTTCAAAGGCAAAGAAGGAAGGTTATGAGCAAATTGCTGCTATATTCACTGAAACCGCTGATAACGAGAAAGAGCATGCTAAAATGTGGTTTAAAGAACTACATGGTGGAGATATTCCTGACACTTTAGCAAATCTTTTAGATGCTGCAGCAGGCGAAAATGGCGAATGGACTGAAATGTATAAGAGAATGGCTGAAGAAGCACGTGAAGAAGGCTTTATGGCAATTGCTGCAAAGTTTGAAGGTGTGGCAAAGATTGAAAAGCGACATGAAGAAAGATATAGAAAACTTGCTGAAGTTGTCAAGAATAAAACTGTCTTCAAGAAGACTGAAAAGAAAATTTGGGTTTGCAGAAACTGTGGACATGTGTATGTAGGCAATGAACCTCCAAGGGTTTGCCCAGTATGCAATCATCCTCAAGCATATTTTGAAATCTTAACAGAAGAATTTTAATCAGTTTTAACTACGATTGTTAATAAGGTAGTGGCAAAATATGTCGCTACCTTATTCATTTCATGTTGTTTGACAAAAGATTTATATGGTTATTATAATATAATTATGTAACTTTATTAATTAAGAATTCAAGTTTTCATTAACATAATTTAAGTTATATAACTATAACCAATTTTCTAAATAAATTTTGTCAACAAAAAGGTTTTAGGATTGAATAAATTTCTTCTATAGTTAGATCAAAATAAATAAAAAAGATTTATAAAAGCCTTGACTTTTTCATTGATATTTGTTAAACTAAAATAGTCGATTGGAGAGATACTCAAGAGGTCGAAGAGGCTCCCCTGCTAAGGGAGTAGTACTGTAACAGGTAGCGAGGGTTCGAATCCCTCTCTCTCCGCCATTAATTCTTTTAACGTACCAATGTCTTTGGTGCGTTTTTTAAATAAATCAAATATTAATATCTTGGTTGCCACTACTATTTTTTAGAAATATTTTAAAAATTTTTTTATATCAATAATACACTTACAATCTAAAGCTCAATTAATAAAAGTGAAATTTAATCTTTTTTTCAGTTTTGTATATACTTTTATAGCAAATTATGTTATACTATTATCATAACATAAAGGAGTAAATATGGGAAATTTTACAGAAGTTGAACAAGAATTCAACCAAAAATTAAATATAAGCGGAATTCAATCAATTGATCTAAGATCGCAAGAAAAAATAAATATGTTAATAAATAATACATTGTTGAGTATGAGAATAGAAGCATTAAAAAAGCTCTCGCAAAAAACAAATAGAAATGTAATTTGTTATTATTCTGCCTGGTTACAATCAAACAATGGGAATCCTGATGTTATGATTAATGATAGTGATATGAATGGTTTTATGAATGCGATTAATAAAATGGATAAAACAAAAGGATTAGATTTGATACTTCACACACCTGGAGGAGTAACAACAGCGACCGAAAGTATAGTCAATTACATAAAAAAATGCTTTAATAACAATTTTCGTGTTATTGTTCCGCATATGGCAATGTCAGCAGGCACAATGATTGCTTGTGCTTCCAAATCTATTTTAATGGGGAAACAGTCAAGTCTCGGTCCTATCGATCCACAATATAGAGGAGTTGCTGCAGAAGGTGTTATAGAAGAATTTAAAAGAGCTTTAGCTGATACTATTCAAGATACCAAAAATTCATTGATTTGGAAAGAAATTATACAACAATATAGACCAACATTTGTTGGCGAGTGTGAAAATGTTATTAAACTTTCATATGATTTAGTTGAAAATTGGTTAAAGGATAATATGTTTAGAGGATACAAAAATAAAAATGATATAGTAAAACATATACTGGATGAGTTAGCAAGTCATAAAAAATCAAAAGTTCACGATAAACATTATGATAGTACAAAATGCAAAAATCTAGGTTTAAAAATTTATGATATTGAAAAGGATCAAGAATTACAAGATTTAATTTTAACTATTCATCATACTTATATTCTATCTATTTACAGAATTCCTTTATTAATAAAACTAATAGAAAATCAAAATGGATAATCCTTTATTTTAACTGGTCAAAGATAATAAAATTTAAATTTGTTGTGCATTGAATTAGATTATTTTTCTTTAATTCTGTTGGAAATGAATAATTCCCAAATTGATCAAATATTTTATTATAAGGTTTATTTAATTTTGGTTCTTCAATAATATTGTTGTTTAATTTTGTTATTAATTGATAATTTTTATTAATAACTTTTTTGTCTTTTTTATTCATATCTACCTCATATTATATTATGTTATAATTAACATTTTATCCACTAATATGTATCATTATATCATAATATTTTTTAAAAATCAATTATGTATGACATTAATTTCCATACTGATTTTTTGAATAAAAACTTAAAGTTAAAAATTATAAGTATTAAAAAATTCGTATATTTTATGTATGTTTTCAATATGTTTAAATTTTATAAAAAAGCTTGTTCTCTATGCTTTTTTGTTTCGTTTTGATTTAATTGCAAAATATTGATTTGAGCAGAAGAATGATAAGTTAGTATTTTTGTTGATATCATCTTTGGTTAAAAGTTCTAATTTATCTATTGCTTTTTGTTCTAATTCAGTAATGTTGTCAGGAATAATACTTTTTGAAGGTAATGGTTCAGTAAAGTTGTAAACTATAATAATTTCATCATTGAATACAATTATCTCTCTTATAAAAGTTTTTACTATACCTTTTTGTATTTCAATATTTTCAATATCACCACATATTATTCCTTTAAAGTATTTCATAATAAGTTCTTCGGTAAGATAAGTATAATTTCTTTGTTTTTCTTGCTCTATGTCATAGTCAAGTTGAGATATTTGTGCTTTAAGTTCTTTTAGTCTAATTTTTGTTTGTTCAGTAATAATTCCTTGTTCTATTGCGGTTATTAAATTTTGAGAGGCTTTCAAGTATGATGCTCGTTGCATTTCAAGAGATTTTAAGTTTGACTCTGCTCTTGAAACTCTTTCATGATAATTTAATATGCTTTTTGCAATAGTTTTTAGATTGTTATCATTTGATAAAACTCTCCAAGTAATATCCATAATTTCTTTTTCAAGTTGTTCTTTTTTTATTATTTCAAGTTCGCATTTTTCTTTTTTGCGTCTTCTTTTAGTCAAACAAGAGTAATATCTATATTTTATAACCTTATTGATTTCTTTACCAGATTCACCAATCATCTTATGTTTGCAATATCCACAAATGAGTTTCCCAGATAAGATATAATTATATTTATTTTGTTTTCTACAATGTGCGGGTTTATAAGCATTCCTAATATTTTGGACTTTTTGCCAAGTTTGTTCATCAATGATTGCTGGATAGATATTCGTGTAAACAGTTTCTCCATGTTTAACTTTTCCTACATATTTAGTATTTTGTATTATCTTATAAATTGCTTTATCAGTTATATATTTTCCTTTCTTTGTTCTAATTACACGAGTTTGTAAGTTTTTTGCAATATCAACACCTGTATATCCTTGTGCAAATTTTGTGAATATTTCCCTAACAACTGATGCTTCCTCATCATTTATAATATTCTTTTTGTCCATAACATCGTATCCATAAATTTGATGCCCGCCAATTGTGAGCAATCCGAACCCTTTGGGCTAGATTGCTCTGTTTTATTTTCAAATTGGCTTTTATTTAAATATTTTATAAAGTTTAAACATTTATAAACATT
>CALWGA010000043.1 GCA_944377825.1 uncultured Clostridia bacterium | reverse complement strand
ACTGCACTTCATTTCGTGGTTTGATTGTTTTCAAACCACTTACCATTCGTTTGTTTACTCCTTATCCCCAAAAATGATAAACATTTTCGGGGACCCCCATTTGATTTTCGATTTATGCTCGCCGAACAAAGTTCTACGCTTCACAAAATCAAAGATTGTTTTAGAGTATGAAAGTGTGGTGTTGCAAGCGAAGAGATTTGATTATAGGAAAAATAAACCCTTATTAAATTTTTCCACAACTCTTCACTGAAAATCTTTGATTTTCCTTCACTGGAAGGCTCCGCCTTCCCTTCACTTTTCACTCTTCCTTTTTTTATTCACTCTTCACTCAAATGCGTCAGCATTTGCTCACCTACTTTTTATAAGGGCGACAATTTAAAAGGTTGGATAAAGAACAGGAAACTTGATTTATCAAATCTCTTAGATATCGAATCTCCGCATCATCTCTGCCACAGGCAAGTTCCATGGCGATGTATGTGGCAAGAAGAATCATACTTTCCTTATCATCCATACTTTTTTATATTCAAAAACCAAATTCCGAGTGAAAAATTTGATTTGTGCAAGAAATAAACTTGTTATTTAAAAAATGTATATTTAAACCATTTTTAAGGCGTTTTCCAAAAATTTCTTTAAGTATTTTCAAATTTAAGCAGAAAAAATATGTAATGTGAGTGAAAGTGTCGTGACTTTTACGAAAAATGTTGTATAATATGATTGACGATAGGAGCGAAGATGAAGTTTAGCGAAAAACTTAAGAAGTTGAGGCAAGAGAAAAATCTTACGCAAGATGATTTGGCGGAGAAGATTTTTGTCACTCGCACAGCCATTTCGAAGTGGGAGACCGACAACGGCTATCCAAGCATTGAAAGTTTGAAACTGCTGGCAAAACTGTTTAGCACCACAATCGATGACCTTATCAGCGAAGAAGATATAAAGATTAAGGAAGATTTGGAACTTAAAAACTCCAAAATCAATCACTATATCGCGCTTGGCGGGCTTGGAGTTTCCATTATTTGTGCGATTTGCTTATATTTTATCAGAAACGCAATCTTATTTGGCGTGATAACCGCGCTTGCCATTCTCGGCGCTTGCCTATACTTCACATTCACGCAGTTATCGCTAACTTATTACAAAGACAAAAAACTGACCAAAAAGCAACTAGCCTACAATAAGTTTAGAGAAATCTTATCCGCCATTCTAGTCTTTTTAGTTCTGTTTGCAGTGGTAAGAAATATTTAAAAGGAGTTAGTATGAAAAACGAAAAAGGTAAAAGACAACTTGAAAACGAAATTGTTGAGTTTTTTACGAAAAATATTCCAGATGTTCAAGAATATGTCAAAGATAGTTTTGATGGATATGCGGATGATGAAAGTGTTGGACTTTATATCTTATTTCCAGATATTTTGAGATACTTTGAAGATTGCGTTAAAAATAGGAACGAAGGGAAGGCAAAAAAAGTTTATTGAAATTTTGGAAGAGTTTCGCGATAAGTTTGGCGAACGTTATCACAAACTGACCACAGAAACTATGAAGAATTTTATCGGCGTTGCTTTCTTTGAAGATTGCGTGGATGGAATTTATAAAGAAGAGATAGATTTTGTTTTGCCACTTTTTAGCGAAAAATTTACAAGTGAATATCAAAAACACAAGACTGCCGAACATCAAACTTTGCTTGACCATTTAAAATTTTTGTTGAAAGGGCGTGTCAAAAATTTAAAAGTGGAAGATGATAATAAAAACAACTACAAAATTTTTGATATTAAAACAAAAGGTGTTATTTCAAGCGAAGATATAGTTGATTTTATATCCTTAACAAACAATGTTTTCTACATCACACAAGCAAACGGTTATTGCTATTTAGGCAAACTTGTGAGAAATAACGAAATTCACTTGCTTTATAAAGACACTTTACCAATGCATTTATTGCAAAATGCACCAAATGAAATTTTCAATTAAAAGGAGTTTGAATGGAAAAGAAAACATATATTTGCCCGGTTTGTGGGTATGACAAGTTAGAACAATCGCCAGCAGAGAGTTACGAGATTTGTCCGTGTTGTGGATATGAATTTGGAACTTGCGAGTATTATTGCAATTCTAATTATCCAGTTGATGTGGGTTGTGAATTTAATTATAAAGAAGATGAGAAATTTTATAGTTATGTAAGGGAACTTTGGGTTAAACAAGGGTGTAAATGGTATCACAAAGAAAATATGCCGAGAAATTGGAACATCAAAAAGCAGTTGTTGAATACAGGTCTAAGCGAAAGCGAAATTGATAAATTGCTTGAAAATTATAAAAGTATTTAATCATATTTCAATTAACAAAAAAAGGATAGTGAATATCCTTTTTATTTTTAAAGTTTTTATATAAAAATACTTCCGTTTCCTTTCTGTCCTAATCCAGCAGAGGCAAAACATCCACCGAGAAGGTGACGGTTATCTCTGGATAGACTTTGGCGGTCACTTTGTATAGACCGATGGTTTTGATTGGCTCTTTAAGATCAATCTTCTTTTTGTCGAGAGTTATGTTGATTGCACTGAGAGCGTCGGCAATCTCTTTGCTGGTCACCGAGCCGAACATTTTGCCGTTCGCTCCGCATTTGATTTTGAGAGTGACAACTTTGCCTTCGATTTCGCTGGCAAGAGCCTTGGCACTTTTAATCTCTTCTTGTTTGTGGAATTTTTGTGCGCTCTTTTGTCCGCTATTTTCGTTTAGTGCGGTGTTATCCGCGCGCTTTGCGAGATTATTTTTGAAAAGATAGTTGCTTGCAAATCCGTCGGCAACTTCTTTTATTTCGCCCTTTTTGCCTGTTCCTTTGACATCTTTAAGTAATACAACTTTCATTTTTACTCCTTTTATTATCATATTTTAAAGCATTTTTGTTTTGTTTGTCAAGAATTGGCAATAATTTTAGCGGAGGAAAGTATGGATATTCGTTGCAGAAAGACAAGTTGTGCCTATAATGACCGCTATACTTGCAAGGCAAAGGCGATTGATATTTCAAAATCTTGCTTATGCCGAAAGTTTGAAAAGGGCGAAGAGAGTGTGGATAAAACCAAAAATATGTTTTCGCGCACGCCGAGTTACGCTCCGCAAAGAAACAGCAAAACGATTAAGATTGAGTGCAACGCGCACTGCCTTTTCAACAAAGATGGACTATGCCAAGCGAACGGCATAACCTTGAATGACCTAAAAAATAGGCCATATTGCATCACTTTTTTGAGAAAGTAAAAAGTGGATAAAAATTATGAATTTTGAAAAAAATATTTGAAGCGAAAATGATATTGGGCGAAAATACTATATTTGAAATCAATTTATTAATAAAACCCTAATTAAATAATTTAAACCTATTAAAATACGAAAAATAATGAAATTTTAACATTTTAAATATCATTTTAGTTGTTTTTTGGCGATTAGACGATTTTTCTCCATTGTGTTGCTTTTGCTTGACTTTATGCCTTTTTTATGTTATAAATAAATGATTAAGTTACATTTTTCGGAGGCAGAGATGGAAGAAAATTTATCGAGCGAGATTGAGATTAGAAGGCAGAAGATTGAGGACCTTCGAAAGTCGGGCGAAATTCCATACAAGGAAAAGTTTGAAAGGACTTGCACGATAAGTGAGGCGAGAGAGAAGTTAGGCGAGCATGTGAAAATTGCTGGCAGAATTGTTTTTCGTCGCATTATGGGCAAGTTTGGTTTTTGCCAGATAAGAGATGTTTACGACAAAATTCAAATTTCGGTTGGGCGAAACGAGTTCAGCGAAGAGGACTATAATTTTTATAAAAAGATGATTGATATTGGCGACTTCATCGGCGTGGAAGGCGAAGTCTACACAACGCAGACCGGCGAAGTGACAGTTAAGGCTGAGAAGATAACGCTTCTAAGTAAAACTTTAAGGCCGCTTCCAGAGAAGTTTCACGGCGTGGTGGACACTGAGATTAAGTATAGGCAAAGGTATCTAGATTTAATCACCAACGAGGACGCGCGAAAAATTTTCTTAACGCGAAGCAAGGTGGTTTCGTTCATCAGGCGCTATCTTGAGGACAACGGCTTTATCGAAGTGGAGACGCCTATTCTTCAAACAAGCGTATCGGGCGCAAGTGCAAAACCATTCTTCACGCACCACAACGCGCTTGACATCGAGTGCAATTTGCGTATTGCCACCGAAACATGGCTCAAGCAGTGCATAGGCGCTGGCATCGACAGGGTGTTCGAACTTGGCAAGGACTTCCGAAACGAAGGTATGGACACATCGCATCTTCAAGAGTTCACGCAGGTTGAGTGGTATGCGTCTTACTGGAACTTTGAAGATAACATCAAGTTTTTCCATACCATGCTGATAAACCTTATGAAAGAGTGTTTAGGCACAACGAAGATTTCCTATCAGGGACAGGAGATTGAGTTTGACGGCGAGTGGCCGAGAATAGACTATGTGGCAAGAATGCGCGAGATTTTAGGTTGCGATTTTCTTGACATAGACGATGTGGACGCGCTTAAAAAGATTGTTGTGGACAGAAAACTTTTCTCATACGCGGAACTTGAAGAGTGTAAAACCGTGAGAACACTTATCGACTATGTCTACAAAAGAAAGATAAGGGCGGAGATTGTCAACCCAACAATTCTTTATAACTATCCGGCTTCGCTCATTCCACTTGCAAGGCGCAACGATAAGGATGATAGAATAATCGACGTTTTCCAAGTTGTCGCAGGTGGTGCGGAACTTGTTAAGGCGTATTCCGAACTTGTCGACCCAATCGTGCAGAGAAAGACGCTGGAACTTCAACTTGAAGAGAAGAAGGCAGGCGACGAAGAGACCATGGATGTGGACGAGGACTTCTTGCTTGCCATGGAACATGGTATGCCACCAATCTCAGGTCTCGGCTTTGGCATCGACAGATTCCTACAATTCATCTTCGACAGACCAAATATCCGCGACGTTGTGCTCTTCCCGCTTATGAAATAACAAAAACTTAACTTTTTTCATATAATAAATCAATCAAAGAATAGTGTGATTAATTGCACTATTCTTTTTGTTTTCAATGGCGATAATTTGTAAGTGCAAAAAAATTTGCTCAAAGCATTTTAATTTTCTAAAATTCTTCGACAAAAATAGGGCAAAAATTGCAAAAGTTGCTAATTTTTTTGAGTTTAACGATGATAAAATAGAAAGACCTGCCATAAATGCGGGCGTTAAGTTTTTGCAAAAATTTTTATGGTCTAACAAAAAAATTATTTTATAAATTTCATAAAAAATATAGAAAAATCATTAAAAATCTATTAAAAAGGAGGATTAATATGCCATATATTGTTACAGAGCCGATTAGAATTCCGGGAACTAAACTCGGATACGCCATATATCCATTCCAAACGCATTTTCTTGACAGGATATCAAGGCGAGAAGAGCATCCGATAAAGTTGTATATCTTTGAACTTAAAGACAGCAACTTCATTGAGGTTGAAAAAACTTTATTTCAAAAGGACATCTCATTAAGTTTGCAAAATGCAAAGGTTGTGGATAACACATTGAAAGAATTTGTTATCAATAACGAGAAATATGTCACAGACATTGACAGCATGGCGAAATTTTTTGAAGATAAAACCAAAAAGAGATAGTTTTTCTCTTTATTTTTTTCTCATTTTGTGCTATCCTTAATAAATATGAAAACCTACATAAACTCGAGGCCGTTTTTTTATTGTTTTCTTGCGTTACTCTTTGCCATCGCAGTGACGCGATATGTTTTTGATTTAAGCATTCAACATATCGTGCTTTTGGTTTCGGTTTTGGTGGGTATAATTGCAGGTCTCATTTGCTTTAAAAAGTTTTTCATGTTGTTTTTAATTCTTGCCACCATGCTGTTTGGCGGTTGCTGGTATTTTGTTGGAATAAACACCTATCAGATTGAAAGTTTTGACGGAGCGGTTGTGGTATCTGGTAGGCTGTCAGACGATGTGGAGTATGGCGAAGGCGAGACGACATTTCTATTAAAGGATGTTTCCGTCAATGGAAAGAGCGTAAAGAATGTAGATTTGACAATTGAAGGCACGGGCAGAAATTTAAGTGTCGGCGATGTTATCGAGTTTGAAACTGAACTTGATGATGTAAGTTTGTTTAGTCTAGGCTCATTTAATCTTACATATTATCGCAACAAGGTGGGCTACACGGCAGAGGTCGACATAGCGGATATCAATACTACCCGTAACGACATCAAACTTGTGGAAAAGTTTAGGCTGAGAGTTAAGGAACTACTGAATGAGAATATGAGTGCTGACGACAGCGCCACGGCATATGCGGTTTTGTTCGGTTACACCAACGACATAGACAATGAGACCTATAATTCCTATCGGGACGCGGGCATCCTGCATCTTCTTGCTGTTTCTGGCTTAAATGTCACATTTTTAATTTCGCTGATTGGTTTTATCTTAAAACTATTCAAGGTCAATAGATGGACAAATTTTATCACCTGCTTTATTGTGCTTATCATATATGCCTATCTCTGCTCATTCGCGCCGTCGATATTAAGAGCGGGAATTATGGGCATCATCTTTCTTGCCTGTCAACTATCTGGCAGATGTTACGATAGTTTAAACACCTTAGGCGTTGCAGGCATTTTGGTGCTTGTTACATCTCCGCTTTTTGCCTTTGACATCGGCTTTTTGATGAGTTACTTTTGCGTTATGGGCATAGTTCTACTTAGTCCAATCCTTTCAAGTTTCCTTAAAAAGATATTTCCAAAATTTGTGGCAGACTCGCTGGCTGTTTCGATAAGTGCAACTGTTGCCATTCTGCCATTTTTAGCGCTGATGTATTCCGAACTTAACCTACTATCCTTCTTCACAAACATTTTGGCAGTTCCGCTCTTCTCGATTGCCTATCCATTTCTCTGCGTCGCGGTTTTAATTTGCCTTATCTTTCCGTTTATGGGCTTCACGCTGACGCTATGCGGATATATCTTCACGCTGGTAAATTTAATCGCGCAATTTTTCGCACAGACCTCTCTTTCATTTAGATTGTCGCCGATTGTTGTGCCAATTTCCGCGTTTATCTATCTCATATTCTTCTCCATGAGTAAATTCTTCATGGTGTCCGCTAGAGGCAAGGTGATAAGTTTTGTTTCGCTTGCTTCGCTTCTTTTAGTTACGGCGTGCATATTTGCCTATGTGCCGATGTGTAGTTCTGGCGTGCTGTATGCCTACACGCGCGATAACTCGTTTGCAGTTTTGACCAACTCTCAAAAGGAAACACTTATCTTAGACGCCACATGGAGTTACAACGATGTCAATAACGCACTAATTTTAGTGAATGCATATGATGTTATCGGCAATGTTCAAATAAACAACGTTTTCTCGTCATCTTCGCAAGAATTTTTAAAAATATCGAACTACTCTCATATAGATATCACTAACCGTGAAGACACGGAGATTTTATCATTTGACTCCGACTATTACCTAGGCGATTTTCGACTGCGATATGTGACCTATGAAGAAAATTTGGTTGGACTTGAGGTAGGCTTTGATGATATACTTGTGCTGAGAACGGCAAGCGATTTAACCGATGAGGAAATTTCTTACATATCAACATTGCCATACGATTTAATCTTAACGCAGTTGCCAAGCGAATATTTCTTAGGCACGCAGTCGGAAGTGCTGTCAACTTTGAAAGAAAGTGCGTTTAAGGATGGATATATGGTTGTATCAGTCAAAAATTTAGTTTAAGGAGAAAATATGAAAACACTTTTGCAAAGATTATCAAAAAAGATTGAGCCTTGCTATCTCATTCAAGGCGAAGATATTTTGCTCTACGATAAGGCGCTTGAACTTATCAAAAACGCTTGCCATTTGGAACTTGAGGAGTTTAATTTAATCAAGTTTGATGACGATAATTTCAAAACGGACACCGTCATCGACACACTTAACACTTTGCCTATGGGAAGCGAGAAAAAGGTGGTGCTATTAAAAAATTTGACAAAAATTCCAGAAGATTTCAAAAAGAAATTCAACGCCTATCTAAAGTCGCCACAGCCAACCACTTGCCTTGTGATATTTGATTTCTATAACAACTTCAACTTTATCATAAGCGAAAAGGTCAGCGCGAAAAGGCTAGACGAAAATTCGCTATCAAAAATTGTGGTGGCAGAACTTGAAAAGGCGGGCAAAGCAATCAACGCCGATGCTATATCACTTCTATTGTCCTACTGCTGTGACTACTTTTCGCTCATATCCAACGAACTTGAAAAGTTGAAATATTGCGACAGCGACGTGATAACAACAAAGGACATCGAAAGTTTAGTGACGAAAGAGACCGAGTTTTCCGTGTTTGAACTAAGCGAAGCGCTTTCAAAACGCAATGTTGAAAAGGCGGTTGAACTTTTAAGCAAGATGGATAAAGACACCAAGACCTTTTCTCTCATTCTCAACCACTTTAGACGTATGTTTTTTGTTGCTATATCAAAGGAAACTGATCAAGAACTATCAAAGGAGTTGTCGGTTAAAGAGTTTGCGGTGACCAAGGCGCGTGCTCTTTCTAAAAACTTTTCAAAAATACAACTTAAAAACATCTACGAACTCTTATCAGATGTCGACTTTTACATCAAAAATGGTCAAATGCAGATTGAAAACGCATTATATTATCTAGTGTTTGCTATTTTATACACTTAAATTTAAAAACTAAGAGTAAACAAATATTATATACTTTTGAGTGAAGAGTGAAGAGAAGTCTTGCGACTTCTAGTGAAGGAACGCTGTTGGCGTTCAGTGAAGAGTTGTGGATGATTTTATATAAAAAAATTATTAAATAAAAAGGAGAAAACTATGGAAGAAAGAGATTTAGAAGAACTAAAGGAAGAGTTTAAGGAGATTTATTTCGACAATATCGAGCGTGACGGAGCGGAAGACCTTTTGGAGTTTTTGGAGCGGTCTGACTTTTTTAGTGCGCCGGCAAGCACTCGTAATCATTCGGCATACGAAGGCGGACTTTGTGAGCATAGCATAAATGTCTACAAGCGCTTTGTCAAACTTTTGGAAGCGGAGTATGGCAACTATGAAGAGAAGATTTCCAACGAAAGCGTGGCAATAATTGCTCTTCTTCACGACATTTGCAAGGTCAATTTCTATGTTAAGGACTTAAAGAATGTGAAACGTGACGGCGTTTGGACGCAAGAACCTTTCTATCGAATTGAAGATAGTTTGCCATACGGTCATGGCGAAAAGTCGGTGTATATGATTTCCGGCTTTATGAGGCTGACGCGTGAAGAGGCGATGGCAATCAACTGGCATATGGGCGGTTTTGACCCGAGAATCAGAGAGGGCAGTGTTCGGCTCGCCGATGTCTACTACCGCTATCCAATCGCCTTTCTCTTCCATATCGCCGACAACATGGCAACCTACTTAGACGAGAAACCGAGTAAATAAAAGGCGTTGCCTTTTTAGTGAAGGCGAACCATTGGTTCGCAGTGAAAAGTGAAGAGAAGTCTTGCGACTTCCAGTGAAAAGTTAAGGAAAATTTTTAGAATGGTTTTTATATTATCAAAACCACTTTAAGTAGCGACGCAAAAGTGAAGAGTTGTGGAAAGTTTAGAGAAAGAATTGCAAAATCACTTTGATTAAGGGGAAAGTAATAAAATGAGATTGTAATATCCAACTTTTAAGTGTTATAATTTGATAAAGACATATGCCTATAAAGCATAACAATTTCAAAATTGATACATCCTAAAATTTTGCTTTAAATTGCACATTATTTTCAAAAAAGGTATTGACACCGCCCGCGTTTTATTATATAATAATAACAACAAAAAACAGGAGGTTTATGTTTTATGGCAACTTTATTAGAACAAGTAAAAGAGGCTATAGAGAAATTTAAAACGGACGACAGTGTCATTAAAGCAAAAGGCGCTTCAGATAATTTGGTGGCGTATTTGGTTCCAGACACTTATGAAGTTAGCGATTTAAGAGGAAAGGTTTTAGTATATTGCCCACGGGCACAAGCAGGAAATAAATATCGAATTGCACTTCAAAGTACAGGTCCAAAGAAGGCTTTAGGTGATAAAACGCTTGAAGTTTCTTGTGTTATCTTGAAAGATGATATGACTTTAGGTAACCTAGAGAGTAGTGGAAGAACTAAAGTAATTATAAGCGGAAGCGGTGATAAAAAGAATAAGGATTTTAAAGATAGTGTAGATGCAATAGCAGATGCCCTAAAAATTGAAAAGCCAAAGAAGATAGTAAAAGACAAAGGTCCTATTAAATTCGTTGATGGTGCCACAGATGATATCTATGGATATTTTGATGTGGGGCCTGTTGCAACTGCTGTTGTTGGAAATTCAAAGCGTCGTCCTGTTCATGAGATCAAAAAAACAATTGATAGTTCAAAATCGTCTAAAATAGACAAACGAAACAACAAACTTAGGGACAAAATTAGTGATACTCGTGAAACTCTTGATATTAAAGTTGTGAGTGATAAGAAAAGACTAGAATTAGAAAATAAAATAGCAAGACTTTTTGATGAAAAAACAGAAAATAGACCGATAAAAATTATAGCAACAAAAAATACAGGTGTAACTGGGAAAATTGACTTTTTCGTTTACCTTGGTGCTGGTGATCCACCAAAAACTTTGGAAGCATTAAGAAAAGATAGCGAGACTTACAAAGTTCGCAAGGCAGGTTTTCAAGTTATAAAAGGAAAATACACACCAGTTATCGAGGTATATGGTAAACCATACGAAGTAGAAAATGCGAGCGGAGATAAAGAGATAAGATATGGTCAAAATCGTCGAATTGTTGACACATCCGGTGCAAACAAGGCTCTTGTAGCCTTAGTGGAAGCATTTAATGCTGTGAGAGCAGCACGAATAGATGATAAAACTGCATATCAAACTGCATTTGAATCCTCTTCTGCTTCGCTAAAATATCGAAATTTGCTTAGAGCACTTGACAATCAAAGAAATGAATATTTTGAGGCTCAACTAGAAACTGCAAATATCAAAGAAGAAAGAAAAAATCTCAAAACCAACAAAAAGAAAGATATGAGTGTGGCTAAGGAAACTAGATCTGACGCAAAAAAGACTTTTAAAAGTGTTCAAAAAAAGTTTGAAGAAGAAGAAAGTAAGTTTGAAAAACTAAAAAAAGCGTTTAAACGAAAGAAATCACCAAGTGATGACGAAAAACGAAAGTTTGCAGTCTTAGAGCAAAAGTATAATGAAGAGAAAAGTAAATTTGAAAAAGCAAAAGGGGAATATGTATCCGCAAAGGCAGGAATAAAGTCTGTTAAAGAAACTTATAAAACCGATATAGCATCCATTAGTGATCGACGCAAAAAACTTAAACCAATGTTAAAAAGAAGCGAAGCAAGTTCAAGCGGAGAAAAGGGCGGTGGAGTTAAAACTCGCACGGTCGGCGAAGGAATTGTTACTGCTCTCTTGGGAACTGCGATAGGGCTTGGAATTGGTGCTGGCCTTACATTTGCTGCACAAATTCCAGGATATAGCGTAAATGCCGTAAATGCTGATTACGCAAGAGAGTTGGCTAACGACGGTGCGCATGTGCATATAGAAGAACAATTAGAAACTGCGACCCCAGAGACAGGCGATGGAACTCAAACAGCAAATTACAATCCCGCTACTGGTGAATGGGAAGGAACGCTATTTAATTACACAAATGAAAATGGCACTGAAATTAAACTTGACACGAACGGCAGTGTTGTCGAAAAGATGTTTGAAGGCGAAAATGCTTCAACATTTGGTTATAATCCACAAGATGACGGAATTATGGAGAATGTTGAAGGAGAATGGTGGAGAAACATTGGTCGAGCAGCGTTCACAAATATGGCAGGCTTTAATTATTCAAATGACATCATCGGAGGCTCTTATGAAGCCCTTGGCTCTATGGCAGGTCAAGAAATCAAAGAAAATGGTGTAGAACTTGCAGAAGGAGTTGTTGTTTATCCAAACAATTCCACAGACTCATCAACCTTTAAAAGTTTCTTAATGGCAAAAGGTATGACCGCAGATGAAGCAGAAACTGCCACAACCTCTTATGCAAATGAATTTGTGACAGCATATGAGATAAGCGAAAACCAATTTACAACAGACAATAGCCAGGTTGAAATTGAACCTGATTTCGAGATCAATGATAACCTACAACAGACAGTTAATGCGGTTGTGGGTAAGGATATTCAAATTGTCAACATTAATTATGATAATGATGATAAGGAAGGAAGTATCTACGGCTTGGATGCAGACGGCAATCTTGTTAAAATCAGTTTCACAAATGGTGCAGATTACAACATTGAAGTGACTAACAACGATGGTTTTGAGAGCGCACTTCTCGAGGCTGACGCTAATGACACTGTGGAGATTTCAACCTATAAAAGCATTGATGGGCTTGGCTTAAGCGAAACTCGACTTAATAATATCCATAAATATATGGCAGAAACAGAGGGGGCTGGTGAAATATATTATGCGGTCACACCTCAATCATCGACGTCGACTGAAGAAGCACATTATGATGTAGATATAGTTACGCTTAACGAAAATGATTTTGATGTTGTTGAGTATGTTGTTAATGTATATTCTTCAGACGGTAAAACAACAACTTATAGTGCTTTGACTACAACAGCAATAAGTGCTATTCTTGATGGTAAAATTCCAGGTGGTGCTATGAATTTGTATACCTTGGCATCAGAAAACCCTGAAAGATACCCATACAAAAATCAATTGAGTGAAGAAAGCATCTCTCAAATCAAAGAGAATATGACTCCTAATGCTGAGATTACAACACCAGTATTAACTTCAACTGAAGATAAAGAAAAAGTTTAATAATAAAAAACCTTTTGTTTAAAACGCAAAAGGTTTTTTATTTTGTATGTTTGAGAATTTTAAGATAACTGATATTTATGCAAACTGTGTTGGTGAGCATAGTACGCAAATTCGATAGAATTTATTAAAATTTTATGTTAATAAAATTTCAACATCTCATAAGTTTATATTTTTTCTAAGACTATATTTAAAAATTTAGATAAAACTACATTTGTTTAGTTTTATGTCTCTTCTAATAAGACAACATTTTTTTGTTTTGTCTTTTCTTCAAAAATATATTTGCAATATTTTACAAAATCTTAAATCTTTATTGAAAATTTGCACAAAATGACAAAAATTCTAAAAAAACGAATTTATTTCGAAAAAATTAGACAAAATATTTTACACAATGTGTTTTATGTGCTATAATGGTCTAAGAATTTAGGGGTTTAGATTGGAAAAGGTCACTGCATTTCTTTTGGCATTTATTTTATTTTTACTGATGTTTGTGCTGAATAGGTATTTTCCTAAGAAGCAGGGGCTAATATACAAAATTTTTGCGTTAGGGCTTATTTTGATGTTTGGCGCAAGGATAATCTTTGCCGATTCGTTTGACAGTATTGTGAACTTGCAAACGACCTTGTTCTCAAAGCCGATGACGGCGTTTTTGGCAGTCTTAAGATGGTTCTCCATGGTGGTAATTGTGATAACATGCCTCTCTGCCTTCACAAAGGTGAAAGCCTATAAGCATATCACGGCGTTTATCTCATTTGTCGTCTTTTTAGTCAATTTGATGTTCTTTAACGAAAATGTGACAGCGTTTGTTGGCGACGCTGAGTTTTCATATTTTCACTATCGCTCCATAATGTTCATCATTGAACTTGCCTTTTTAGGAGCGCTCAGTTTCTGGCAACTATTTAATATGATAATAAAGCGCGATTTTCCAACTTTGAAGCAAACCGGAATCATGTTTTTAGTTTACTTTGCACTTTGCCTAAGCGTCTTTCCGCTTTCCACCTTTCAAGTTTTGTTTGGTACCTTTGGTACGGCGCTTGAAGATTTCAACTTGGCACACAGACTCTTCCTTTACGCCACAATTTTAACATTGATAATTCTTTTTGCTGTCTTTAGAAAGAGGGAAGATTATGTCAAAAAGGCGATGCTACTCACATTGAGCACCAACGCGCTCATTCTCTTTTGCTATAACTGGAACGTTTTGCATTTCACATACGCAGACCTACCGCTCCACCTTTGCAACACGGCAATCTTCCTTATCTTCATCGCCTTTGCGTTCAATGTTAAAAGCGTCTATTATTTTACATATTTTGTCAACGTCATCGGTGCGATTTTTGCCATGCTCTTGCCAAATTCCACCGCCACGCTTTTCTCGTGGTCAGGCATACATTTTTGGTTCTGCCACGCCTATGTTTTGATTTTGCCAGTGCTTGCGATGATGCTTGGATTATACAAACGACCAACCTTCAAATACATGCGCAATTCTATCTACATATTCACAGTTTATTTCATCGCCATGATGATTGCAAACGCTTGGATAAACACCTTCACGCCGGTCGACTATTTCTTCCTATACGGCGACGCAATTTCAGAATATATCGGATTTTTGGAGGATATCAGACTAAACTATCAGTGGCTTATCAACATTAAAGGTATAATCTATCGCGTCTACTGGCTTTACGACATCTTGGTTTATATTGGATATATCATCTTGATGTTCGCCATCTGGGGAGTTTACAGGCTGTATTATAAAGTTGAGGACCACTACAAAGAATTGTTCAAACTAAGAACTATAGACAAACTTCAAATAGTGAAACTTAAAAAGGAATATGGCGACATTTCGAAACCTATAAATCCGGAGGGGACAAACATGATTAAGATAACCAATTTTTCAAAGATATATGGCATGAACAAGCACAAGGCGGTTGATAATTTCAATCTTGAAGTGCATGACGGCGAGGTATTCGGATTTTTAGGGCATAACGGCGCGGGGAAGTCGACCTTGATAAAGTGTATGGTGGGCATTCAAAGCATAACCGAAGGCAAGATTGAGATTTGTGGATATGATATCGAAAAGCAACCTCTTCAAGCGAAACTTCAAATGGGCTATGTGTCTGACAATCACGCAGTTTACGAAAACTTGACTGGTCGCGAATACATAAACTATGTTGCTGACCTATATATGGTCAAAGAGGAGGACAGAGAGGAGAGACTTAATAAATACACAAAGATGTTCCAACTTGAAAACGCCATCGACAATCAAATCAAAAGTTACAGTCATGGCATGAAGCAAAAACTTGTGGTGATTGCGGCGCTTATTCACAATCCTAAAGTTTGGATACTCGACGAGCCTCTCACAGGACTTGACCCAAGCAGTGCCTACCAAATCAAAGAGTGCATGAGAGAGCATGCAAGCAACGGCAACATCGTCTTTTTCTCCAGCCATGTCATCGAGGTTGTGGAAAAGATTTGCGACAGAATTGCCATTATACAGCACGGCGTTTTGCAAGGTGTCTTTGATGTTAAACTTTTGACCGATAATGGTGTCAATCTTGAAGATTTATATTTAAGTTTTGTCGAAAATCAAAAGGATAAAGATGAAAAAGAACTAGAAAAAGTGCAAAAATTGGCGTTCAAATTGCAAAAAAACAAAGATAAGAGGAAGAAATGTTAGAAAGAATCAAAGTTTTAACCTTAATGCAGTTAAAAAATAGAAAGAACAAGAAGGTAAAATCGAAAACAAACACTTCTATCTCTATCATCGTGCAAGTGGCGGTCTGTGCGCTGGTGACGGTTGGACTCTACTTCTTACTCAACTACATTCGTCAACTTGCGCTAATTCCAATCGACGAAAATTTCTTTCTTTTCATGCTGTTTATAACGCAGGCGATAAGTGTGCTTACATGCATATTTGGACTGACAAATGTGCTGTATATGAGCAAAGATAACAGCGTCATTTTCAGCCTGCCAGCCAAACCAGTGGAAATTTTTATCAGCAAATTGACGGTCTTTTACCTAACCGAATTTAAGAAAAATCTTTTCTTCTTACTACCTTTCTTTCTGGCGTTTGGAATTGTGTTAAAACTCAACTTTGTGTTCTATATCTTTGTTGTGTTCATGATTTTTCTGCTTCCATTTTTGCCAGTTTTTATCGGAGCAATATTCTCCTTTCCACTGATGTATATCAAAAAATTTATCAAAAAATTCCCTATTGTCAAGATATTATTGACACTTGTCATCGCTGGGCTTGTGATTTGGCTTTTAGTTTACATAACAAACATCATTCCAAGGCCTTTGAATTTGCTTGTAATTTATGATAAATTCTTCCAATTTCTACAAAATGTCATTTTGTCTGTCAATGCGTATTCCACCATATATGAGGTAATTGCTAACATGATGCTTGGCACAAGTGTTGGAATAAATATTTTAATTTTCTTAGCAACTCTTGTGGTGCTTGCAGGGCTGACAATACTAATCGGCTGTCTATATTTCAAGATTGCCAGCCAAAATTTTGAACATGCGATTGTCATCAAAAAGAAAACGCATATGAAACCTAGCAAAAGCACCTTCTTTGCCTTTTTGAAAAAGGAATTTATCTTAAACATGAGAAATACCGAGACCTTTATCTCTCACATCTTGTATGTGATAAGTCTGCCGGTGCTTCTCTATGTTGTCAACGAGATAATTTCTGCAATCAACATCAACCTAAATGGCGTTGCAATTGCCGTTGCAGTCAACATATTCATCGGACTGATGTTTTTGACAAGCACAAACACAAT
>CALWGA010000042.1 GCA_944377825.1 uncultured Clostridia bacterium | reverse complement strand
TTTTCACAAACCAAGCATCTTGTGCGTAATATAAAAGCGGACTTTTACATCTCCAGCAATGTGGATATGAGTGTTCAATTGGTTGAACTTTGAAAAGTTTTCCTTCTCTTTTAAGTTGTTCAATGATAGGCGCGTTTGCTTCTTTAGCAGGCATACCAGCAAATTCAGTTTCCTTGGTCATCTTGCCAGCGTCATCCACAAATTGAACGAAAGTTAGCCCATATTTCTGCCCAACTTTTGCGTCGTCCTCACCAAAAGCAGGCGCGATATGAACAATCCCTGTGCCGTCATCGGTGGTCACATAGTCGTCAACTGTTACGATAAAGCCTTTTTTAACATCCTTTGCATAGTTAAAAAGTGGCTCGTATTTTTGATTTTCAAATTTCTTGCCTTTTTGGGTGTAAATCTTCTTATATGTTCCTTCTTCAAATAATGTTGGAAGAAGTTTGTCAAGCATGATATAGTTTTCGCCTTCACAACTAATTTTTGTGTATTCTTCCTCAGGGTTCATGCAAAGAGCGATGTTGGAAGGAAGCGTCCAAGGAGTTGTTGTCCACACAAGGAAATATGTGTTGTCTTCTTGTAAACTTTTGAATTTCACAAAAATGGACTTATCTTTAATAATTTTATAGTTATCGCCGTTCTCAAGTTCTGCCTTTGACAAACTTGTTCCGCATCTTGGGCAATATGGCACAACCTTGTGTCCTTGATAGATAAGTCCCTTCTTATCCATTTCTTTAAGCGCCCAAAAAACGCTTTCAATATAGGAATTTTCATAAGTAATGTATGGATGTTCCATATCTACCCAATAACCAATTTTGTTTGTTAAATCTTCCCACATAGACTTATATTTCCAAACGGAAGATTTGCATAGTTTAATAAACTTATCTATGCCGTAGTTTTCAATGTCCTTTTTGCCATTGAAGCCAAGTTCTTTTTCCACTTCCACTTCAACTGGAAGCCCGTGAGTGTCCCATCCAGCCTTACGGAAGATGTAGTAGCCTTTCATCGACTTATATCTTGGAATAACGTCTTTCATGGCGCGCGTTAAAACATGGCCGATGTGTGGCTTACCATTTGCTGTTGGTGGACCGTCGTGAAGGACGAAATTCTTTCCACTATCCTTGTTTAAAGAAAGGGCCTTATCAACGATGTTATTTTCCTTCCAAAATTTCAAGATTTTCTCTTCGTTCCCAACAAAATCCAGTTTTGCATCCACTTTTCTATACATTTTTCTTCCTCCATAAAAAAATTCTTAGCAAAACAAGACTTCGCTAAGAAAGTTAACCACTTGTTTCACTTTGTGAGCCAACACCCACGCCTTCTATCACGGGAAGTCCCGTCTAAGCTTACTAAAACTTTCAGCCAGAAGCTCGAAAAGTGATAATTTTGTTTCCTTCATATTGCTTCGCACCAACCAGCAACTCTCTGAAAATCTAAAAACAAAATATTGTCTTTTCTCAAACGCCTTTATTGTGAATATTTGCAAGAAAACTTGCCTATTTCATGCAAAAAACCTGCATTCATAAATATGATAACTATTTTATAAAATATTGTCAACTTTTTTTATTATTTTCATAAACAAAACAGCAATTTAGCACAAAACTTTAACTTAAAATTTTATTTCAAAACGCTACAATTTGAATTTATATTTTAAAATACCCTATGCCTGTTAAAAAAATAAATCAATAGTTTTCCAAAACAGTGTTCATCTTAATCACATCAGTTCCTGTGATGATTCCCAGAGGTTTGTCCTTCGCGCCACCACTTTTTGTGACAAGAATGGCAAGGAGTTTCGAGTTGTTATGGAAAAACTCTAACGCCTCTTCCACCGTCAAATCTTTGTTGGCAAAGATGTAGTAGTTGCTGTTTTCAATCTTTGAGAGCATGTCCTCAATCTTCACATTATCTAAGAACACATCCGCTTTTCCGCCTGTGATTAAGTATTTGCCAAGCGCATCCAAAATCTTTTGACCATTAGCCACGCCGATTATCTCATTTTTGTCGTTGAAAACAGGAATATTTGAGTAATTTGAAGATGCAATAAGTATTATCGCCTCGCGAATAGATTTGTCTCCAGAAATCGTCAACACATCACGCCTACACACCGTTTCAAGCGCCTTTGGTGGAGCGGTTAAAAGGCGTTCAATCTTTTCAATCTGCTCCACAACCTCATAGTGTGGTTCTGCCATTATGTAGTCCTCATTTCCATGGACAATGGCGTTTCGGAGGCGTCCAAAGTCAATCAAATCGTCCTCATATTTTCTCACGATGTAGTTTAGCGCCACGCTTCGCCTGATAAGTTCGGAAAAGCCCATACTCCTATTCAAATTATACCTTGTTCTAATTGTGTAGTCGATATTGTTATAAGCCTGCAAAAAGCGTTGCGCGTTTGATAAATCTTTCTTTTCTTTCATAAAAACCCTTTTAAAATTATAATACAATCACGAAAGTTATTTATTTTAAAATCACAAATTTTAATTATAAAAACTTCGCACTGCTCATCTTTAAGTGGTGAAAAGAAATTATAACACCACCTTTTTAAGCGAAAGTAATATAATACACAAAGATATTATAGCGAATTTTCAAGAAAAAGAAAAACAAATTGACGAAAAATATAAAAAAATAAAATATTTGACAAATTTCAACATATTTTTTATTTTTGGCAAGATTGAAAAACAGCGTGCATATATATAAAACGTGAGAAAACTTTGCTACTTGCAACGCAAATCAAGAAAAAGGCGGATGATAATAGCAATTACATTTCTAGTTCTAATTGTCGCCTCAATTTTTTTATATATCTTCTGCGTGATAAACCCTATTGTGAAAGAGGCAACATGGGCATCCATCTACTCGCTTTCAACCTCCGCTGTCAGCGACGCGGTCTATGATGTGATAGCCGAAGAAAATTTGCAGTATGAGGACTTAGTGGAAATTTCGTATGATAGCAATGGGGATATTTCCTTAATTTCCATTGATACCATAGTGGTAAATAACCTTGCACGCCGTTTCTACCAAGTGGCTCAAGTCTATCTCGACCGAATGGGCGATAACGGACTGGATATCGCCATCGGCACTTTCACAGGCTTACCTTTCCTTGTCGGAGTTGGACCTACAATTAACATAAAACTTGTGCAAATAGGCGCAATGACCTCATGTTTTAAAAGCAAATTCACAAGCGCTGGCATCAATCAAACCAATCATTCGCTCTACATCGAACTACACGCCAGCGTGAGTTTGGTGTTGCCGACCTACTCCTCCACCGTCGACAGCGTAACCGAATTTTTAGTGACCGAAAGTGTCATCGTCGGCGACGTCCCAGAGGTATATCTAGGGTCAGATAACACAATTACGCTGGCGCCAAGCAGTTAAAAAGTGAAGAGTGAAGGGAAGAAAATGAAGAGTGAAGAGTTGTGGAAAGATTTTTTATAGGGAATAATAAGTTTAGTGAAAATATATAGAATAATACTATATATAGAGTAGCATGCATTGCATAATACACCATGTCCAGTTTTCGCCTGTTATTTAAATCAAACGCCTCTAAATTTTGTTTTATTGCTTATATAAGTTTATTTTCTAAAATAAATTTTTAAAGAGAAGTCTATTCTCTAAAATTTTTCCACCATTCTTCACTGAACGCTACAAGCTTTCCTTCACTGGAAATCTTTGATTTCTCTTCACTCTTCACTTTACTAGCAATGCCCCACTTACACATTCTCTAAATCAATTTTTAATTTTCGTATAGGCGGGCTTTGCTCAACTTAGAAAATTAAAAATCACCTACAGGGAAGAGGACTAGGAAGAGAAACCAACGAAGTAGCCGTTAGAAAAATTTTAATTTTTCGTGCCGGCGTTAAGCGGAGTTGGTGTCTGTCCTACTTCTTCGTGTGCGAGTGGAATATCAATGCGAAGATAAAGGCGAAGATGATTGCCGCCGATATACCTGCCGCCGTTGCCGTTAAACCACCGGTAAAGATACCTAAAATTCCTTGCGACCTAACCGCTCCGATTGCACCTTTGGCAAGCGACGCACCAAATCCAACAATAGGAACATTTATGCCAGCGCCTGCAAAGTCAGAGATATAGTCGAAAAGTCCGACCGCCTCTAAGAATACGCCCACAAGCACAAAGGTGACCAAAATACGCGCGGAAGTTATGTTTGTTGTGATGATTAAAAGTTCGCCTATCATACACACCAGTCCGCCGATTATAAACACCCATAAGTAGTCAATAAACATTTCCATAAACATCTCCCATAGAATTAGAAATAACTTTTAACTATCCTTTGCATTTTATTTCTTATTTGTTTAAAATCAATTTCAATAAACATCCATATTGTTTTTCCGAAAATTTTTATTTATTCTTCATAGGCTTCAACAACAATCGCGTGGCAAACCCCTGGGATACTCTCGCCTTGCTGAGTTGCCGTGGTGCTTAAAAGCGCGCCCGTCGGCATAAAAAGAATGCGTTTATATTGCCCGTCTTGCAGTTTTTTCATAAGGTATGAATTGAAAACCGTGGCACAACACCCGCACCCTGACGCGCCACATAGCGTGTTTTGGTCGCGTCTAAAATACATCTGCCCGCAATCGTTATAATTAAGTCCAAGTTTTATGCCGTTATCTTCCATAAGGTCGATGAGAATTTCACTGCCCAATTTTCCCAAGTCGCCAGTGACAATTAGGTCGTAATCGTCAGGCGTTGTCTTTGTGTTTTCAAAGTGCGAAAGCATAGTCTGGGCACATGCTGGAGCCATAGCGGCGCCCATGTTGTTGACATCCACAATACCCCAGTCGATGACCTTGCCAAAGGTTGCCATAGTTATGCGCGGACCTTTGCCTTTTTGCGAAATCACACAACTGCCCGCTCCTGTCACTGTCCACTGCGAAACTGGCGGACGCTGGTTGCCAAGTTCAAGCGGAAAACGGTATTGCCTTTCAGCCGTCGAAAAGTGCGAGGCAGTGCAACACACCACATTTTCAAAATATCCGGCGTCAACGAGTATGGAAGCAACCGCAATGCTCTCCGCCATAGTCGAACATGCGCCGTAGACGCCTAAGTATGGAAAATCGAACGCGCGAGCGGCGTATGAAGAGGAAATAATTTGATTGAGTAGGTCACCTGCAACCAGCAAATTTATGTCTTTCATGCCAAGTTTAGATTTTTGAATGGCACCAGTTATCGCCGTTTCAATCATCTTGCGCTCCGCCTTTTCAAAGGTCTTTTCGCCGAATAAATCGTTTTTCATGATGTAGTCAAAATAGTCCTTAAAATTGCCTTTCCCTTCCTTCGGACCGACAATCGAATACGAGCCTATTATCTTTGGCTGGCGTCTAAATTTCACTGTGTCATATTTCATATCTTTTCTCCTAATTTTCATTAAAGTGGATATAAACTTAAAATTTAACAAAGTAGTTAAAATCTTAAATATTTTTTAAAATTTTTGCGTCAACTTTTTATTAATTTTTTTATTGGTTAGTTTCAATTTTCTTATATTTTCTAGGCGTTATTAGTAGGTTTTTAAATAAACAGATAAACGATGTAATAAATAAGCCCAACAAGCGCACTGGATAGCACGCCAAACACTATGACTGGACCTGCGATTGTGAACATTTTGACGCATATACCATAGACAATTCCTTCGCTTTTAAATTCGACCGACGGACTTGTGATGGAATTCGAGAATCCAGTTATCGGCACAATCGTTCCGCCACCTGCAAATTTTCCCAGTTTGTCGTAGACGCCAATTCCCGTGAGTAGCGCGGCTAAGAAAATCAGGATGATAAGCGTGTAAGCCCAAGCGGACTGCTCGGAGATGTTTGGAAAGAGATAGAGAAGTAGGTCGTTTATTCCCTGCCCAAGTAGACAAATTAAGCCACCCACCCAAAAGGAGTTGAAAAGCGTTGGCCATGGTCTTGTTTTAGGTATTTTCGCATTGACATACTTGTTATACGCCCTATTTCGTTCTTTTATATCCATATTTACCTCATATATGATTATTTTGTCCAACCAAAACTTTCTTAAACAAAAAATGTATAAATGCCTTTCTCTTACACAAACTATGACTGATATAATTGGAGGTAATATGAAAAATAAGATAATTTTAGGCGCAATTTCTCTTCTTCTCTGCGTGACCGCCACCGCGTGTAGTAGTTCCACAAGCACGATGACAAAGACAAATCTCTCAAGTCAACTTGATAAGACGAGCAACTCGATAGCCACTGTGAAGAGTGTCAGCACCAGCGACATTGAGATTGACGAGGACAAACTTAACAGCATTGAAAACGAACAAAAATGCGAAAATTTTAAAAACAGCATGGCGCGAGCGCAAGACACCTTGAGTGCCGAACAATTTTATAGAGATGAAATTCTATATAAAACCGCAATAATAAAAAAATATCTTCAAAAGGAAGATTTGAAACTTGCAAAAGGCGAATTAAATGCGCTAAAGGACCTGACCGCCAATCTCTCAAACTATAACGACGATGTGGCAAGGTCAAGTAACGAATTTAACGCCACCTATCGAAATTATAACACGATGAAAAAAAGTGCCTTGCGAAATATCGACCGCGTGAACGCTAAACTGAACAAAATTACATGTAACTCCAACACGCGTTGCTCCTACTACATCAACATCCTAAACACCCTGCAAAGCATGGAAGATATCTTAGGCATTGACGACTACGACTATTACAACGACCTTAAAGATAACATTTTGGAAGATACGCCAAGCGAAAGTATTGAAACGCCGAATGAAAACGAAGAAACAATCGAAACACCAAGCGGAAATGGACAAACAAACGAAAAGTTAAACAACCAAAACGGCAAAAGATTTTTCCCAAAAAATATCGACACCTACCGAAATATTGAAAATAACACTGAAAACATCAATGAAAATTCTGGCACTGAAAATAACACCACGTCGATTAGAAACACCGACACCTACGCACCTTTTAGAAGAAACATCGACACCTACCGCCCATATGGCTATGGATATGGCATGTATGGCATGAACGGCTATGGAATGAACGGCATGTATAATGGTTATGGAATGAATGGTTATGGAAATTTCTATAATAGAGGCATAAATTCTCCATACGGCTACAACTCAAACAACATCAACCGCCTTGCCCAACCTGTAGACAGCGAACCTGCTGAAAGAGAGATGGATGAGGACGAAGAGAAGATTATAAATGAAGAAAAGATGAGTGAAAATATCGAAAACTCACGCTTAAAAGATAGACCAAAGTTCAGAATGAAAAATATTAGAAAGATAGAAAAACCTGTTGAAAACTCAACAATTAACAATGATAACAAAGTGGATGATTTAAAAAATAACAATAACGCCAATTTAATTATGGATAATTCTAATTTTGTTAATGACAATATAAAAGCGGACAATGAAAAAGACATAACTGAAAAGGTAGAAAACGACATCGACAAAACAGAAAATGCCGTAAGTGATGTTGCAAATATTGGCAAAAAAATTGAAAACGCTGACGAAGATATTGAAAATGCTGGCGAAAACGTCAAAGATTTAGTTGATGACACAAAAAAAGAAGCAAAAAATTTCAAAGACGATTCTCTCGACAAAATCAAAAGTGTCAGTTTGTTAAAAGTCGAAGAGATTGATGATAATGACGAGCGAGTTAAGGCTCAATAACTAAAAAGATAAAAAATTTATAAATTTTCTATAAAAAATCATATTTAAATAACATAAACTTTTTTAAAAATAACATAAAACTCTTAACTATCAAGTTGAGAGTTTTTTAGTTTTTAGTATTTAAATTAAATAAATTTCTTTTAAATTTAATTTTTTTAATAAATAATCAATTTCCTTAAATGAAATATTTTTTTCTTAAATGAAAAACACACAGGCTTTAACTCTCTCATATTTACCAAACAAAAAAATATGATGCACTAAACATCATATTTTTTTGTTAAAACTGAACTTTTGGAGCAACTCTTTCAGTTTCTGCAATTTCAAAAAGTTCTCTCTTTTCAAACTTAAACCATTTTGCAATCATGTTAGTTGGAAAAGATTCTCTCTTAATATTATAAGTTTTAACGCAACCATTATAATATTTTCTTGAAACAGAAATTTCTTCTTCCAAAGTTTTAAGAGTTTGCTGTAAGTCCAAAAAGTTTTGATTAGCCTGGAGTTGTGGGTAGTTCTCAGTAACAGCAAACAACGATTTCAACGTGTCAGAGAGCATATTTTCGTATTTAGCCCTTTCCTGCGTCGAGCCTGCGTTCATACAGGAATAGCGCGCTTGCATAACACCCTCTAGCGTTTTCTCTTCGTGTTTTGCATAACCCTTAACCGTTTCAACGAGATTTGGTATTAAATCATATCTCTTCTTCATGTAGACATCCATGGTGGAATATGATTCATCGACATTATTTCTTAGCCTAATGAATGCGTTATACTGCGTCCAAATCCAAATTGCAAGGATTATTCCGACAAGAACTATAATCCCAAGAACCACAAGCAAAACAATAAGACCTATGCTCATTTTTCCCTCCTTAGTTCATTATATCATATAAATATTTAAAAATAAAACTATTTTACATATATTTTTTCTTTTTGTTCGCTTTTTTTACAGATGATGTGATTAAAACGATAATCAAAATGCCGAACGCGATGCAAAAGCAAACAAATATGATAAGCCTGGTCCCCTCAAAAAGCCCGTCGCTTTCCTCTTGAAACTGAACAGTGATTGCCATGTCGCTTGTGATGTTTGAAAGCGTTATCACTCTATTAACCACCTCAACCTCTTCGCCATTAACATAAACCGACTTAATCTCATATCCGTCGTCTGCCTCAAGGTAGATGGTTTCAGTTGCTCCATAACTTACCCTTTCAGAGTTCTGGATTGACGCCGTTCCGCCTGCGCCATAATTGACAGAGATTACAAAGGTCTTAATTTGCGTGCCAATCTCCACATTATGATTATCTAAAATATTTGAAAAGGTGTAACTATCACTAATCTCCTGCCTAACGCCGTCTATCTCAACATATGTCACAGTATACGCGTCGTCCACCGACAAATAGAAGGTAAAATCTTCGTTTCTTGAAACTGGTATGGTACTAAATGATAACTCATCGCCCATCTCGTCGAGGATAGTAACGCCGTTATTTACTGAAAACGAAATATTGAAATCAACAATCTCCAAAACCGCAATATTGAAATTTAGATTGTCGGTCACATTGTCGATGCTATAGATGTTGTTTTCATCAAGCGTGACACTTGCGCCGTTGACCATAACACTTGAGATATAGTAACTTGCGTTTGGAACAATTTGAATATCATATGTCAAGTCGCCATAAAGCACAAAACCGCTCTCCACTTTAACATTGTCGATATAGATGACATAGTTGCCTTCTTCAAAGTTTAAGAAATATTCCTGTTCGTTTCCGTTAAGCACAATCACATCGATGACGTCGGTATATAAAACATAATTGTAATTGTCGAACACATAAAATTGGAAACTGTAACGACCAGCAAGCAAGTTTTCAAAAGTAAAGGTAGTTTGATATAAATCATCTCCTAAAGTTTGCGTTGTATTCTCCACACTCATGGACTGACTATTGTTCTCAAAATCAGCGGAATTGGTAAAGCGATAGTTTATTTCATCCAACGCATTTGCATAGTAAGCAAATGTGAGAGTCGCACTGCCTGAACTTTTAAGCACCAGTCTCGTCGGGAAACTTTCCGTGAAATGCATATCCAGCGAAACTAATTCGTCGGTGTAATTTTTGAGTGTCTCGTCAAAGCCAGATATCGAATATGCGTAAATGGTGTTGGCGTGGAAATAGGAGGTTCCAAAGGACTCTAAGTTAGCGCCTAAATATAAAGAATTTAACGATAACTCGTCTAAAGCACCCTCGCCGATAAGTCTTGCACTTGTAAGATTTAAATCAGAGAGAGATGTGCAATTCCTAAAAGCATAGTCACCTACCCTATAGGCGCTGTCGACCTCCACAGAAGTAAGGTTTGTGCAGTTTGCAAAGGCGTAGTTTTCAACAATAACAACGCCGTTTCCTTTGAAAGTTTTTAACGAATCAAGTCCATAAAAAGCATAGTTATCTAGCCTCAAATTAACAGACTCGAATTCGATATTTTCCACTTTTGTGTTCGAAAAAGCCCCTTCTTGAACGCTCGTTATTGCCACTCCGTCTATCGTTGACGGAACTTTAAGCGTGCTTAAAACGCCGGTATAATCACAAAGAGTGCCAGAGAGACTGTTTCCTTCAACAACATAGTTGCTTGCTAAGTCGATGTTATCAAAATAGTATGTCATAGAAACCACTTTGCTTTTAGCAACAATATCTCCCTCACTATTAAAGATAAAAGCCACCGCCGTCACCTTTGTTGTTTCGTTAAGCGAGATAGGTCCAGTGTAGAGAGTGTCGTCAAGTGACGGACTGGTCTCATCAAGCGTGTAATAAATCTCATAACTTGAGGCACCGCTATAGTCAAATGAAAGCGTCAAACTAAGCGGTTCAGTTCTCACACTTTCCGTTTCGCTAAACGTCACTTCGCCGATAGTTTCCACGCCGATATCTGCAATGTTCACACAGCCATAGCCGTAATAAATATCCTTGCCATCCGTTCCTAAATCAATGGCGTTTTCAAAAAGCAAATCTTCAATTTCGTCATTTGACAAAAATGAAAGCGACGGATTGGATAATAAATTCGCAACTGCCGCCGTCACATGCGGTGCTGCCATGGACGTGCCGTCCAAATACGCATAACTTTGCGATGTGCCATTATAGGAACTATAGATATACGTGCCAGGAGCGGACACATCGACAGAAGAGCCATAATTTGAGTAACTGGCAATGTTGAGCCCGTTTTCGTAGAACATATTTTCTTCCAGCGCGGAAACAACGATAACTTCGTCATACATATTTGCAGGTGCGTTTGAAGAGGTGTTGTAGTGGCTATTTCCAGCGGAAACCACCGCCATAATGTCAGCGTCATACGCTCTTTCCATAATCGCCTCAAGCGAAGAACTATGCACAGGCGAACCATCCTCACTCTCGACGCCCAAACTCATATTCATCACGCGTATGTTGAGGTCATTATTCGTTTTTAAATCTATGATATATTCAATAGCGGCAACTATCATGGAAACAGAACCGCGCCCATTCTCTTTAAGCACTTTGCAAGGAATTAGAATGACATTGTCAAGCGTCTGATCGGCAATAATGCCTGATGTGTGCGAGCCATGTCCTTCGTCATCGCTGACGTTAGTGTTTTCAATGATGTTATTATAGCTATCAGTCACAGTGAAATTTCTTGCGTAAGTTCTAGAATAACGGTCAGAGAGCAGTTCGTGCGAGATGTTAATACCGCTGTCAAGAATAGGCACATACACCGTTTCAAGTTCGCTCTCGTCATAGATGTAAGTCAAATAGGAAAGATATTCGTTAATACCAGTGTAAGTTGCACCCCAAGACAAATAGGATGAGGAAGCATCTGCCGAAACCTCTTCCGCATCTGTATCCGCTCCAACAATCACCTCGTCATATTCCACAAAATCGACATATGAAAGGCTGTCATAGTAGTTATATGCCTCTTCCATATCTTCAGCGGATGAGTATTGATAGATATGCCAACCCAAGCCCTCGGCATACGCGTCGGTGTTGTATGCTGGCAAATTGCCTTCGTAGTAGACAATAATTCGATTTGTGTAAGAAGGCTCATATAAAACATAGTTTTCTTCATCTTCTTCCAAAATGTAGTCAGTGCTAGACAGCGCAACAAGTTCCTCCACCGCCGAAGCGTTCATATCTCCAACCAAATCGCCTTCGCCATTTTCTGAAGAGTTCGCAGACATCACCATAACACCGCTACCGCCCGAAAGTTCGCTTATTTTTGAGGCAGAAACATAGAGTTCGTCGCCGTCCTTTTTAACCTCGTTTTTTTCAAGCACAACACTCTCGCCCGTGTTGACATCGCCATACTCTTCATATAGACTTACAACTTGCGAATAGAAATCTTCAAATGTCCCGCAGTCATACTCGCTTTCAGCACCAACAAAATTAATGATATTGACGCAAAGCAAAGCGAAAATACCAGCCAAAACAAAACAAAATACCTTAAAAACCCTTAAATTTTTACTCATACTTATAGTATAACATTTAATATGAAAAAAAATCAAACAAATTGAAAAGTTTGAGATGAAATATGAAAGTTGTCAAATTAATTTACATATAGAGATTAATTAAAATTATTAATAATCTTTATATAAGTTAACTATTTTCAATCCTTTGCGTTTTGCATAATAATATGTTTTCTTTGCACCGCTATGTATTCGCTCTGTATCAACATAGCAAATTAAAATATCACTATCATCTACCATTTGCCGATTGCTTGAAATTATTCGATTTTTATAATACACATCCTCTATATCATAATAAACAGTTTTAACATCATCATATGGCGTGTAACATGTTTCAAATGGGTCGCCAGTTGCATACTTTTTTACAAGATAATGCATGCTAGTCAGCACAACTTCAATTTCTAAATCTTGGTATTCTTTTCTTAAAGTCCTCAATGCCTCTAATGCTATTTTATCAAAATCACCATGTGTTCCCACAGTAAACGATAAGCCTCCATCTTTAATTTCTTTTTTAATCGCCTCAATTAAAAGATTTTTCATCTCACAATTTGCCATTTGAAAATAACCATGCCCAGCAAAAGTTGTTCTTTTCTTATGTGTCTCCATAGTCAATTCTCCCTTTTTATATTCATTAAAAACATTCTCAAACATAATTATGGCAAATATTTATGTTTTTGTGTATTCATTTTGTATATTTTCATAAATTTTTATGTATATAGTTAAACATAAAATATTTAGTTTAGATATAAAATAAAGTTATAACTTATGGAGAATGTAATGACCATTAATGAAATATTGACAAGATTAGGATTTGTTAGAAATTCGGCTAATCTTTCAGCGAGAGAATTAAGTTTAAGAATAGGAATGAGTCCGCAATATATTGCACAAGTAGAACGCGGAAGAATAGTTTTAACAATGGAAAAATTATTGCAAATTCTGGAAGTTTGCAATTTTCCTATTGAAAGATTTTCAGCAAAAATATATATATGAATATAACGAAAATAAAGAATTAGAAGCATTAATAGAATCAATGCCATTAAATAAAAAGAAAAATTTGATAGAGTTTATAAAAAATAAGTAAAAAAGAAATATATAAATACAAACAAAAAATCCGAGCCATAAAAGGTTCGGATTATTTTTAATTTTACCACAACTACAACACAAAATCAAGAAAAAATTTATAAAAGTATAAAAGTGAAAAAATAAAATAAGAAATAAGAAACGAACATTTAAAAAAAATCAAAACCACTTTAAGTTGCGACAAAATCGCCAACGCAGTGCGATTTTCGTTTGGTCGCAAAGTGGCGAAAACAAATGAAAGGGCGATGTTTTTCGCTTTAAAAAAAGCGAAAACAAGCAAAAATGCCGTTTTCGCCATTGGTGCGGGCGGTGGGACTTGAACCCACACTCTTTCGAACATGCCCCTTAAACATGCGCGTCTGCCATTCCGCCACGCCCGCTTAACACTTGCTTTTCTATTATATTAATTTGCTGGTCAAATGTCAACAATTTTTGCCAAATTTATAAAAAATCTTTTCAGTATAATAGTTTTTAATAGGTTTTCTATAAGTAATTTTTTTATTTACTAACACAAATTTTTCCTAATATTTAACCTACTTTAAATTATTAATAAGCAAACAAAAAAAGAGAAGAAACATTTTGAAACAAAACCCTCTTCTCTTCTTTTTTAGGTGCATTAAAAGGAATGCTAATTTTACGGCGTAGTATCAAGCCGACTTTTCACTAGTTTAGCAAAAAGGCAAGCACTTCATTTACAGAATGCACGCTAGATAAAGCACAAGTCTTTATCAAAATAAATTGTATCATTTTGAAGAACTTGTGTCAATAATATTATTGTCTAACTTTGAAAAATTATGCTAAAAATATAAAAAATTAAGCACAAACTTCAAAAGGACATAATAAAACAATTTTGCCACCTACGCTGTCAAAAACATATAAAATTGACTAAACCACAAAGTGAAGGTTTATTTCTTGCCCTTTTTATTTTTCTTTGCGGTATTGTTAGCCTCTTCAACGAGATTGTAGTATTCGTCGAAGATTTTGATAGCAATCTTTTCATCCTGTTCTGGAACTAAAACGGTTGGACGCTTTGTTTCGTCTGCAAGGAAAACAATCGCTTGGTCATCCTCAACGCCTTCAATCTTGTCGATAGGTTTTAAAATAACATAGATTTTTTCGTTATAAGGAATAACAGCCACCTGCTCAAAGCGTATTTGCTTGCCTTGTTCGTTTTGCAAAACAAGTTCGTCGGTGTTGTTTTCGTCAAGAATGACATCCAAAATATCAAAATTGCTTAACTCCTGTTCAACTTGGTTTGAAATTTGTTCAACCTTTTCCATTTTTTTCTTATCCATACTCTCCTCCTTATTTTCTATTATCAAGAAAGTCCTGCAAAATTATTTGAGCGGCAACCTTATCTAAAAGCGCTTTGCGTTTTTCCCATGGAATACGCGCCTCCTTTAAATACTCCTCCGCCTCAAATGAAGTGTAGCGCTCGTCTTGATAAAAGATTTCAATTTGTGATTTGTCAAAAAGTTTTTGCCCAAAATCTTTAACACTCTTTGACATTTCACTTTCGGTTCCGTCAGCGTTTAGTGGCAAACCAATCACGATGTGGCGAACATCCTTACTTAAAGCAAGTTTGGTCAAATATTCAATATCTGCCTTCTCATCCTTTCGCTTATAGATGCTATCAGCCGATGCGATTGTTCCAGAAAGATCGGAAAAAGCGATGCCTATCCTTGAATTGCCATAATCTAAACCCATATATCTATTGTATTGCATACTTCACCACTATCATTTTAAATTAAAACAAAAGAATAGTCAAACGATTTTCAAAACTTTTTAATTATATATTAATATTATAGAAGACAAAGTGGAAAATTCGACATAGAAGATTTATGAAAAATCCACATAAAAATTTTGAAAAACTTATCATTTTTTTGTTAGAACAATAATCATTTATGAAACAAAATAAATCGAAACTTTGTATAAAAATCTGACAAAATTTATAAGAAATTTCACGCCTAAAAGCAAATTTAAAACCTATCAAAAAATTAACCAATTTTAAAAATACGCAATTTTTGCCCTAAAAAATCAACTTTTTTTGAAAAAATAGTGATTTTTTTGAATTTTTACCTATTTGCAGTCATAAAGTGTCTTACCTTCGCCGACGCTGACGATGAGTGGCACGGCGTAGGTTTTGACATTCTCCATGCACTCTTTTACGATTTTAATTACCTTTTCTAATTCGTCCTTTTTCACATCGATGATAAGTTCGTCATGCACCTGCAGAATGATGTGGCTTGCAAAGTTTTTAAGTTCGCGGTAAGTGGCAATCATGGCAAGTTTGATGATGTCGGAAGCAGTCCCCTGAAGTGGCATATTCATAGCAACTCGCTCACCAAACTTTCTCACATTATAGTTTAACGATTTTAGTTCTGGTATCATTCGAATTCTTCCAAACTCCGTTTTTGCATAGCCGTGTTCTTTGGCAAACTCGATGTTGTTATCCATAAAAGTCTTGATGTTTGGATAGCGATTGAAGTAAGAGTCAATATATTCTTTTGCCTTATTGCGCGAGGTCTTTATGTTTTGCGATAACCCAAAGTCGCTTATGCCATAGATTATACCAAAGTTCACCGCCTTAGCGTCGCGGCGCATACTGCTTGTCACCTTATCCACTGGCACATTGAAAATTTCGCTTGCCGTCTTAGTGTGGATATCGACGCCATGCTGATACGCCTCAATCATAGATTTTTCCTGCGCCATGTTTGCAAGCAGTCTAAGTTCAATCTGGTTGTAGTCCGCCGAAACAATCACGCCGTCTTTAAATTTGGAAATGAAAATCTTACGCAAATTCTTTCCTTCCTCATCTCGCGTTGGAATGTTTTGCATGTTTGGCTCGGACGAAGAGAGTCTACCCGTGTTTGTCAAGGTCTGATTGAAAATTGTGTGAATAACATCGCCACGCGTTTTGATAAGTTCCTTATAAACATTTATATATGTGCTTTTAAGTTTATAGAGTTTTCGATACTGAATAATATCGTTGACTATCTCATGCTCAAATCTTAAATCGTCCAAAATCGCAAAACTTGTGGAGCGTTTTTTGTTGTTATATGGCACGATTTTTAGTTTATCAAAAAGTATTTCTGCCACTTGCTTTGGCGAGTTGACATTGAAACTCTCGCCTGCCTCTTCAAATATTCTTCCTTCAATTTCCTTTATCTCTTCGCTGATTTTTTCGTCGATTTCATCAAGAGCGCTTTCGTCAATTTTAAAGCCCTTTTCTTCCATATCCGCCAAAACTTCCACAAGTGGAGTTTCGATTTTATAGAAAACAAAATCGACTTTTTTCTCTTTAATCTCTTTCTCAAAGTCCTCTTTCAACTTAAAAAAATCGCCCACATTTTTGTCTTCATTTTTAACAAAAGATGAAAAGCAAACATATCTCGCAATTTCCAAATCGAAGAAATTTTTAAGAAAAATGCCATATTTTTTCAAAATTTTTACATCTTTTTTTGAATTTTTTGTGATTTTTATAATTTTTTCATCTTCAAAAACATTTTTTAACTTTTTGATAACCTCGCTCTCATCGATATTGACAGAGAATAAATCAAGGTCTTTTTTTAGATAGTAGACATTCTTTCTTGAAGCAAATTTAAGCTCCTCAAGGTCGTAGGCAAACTCGTCAGAAATCTCGCCAACAAGTTTATCAACCACATCCAAACTGTCAATCAAAATCTCTTTAATTTCAACCTTTGGTTTCTTGCTTCCAGCAACAAAAATATCGTCACGCTTTAAGAATGAGTTAAAGTTCCAGTATTCAAAAAACTCGTGCACTTCTTCGCTAAAAGGAAAAGTGTATGTAAATTCGTCAAAGTTTAATTCAATATCGCAGTCGGTTTTTATCGTTGCAAGTGTCTTGGAAAGATATGCGTTTTCTTTATCATTTTCCAATTTCTCTTTAAGTTTACCAGCGATTTCACCTATGTTATTATAGACGCCGTCAAGGTCGCCATATTTTGCAAGTAGCGAGAGCGCCGTCTTTTCGCCGACACCGCTGACACCCGGAATATTGTCAGATGCATCGCCCATAAGAGCCTTTAAGTCGATGATGTTTTTCGGCTTAAAGCCATACTTTTCTTTTATCGCCTTTTCATCCATTATGTCTAATTCAGTGACGCCTTTTTTAGTTAGCCATACCACCGTGTTGTCATTTACAAGTTGCAATAAATCTCTATCTCCAGAAAGCAATATGTTGTTTTTGTCAGACTTTTTCGCCAGCGTGCCGATGATATCGTCCGCCTCAATGCCCTCATATTCCAACACCATAATACCCATAAGTTTAAGCATGTCCTTGATAACTGGAAATTGCTTAACAAGGTCTGGCGGAGTTTCCTTACGCGTACCCTTATATGCCTCATATATCTCATTTCGAAAGGTCTTTCTGGCGTGGTCAAAAGCAACCGCGATATATTTCGGTTTTTGCTCCACAATAAGTTTGATTAAAATGTTTGCAAACCCAAACACCGCCCCTGAAGGCTGTGCCTTTATATTAGATAGATACGGCATCGCATAATACGCACGATTTGCCAAACTATTTCCGTCAACAATCAAAAACTTTTCCATAAACACCCTCTTTATCAATTTATATATAAGTAGAATATAACAAATTTAAGCAAAATTTTATAACATCCTATTTTTATAACATTTTATATAAGTTTATTAACTCTTTTATCAAAATTCACGCAAGTTTTATCAAAATAAGTAGACAAAGATTTTTTTATTTTTTAACTCGCGCCAACTTAAGTAAACAAATTGTAAACAAAATCTGGAACAGCCAACACGATGATGTATGCCACTATCGCCAAAATCAAAAGAACAAAGAAAACAACTTTAAGCGGATTGCCTGCGAAGTTGACAAGCGCAAAAGCGAAGATGATAGCAACACCACCAAAGTTCACAATAAAATCAAACACCCCTTGAAACCCACCCATATCTGGCGCCCAAGCCGTTTTTTGAATGATAACATTGACAATCAAAAAACCGATATAGATAATCGCACAAATGGAAAGTATTGTGTAGATAAGTTTTTTCATAATAGCCTCTTTTATAGTTTATCATAAAAATTGTTTTAATTACAAGCGATATCAAATTTTTATTGATTTTAATTATTATATATAACATAAGACTTTAAAATACCGAAAACTATAATACTAAATTTTGCTAGAATTAACAGCAAATACCACAAAAAGTTGCATGAATATTTATACAAAATTTAATAGATAAAATATATTCTTTAAATTAATTAAAGATTTAAAAAATGAAAAAATAATAAAAAATTGATTTAATTTCAAATTTTTTTAAAAATAAATAACTTTTAATTTGATTTTATAACAAAAAATAAAAAGACGATTGATTTTTCACAACCAACCGCCTTGTTTATTTTTATACAGTACTATGCATATTTATTTAATACAAATTTTTCCTATACCATTCTTCTTTTATTTATCTTGCGCGATAGATTCGTCGTTTTTAATAGCCGTTTCATCACTAACACTTTTATTATCTAACTCGCTATCATCTGCATTTTCTAGGTTTTCATCGTTAGTTTTGTTTTCTAAATCAGCGTAAGTTGCAAACTCATTTTCCGTCTCATTAACACATTCTTCAGCACTCTCATTAGTTTTTTCGTCAACCCTATCGTCAGTACGCTCGCCAATTTCTTCGTCATTGTTTAAGTTAGTATCCCCTTCGATTTTTTCAATATGTTCATCGGCACATCCGTCAGTTTTTTCGTTGGCATTTTCATCATTACCTTCGTCAACATTCTCGCCTGTATCTTCATCTTTTGTCTCTTTTGTGACAAAGCCAAGAATCACCAAAAGCCCAGCGATAGACATGATAACATCTTCCACAACTTCGTTTTCTATTTGAAAATCAAATATTCTTCCAAGGCAATTTAGAAAGATAATTAAAGCACCAGAAAAAGAAACCCAAAAACTATAAGACTTCATTTTTTCAAACAACTTTTTCATAGTCCTCTTCCTCGCACTTTAGAAATTCCTTTATTTCGCTGACCTCATCCTTAACTTCGTCAAGCACATTTAAACTTGTGGTAAGTTTCTCAATCGTCTCCTGATATTTTTGCTCTCGCTTTGAAGAGTCTTTAAGTTGATAAAGAAAAAGCCAAACAAACAGTATAGCAAAAACTCCGTTACTTACAACTATGCTTATTATCTCTTTCCATAGTTCCATTTTCGCCACACTCATCTTTTAAACTTAAAATTTTATTTATCATAACATCTTCTCCTTTTAAATAGAAAAGTTTATATTTATAAAATTCAAGATAATTCTTATAAATCAATTTCATGATATAACATCAAACACAATCATCGGCTTTGATATGTGACTGTTTTCTTCATCAGTTTTAAAAACAAATTGAAAATTTTTCCCATTGACAGAAACAGATTTCCTTTGCTCCTTCTCGCTTCCGTCAAAAGAATAGGTTTTGGTTTCAATATCAGAGATTATTTCAACTTTGCAAGGATAAGAGGTGTTGAGAATGATTTCTTTTATCTTTTTATTTTTGCCTTTATAGCCTAAGTCTGTGACAAAAGACCTCCAACTTTTTTCATTTACTAAAGAGAATATTTTACCGCTGTGAGTGAGTTCGCCCAGTCTATTTATGTTGCTACCATTAAAGCATGCTATAACTTTGCTGTAGTATGGCGTGTCCACTGCGATTATCTTTTTGATGTCGACCCCGCGAAGAACATCCACTTTATTGGTCAATATGTCCACCTCAAAAAGAGCGTTGTTAGTGAAAGTGGAAGTTTCGCATCCGATAGACGCATCGTCATCAAAATTGCACTTTGTTGCCAAATAGTATTTTCCATCCATACAGCAACTGGAACAATTTGAGTTGTCTAAGTTTTGAAAAAAGTGGTCATATGTTTCACAAATTTTATTCACAGAGTTGCCATTGAAAGAATATAGTCCGTCGCGTGTGGCAAAATAGATAACCTCTCCACAGACGCACACCGAATTTTCATATATTTTAGAAGTCGATTGATATAGATGAGTGAACGAAAATTCGCCACTTGAAGAATACTGCGAAATTTTTGTGATGCCATTTTCGCGAAATAAATAGATGTAGTCATTAAAAACCACAAGTTTTGTGAACGCGCCCATGGAATCTAAAAATTCAATAACACTGACCGCATCGTCAGACCATTCTCTCAAGTCCAGATTTGACTGATACACAAGTTCATTTCTGTTGGTGTTTGTTATTCCGAAAACCATGTCGTAATGCACAACGCAGGATAAGAGCGCCGGCACATTTTCAAATTTCTCCGTTTGATAAGCACTTGCATATATCATCCCTGTTTTTGTGAAATATAGTAGGCAATCATATGCATCAACACGATATGGACAAGTGTAGATTAAATCGTTAAAAAAGAGAGAGGATTTTGTGAGCGGACTTCCATTTGTCATATCAATAAGAAGAAGCGTCCAAAGTTGATTTAATTGGTCCATTATAACAACATTGTAATAATAACAGTCATCGGAAATGTCTAAATACCTGAAAAAATCTACTGTTCTTATTTCTGTTATATTTTTTGAAGAAAAATCAAAAGTATGAACGGTGTCCAAGTCGGTTTCACTTGCTGGAACTTCCAAGTCTTTAAAACCAAGCCCTGTTCTTAGCGCCCCATCAAGTGAAGAAAAATTGTAAAATGTTTTACATGCATTAGGCTGAGAAATCAAATCATCTTCATTAGATGTGACTCCCTCGCCAAAAACTGAAAAAGTGATGTTTTTCTCTTGCGTTGATTTATGCTTCTTTTTGTTTTTATAGAAAATCAAAGCCATCTCCTTTTAGGCAAACGAATTTCACTGCGTTTCCTTGAAAGCACGAACAAACTTTCCTTGTATCGCTCCTCCCAAATCTCCGCGTCCTCGCTTAGTCCGTCGCATAAAAGATATTCACTCGCCATGCCATAAGCATAAATTCTTCCTGACAAACCATTATAAAATTCCATGTCGTCATTTAGTTCCGCGTCCTCTGGTAGAAATGAGTAGGTTATCTTCTTCGCATGCCCTGTTATCTCCAGATAGTTAGGATACTCCTTAAATTGCACATTGAAATTCAAACTGCCTTTAAGTTCATATACTTTTATAACCGTTTTTTCTAAATCAGAAAAGTTTAGAATGGAATTATTTACATCAATTTTTTCAGTATGTAGAAAAGGAAGATAGTCAGATGCTATCTCCTGATTGACTAGGTTATAGCATCTAACCAGAGTATCAACTCTCTCCTGCTCCCTTTCCGTTAAAGAGGAATTTTCTTCTAGTTTTGAAGATAGTTCCTTTTCGCCAATAAATAAGCAAGTTAAAATTACCACATCCTTAACTTTCATATAATCTTGCCTCCGCTTCATTTAAAATATGGCGACACTTAGTTTTCAAGTTTCTTTCATTTTTCTCTTCCATCTCCTTAAAAAGTTCATCTCGCTTTTTAGATAGCGTTTTCTTTGTTAAAAATATCGACCTTTCATCAAGCGTATCAAACAAGGTCAGGCAAAAGGTATCACGCACTTGTGCATGATTGTGTAGTTCAAAGACCTTTCTGTCTAAATTATAGACCACAAAATAGTCCTTATCAATCTCTTGCAGTCTTTTGATTATATCTAAGCAATCGCTATATATTTCAAATGTTCTTTTCATATTTTTTCCTTATTAAGATTGAACAGTTCCGCTGTCATCGTCATTTTCTGGTGGGGTAAGAGTGGTTGCAATGCTGGAAATCTTTCCTTGACCGTTTGGTCTTTCGCAAAGAAGTTCAGCATATTTAACAAGTGTTGCAGAATATGTTGGAGAGTTATCATTCTGTCTTAAAATTCTTCCACTTTCATCCTCAAGCCATTTCCAATCGCACATCTCATACATTGTGAAATCGTCGGTGTTTAATAGATACATAGTGTTTGCTGGCACAAATTTTTCTCCAAGCACAGGAATGCCGTTGTAAGTCATGGTCTTGTAACCACCTGCAAGTTCTGTTATATCAATATTTCTTCTATAAGCAGACAAATATTCTTGATAAAGTCTCTTAACGCTTTTAGTTGTGGAAATAAGGTTAATCTTAGAATTTGCCACTTCTTCAAGTTCATCAATCACAGTCTGAATTAAATTATCTGAAATATACGCTGTGCTTGTTGAAACATATGGATTTAGCCATTTGTAGTCTGCTTTTGCAAGCCCATATAGCGTATCATTTGTAAAAATTCCTTCAATACCTGTGATTTCTTTGTTCATAGAATATTGAACATATACATAAGAGCCTGCTCCAACACCTTTAGACTGATATTCCTTTAAGTCTGTATATACACGCCTAGTTGTTCTGTCAACATATTGAATAACATATGGGTCATATGTTTCATTAACATTTCCAGTAGTGCTAGAACCAACTCTTATTACCATTCCTTCAACAACATTGCTAACAGTGTTTAATTGAATATAACCATCAGTCTCATTATACGCTTGAACTATACCTATGCAACCTTCTCCTGTTCCATAAAGCATTCTGCCAAGGTTGAAATTGCTTGCCTCAATCAATCTTTCCATTTCGTCGTTTAAAAGATTGACAAAACTTGTGATGTTGTTTGATGTGGCGCGAAGTGCCTTATCACTAATTTCCAATTTGCCATATAGGTTCTTAAGTTCCGCAACAAATTGAACATACTGCGTGGAATGTGCGTCAGGGAGTTTACCATCCTCATCGCCAGCAGAAATTCCGCCGTTAATTCCAACAGGTGCAGCCTTTCTTATCTCTTTGCCATAAATGTTATTTGTTGAACGTTTAATCATGGCAAGAAGTGGATTTGCTGCCGTGTTTAACTGATTTGCCACAACGCCTAAATAGACATTTTTAAGGGCATTTTCAGCACTTTGTAAAGTTACCATTTTTTTCTCCTTTTATGAAAGTAAGTCAATTAGGTATTTTTTTGCATCATTTAGAGTTGAAGGAGTTTGAGTGGCAACATTTGCCACTCTGTTACCCTTCGACGCCATGATGACTGGTGACTTATTTTCCGATAATTGATTTATATAGTTTTCTATAATCGCATTTTTAAGTTTTTCATTACTTAAAATGTAATTTTCGACGGTCTTATCAGCAATATTTTGGTTTTTTATTCTGTCAAACATCATCTCAGCCCAAATATAACTGAAAGGGTCGTCCATCTTTTTTAGGCTATCATCACTTTTAACTTTTTCGAGTAATACGTCTTTGAAGTTTTCTGCCTCGCCGTTCGAAGAAAGGAATAAAGAAAGTTTTTCGCCTAATTTGTTATTTAACTCTTCATCTTCTTTTACCTTGTCTTTCTCTAAGGCGGATAGCCTTTGGCATTTTTTAGTGAATTCTTTTTCCAAGTTGTTGTATGCATCAAGTAGTGCCTTTGCATCTTTAAATTTTCCCACTGTTTCGCCGTTTTCCGCTTCACTCTCATGCTCTTCAACTTGGTTTAGGGAGCCTTCGGATTCTTTTAGATTTTCGTTATTACTTTCAGATTGCTCCAAATTCTCCACGCTCTCTAAAGTTAAATCTTCTGGTTGTTCCCAATATTTTTCGTCGTCCATATCATTCTCCTTCCTTTAAAAGTTTTTTGTGTTCCTCAATATGCTCAAGAAAAATCTTTTCTAATTTTTCCGTTGAGTTTTTCTCGTATTCGCCTGAAAGCATATATGCGATATGCTCGTTGATGTGAAGATTGTGGTCGTCAATAGTCTTAACCTTCACCATTTCTCCGTCAAGCATAGCAATATTTTCGTTGTCTGCTCGCCTAATATGGAGAGCGTTCAAGTCTTGCGAGGTTTCCCAATTTCCAAAACCAATCATCTCCAAAATCTTCGACTTCATGCTTTGGCTGATATTTCCATTCTCGTCGGTCAATAGTCCTCTTTCTAGTAGCGAGTAGATTGTGTTTCGCCTTTGCGTCAAAGTGTCAGCGCCCTCGGTTTCCGTTTCAAACTGCACGTCATCGCTCGAAATGTCACTACTTTTAAAGTAAAATATCTCTGGCATGCCGTTGTCTCCAACAATCTTGGCAAGTCTAGGAATATTAGCAAACTGTTTGTAAAGCCTAAGTAGGTGTTTTCCTATCGTCTTAATCGCATTTTTGATGCTGTCAGTGGTAAACGATAGTCGCGTTTGATTTTCATCTAAGAGTAGTTCAAGTGCCACACCGCTCATGGAAGCAGAAACGGTTGTCATATCGCCCATTTCGGTTGTTCCGCTAAGTGACGTAAACTCTTCAAGAAGTCTATCTTCTTCCTTTTCAAAGTCGGTTGGTAAACTCTCATTATCAAGATAGGTCGGCGCATTTGAGCCTTGCCTATAAACCAAAATTTTGCCTGGTGCCAAGCCTTCTTCTTCCAAATTATCAATGTCCACACTGCCGTCCTCAACTGCCAAAACTCCCAGCGTCAACCTGTTTAAAAACTCATGTTTGCGGTTTTTAACTGCGTTGTAGGCGCGTTGAAGCGGAATAAGTCTTTCAATTATGCTCTTTCCCCAGAACGAACCAACCTCATCACAACATACTTGTTTGATGAACGGAAAATCACGCTTGCCGTCCACTCCGTTTATGTATGGAAGGTCGCCGTCAAACACAAGTTCGTCGCCTGCCACAATGATAAGTCTGCCGTTTGGATAGTCTTCATTCGGTCTCACATATTTTTCAATAACAAGCCCAGCGTTTTTCTTGGTACTTTCGTTTATCTTCGTGCCGATACCACTGTATCCTAGTCCGCCAGTCGCGTAACTAGAGTCCAGCGAAAAGACGTTTATCTCTCTTCCTTCAATCTCGACGCCATACATCTGTCTTATCTCGTCCGCCGAATACGCTTTGGCATGAATTATGCTTTGGCAGTCCTCTAAGTTTTCGTAAGTGCCAGAATCTGGATAGATTTCAAAAGGCGAGCAAACCGAAATGTCCACATCGCCCGCTTTAATCTTTCTACCGCTCTCTTCAATGGCGACCACCTGACCTAAATTACTGTTCCAAAAGATTTTATAGAAACTTGTGCCACAAATTTCGCTCCACTTTGTCGCCTGATTTATCTTTTGCGAAAGGTTATACTTTGCCGATATCGAATCTAAAATCTTTTTAGAAAGTTTTGCCGTGTATGTATCCTTCTCGTCGCTCGATGCTGGCACAACATACAACTTTGGTCTTATCGCCGAAAGTTTGGCAAGCCTTATGTCTATCTTCGGTGCAATATGATTGAAAACCTCTCGCTCCTGCCAAAAATACTGCCTGTCCGCGTCTTCAACAAGTCCGCCAAAACCTATCGTGCAAAACTGGTTGCCCATATAGAAATTCATGTTTAATTTCCATTGAGTTTCATAACTTTTTCGCTCCAAAATTCGATTTTGAAAATCTTGAAGCACCTCTTTAACCACATTATTCTGTTTTTTCATTCTTTCTCCTTTTAATCACTCTGTCTGGCTTAAAATGTGATTCAATCGCCTTTGGCACAAAAAGTTTGGCAAGTTCTTCGTAGAGTTTTTTCAAGCAGTCTTCACAAAACGCAAATTCATTTTTGATAAATCCGCGCGTGGAGATATAGTATTTCGCCAAATTTCTGCAACCGTCGGCGTCACACTTAATCGTATGACGACATTTTTCAACTTTCACTCTCTTCTTCCTCCTTTAATTGTTTTAAAAGTCGCTTTTTCTCTTTTTTAAGTTCGGCAAGTGTCATATGTGAAAGTGATTCGTCTGAAAAGTTTTCTTTTTCCATCAACATTTTCATAGCACTGATGTCTGGCGGATTATATTTCTTCGTCACTTTACGCTTGTTTAAAACCGAATTTCCATTTTCGTCTAGTGAGTATTCTTCCACCACTTCGTCACAAGAAAAGCCGAGTGCTTTCTTTAAAAGAGCCTTTTTAATTTCCTCCACATAACCTCCTTTTAAGCAACTTTCGCCTAAATTTTATGCTGAAAAATTTACAACTTCAAGTTTTTATGTCACACAATTCACAAAAATTATGCCGATTAATAAAATGTATTTGTAGAGGCAAAAGATGAATGAAATTTTGAAATTCGACAATGTCAAATATTTCTATCAAACGAAAAACGATGAGATATTTGCACTTGATAACGTAAATTTTAATGTGAAAGAACAGGAGTTCGTTTCCATTGTTGGTCCCAGCGGTTGTGGCAAAACCACAATACTTTCCCTAATCGCAGGGCTTTTGAAACCTAGTTCTGGCGAAGTTATCTTAGACGGTTCGAATAAAATCGACACAAGAAAGATAGGGTATATGTTTCAACGCGACATGCTCTTTGATTGGCGCACGGTCTGGAAAAACATCACCCTAGGGCTTGAACTACAAAAGCCAAAAAATCTTGACGAAAAATTGAAACTTGCCGATGAACTATTAAAAAAATATAGTCTCTACAATTTTAAAAACAAAAAGCCACGTTCGCTTAGTGGAGGTATGAGGCAACGCGTTGCGCTTATTCGCACGCTTGTTTTAGAGCCAAAACTATTGCTACTTGATGAGCCTTTCTCTGCCCTTGACTTTCAAACGCGCCTAAACCTATGCGACGATGTCTATGAAATCATCAAAAGCGAAAAAAAGACGG
>CALWGA010000041.1 GCA_944377825.1 uncultured Clostridia bacterium | reverse complement strand
GTGCAAACAATAACTTAAATAACAATGTAAGCAATAATGCTAACAATGTGAATAACAACACTAATTCAAACGATAACAACGTTGTTGTTGAACCAGTGAAAAAGGAAGAGCCAAAGGTGCCAAAAAGTGACTTATCTGCTTTGGAAGCCGACTTGAACGCTTTGAAAGATTTGTTCGATAGAAGTCTCTTAACAAGCGAGGAATACGAAAAATTGAGAGCAGAGCGAATTAACAGGCATTTGAATAATCTTAGGTTTTAATTTAAGTCAAAATATTAAAAAAAGTGTGCAAATGTGACAAAAAAGTCCTTTGCGCTTTTTCTTTTATATCTTAAAATTTTAATATCACAAATTTTTAATTTTGAGGTTTAAATGAAAAAATTTGATAAAATTTTGAAAAATTTACTATTATTAGTCTCTTTTTTGCTGTTATTTTTTGTGCTCAACAATGCAAGCATAAATAATGTGCTATATCCTTTTTCTTTCGGTATGCTGTTTGCGCTGACTTGGGCTAATCAAAAAGTCTACCTATTAGCGCCAGCATATTTGATATCAGGGCTTGTTTTAAACTTTTCTCTTAACAATGCGATTGTTCTACTTGTCACAATCTTTCTTCTCGTGCTTCCGTATTACATCCATGTGCTTTGCAAAAAAGTGATGAAAAAGTGGGAGTTTGGGCTTTTTTCGCTTCTATCTCAAACGGCATCGCTTGTCTTTGCCATAACAGGTGGTTATTCCATTGTGCTTGCTGCGGTCAATATAGTTTTAGGTGTGTTATACATGTATTCTGCGATTATCATTTTTGAGGCGCTCATCGTTCGTGGCTTTACCAACAAGTTGACAAGTTTAGAACTTATCTCACTCTTCATACTCGTGATGAGTTTGTGCGCTGGGCTCGTCAATATTTCAATCGGCGATTTTTCCTTCTTAAAGTTGTTTGTCTCCTTTGTGATACTCGTCTTTGCATACACCTCAACATCGGTTTTGACGCTTTTGATGGCTATCACGGCAGGAGCAGGCGCGCTTCTTGCCACCAACAATCCAATTTACATGACGCCGTTTGTGCTTTGGGCGTTGTGCGCACTAGTCTTTAAAAATCATCACAAAATTTTTATGGTCATCGGCGTGTTTTGCTGTGAGGTTATAAACGGACTCTACTTTAACCTTTACCCTTCCTTTAACATTGTTGAGGCCCTGCCTATAATTTTGTCATCCGTCATCTTCCTTATTTTGCCGAAGAAATGGCTGGATGAAATGGCAGTGATTTTCAATCTTTCTAAGGATAGGCTTGCTATGAAAAATGTGGTCAATCGCAATCGTGAAATTCTCGGCAAACGCCTTTCTAATCTTGCCGAGGTGTTCAACGAGATGAACATCATTTATCGCAATATGCTGAAAAAAGGCATGAGCAAGGAAGATGTTAAAAAGATTCTATATGAGGAAATTTGCGATAAAATTTGCTCATATTGTCCAGAGCGAAATCATTGCCATCGAACTTTTGCCGATAGCACGAAAAAGGTGTTTGAAGAATTAATCACGATTGCTTTTGAGCGCGGGAAGGCGACACTACTTGACATTCCGTCCTATCTAACCTCGCGCTGTAAGCAGACCAGCGCCATCTTAGGTTCTGTGAACACCTTAACTGCGCAGTATAAAAAATATATGTCGATGATGGCGGATGTCGACTCGAGTAAACTCATCATAGCCGACCAACTTTTAGGGATAAGTAAGATAATATCATCTTTATCCAAGGAGGTGGATGCAAATGTCTCATTCGACACAGTGAGAGAAAACAAGATTTTGGACGAACTTACTTACCATAACATTATCTGCATCGACGCCGTCGTCTTTGAAAAAGATATTCACACAGAGATTGCTTCGCTTGTGGTGAAAAAGGAGGATGCAGAAAAGATGCGCATAGTCGACTGTGTGGGCAAGGTTTGCGGACAAAAAATGACGGTTTATGAATCTTTTCCAAGCGTCAGACCGAATTACACTGTTTTAAATTTAAAAACCGCACCGCGATTTAATTGCGTGTTCGGAGTAAGTCAGAAAACAAAATCAAAATCAGAGACAAGTGGAGATAACTACACAGTGATAAAACTTGACGGCGACAGAATTTTGTTCGCTGTAAGTGACGGCATGGGAAGTGGCGAGAAGGCGGAGAACTACAGCGAAATTTCGCTTGCACTCATTGAGAATTTCTACAAGGCGGGGTTCGATAACGATATCATCATCTCTTCAGTCAACAAACTTTTGAATTTGCACAAGGATGACATTTTCTCTGCGCTAGATGTCGGCGTGTTAGATTTAAAAAATGGCATATGTGATTTCATTAAAATGGCAAGCCCGGTGACCTTTATTGTCAGCAGTGAAGAAGTAAAAAAGGTGGAGTCGTCATCACTTCCGCTCGGCATTGTCGATGATGTTGGTCCACTTGTCAAAAAAGAGGTGATAAGTGCGGACGATTATATTGTTGTGGTGTCGGATGGAATCAGTGATAGTTTTGAAGATGACGAGATGTTTAAAGAAGAGTTGTTGTCGCTTAACGGAAAAAACCCTCAGGAACTTGCCGACCAATTACTCGAGAGGGCGCTATCGCGTAACAAAGGTTATGCCGTGGATGATATGACATGCGTGATAATAAAAATTATTGAGGGCTAAAAATTTAAAAAAATAAGCAAAAAAACGAAAAATAATCAATTTTTTATAAAAAAATCAACAATTTTTAATAAAGATATTGTTTTTTAATCTTTTATATTGTATAATACAACTATAAAAGGTTGGAGACTATGGATGAAATTTTAGATTTTATTAAAGAGCATAAACTTGTGAAGCGTGGCGATGTGGTTGGAGTTGGCGTCAGCGGTGGCGTTGACTCGATGTGTTTACTGCACTATCTCAACAGCGTCAAAGAGCAGTTGGATATTGAGGTTGTCGGCATTCACATAAATCACGGCATACGCGAAGAAAGTTTTGATGAAGCAAAGTTTGTGCTTGAAAAGTGCAAAGAGATGGGCGTGCGTGTCTATAAGTTTACCATCGACTCGAACAAGATTGCCAAAGAGAAGAAGTTGAGTCTTGAAACCGCGGCGCGTGAAGGAAGATATGGCGTGTTTGATGCACTTGTTAAAAAGGATATCGTCGATAAGATTGCACTTGCGCATCACATGAGCGACCAGGCAGAGACCATCCTTATGCATCTATTCCGCGGAGCGGGAGTTAAAGGCGCAAAGGGCATGGAGCCTATTCGCGACGGAATCTATATAAGACCTATGCTTAATGTTTCTAAGAAAGAGATATTGGAATATGCATCTATGAACAACATTGAATATGTGGAAGACAACAGCAATAACGATAACACATATAACCGCAACTATATGCGAAATGTTGTTATGAAAGATATCTTGAAACGCTGGCCAAATGCGATTGAGGCGATCAACAGTTTCTCTCAAACAGTTTGTGAAGATGATGACTACATCGATTCTAATCTTGACTTAAATTCGCTTATCGTCGATAACAAAGTTGTGCAACTTCCTTGCAGTGTCTTTAAACTCCATAGCGCCATCTACAGCCGTTTGGTCTTTAAAGCGTTCTCCCTTATCAATGTTAAGAAAGATATTGAGCGCAAGCATATTGAAATGATAAGAGACTTAGCGCTAAATCTTGAAAATGGCAAAAAGATTAAATTACCACTTGATGTGACAGTCAGAAAGGAATATGGATTTTTGACCTTTGAAAATGTCTACGTCGAAAATCCGACTCTTAAAAAACCGAATAAATGTTTCTCTTTTGATGTGGAAAATTTTGGCACTGTGACAATCAAGCGTGTTAAAACCGACAACTTGACTGACGGACTATACTTTGACTATCGCAAAGTGCCAAAGGATGCCTACTGGCGTTTTAGAGAGGACGGAGATGTCTTTGAAAAATTTGGTGGTGGAACGAAAAAACTCAAATCAGTTTTCATCGACAAAAAAATTCCAGTGAGAAAGCGTGATTACATTCCTGTGCTTGCAAGTGGGAATGAAGTCTATGTGATTGCAGGCGTGGCAATCAGCGATAAGGTTAAAGTGGAGAATGTTCCAACTTGCTATCGCGTCACAGTTGAATAAAAAGTATTATAAATGTAAAAATTTAATATTAAATTAAGAAAAATAAAACACTTTAACTTTTTTCGGTTAAGGTGTTTTTTGATTATATATTTAAATTTTATCTTAAGCTTTTTGAAAATCGATGTAATAATTTTTAATTGAAATTTAATCAACTTAAAATTTAGATATTCACATATGCGCATATATAAAAACAAGAAAAAATAAGTAAAAAATTAATAAAAAAACAAAAAAATATCATTTTTTTGATATTTTTTTGTTTTTTAAGCAAAAAATTTTTGTTTTTTGTGATAATTTTATTTTTAAATTAATTTTCTATGTTTAATAGATTTGATAGTTCAAGGCTATAAACATCTGTTAAATTCAACCTTGTGAACATCTTGTATTTACTGCAAGCGTTTTCAAATAGGATGTATAATGAGCCGTCTTTTATTGTTATCTCTTCGCTCATTTGTGGCAATATTTGAGAAGATGTTGGAGTGTCCAAAATGTAGGTGTCAATCATAAAATCTTCGCCTGCGACATCATCTAAACTATCGAAATGAATTTGCGTAGTAGGTGCGCTCGACAAAATGTTTTTATAGACATACAGATGAGAACTTGGCAGGCTATAGGATGTTGAAAGGATGATGTTGTCATTCGTCACCACCATGCCTTGAACGAGCGAGGTTGTGGAAATGGCGTAGGTAGGAATTGTTAAGGCGATGCCATATTCACTTTCATTGTTTATCTCGTAGGCGAAGGTCACTGCTTTGTTGCTTCCGCTTGGCGTTGTCACTTCGTGGCTTTCATCGCGTTCATAGTTGCCTTCACGATGAAATTCTCCAACAAGTAGTTTTCCGTCATATATTGTCACAAAGTCAGCACCATTTGGAGCGGTAAAGCGTGAGTCGAAGGTCAGTTGTTGTGCGTTTTCGGCATTCAAAATGTCGGCAAGTTGTATATAGTTGACCATGCCGTCGCCGACTATCCAGAGGCCTGTGCCGTTACTTGTCACTCCGCCAGCGTGCCCTACATATGTTTCCTCTTCATAACTAAATGTGACATATTTGACGTCATTATCTTCTATAACATACAATCTTGACGCTGAGCCGTCCGCCATGTAGCCACTTATCAGCAAAACATCGTTGAAACTCTCATACTCCATGCCCTGCGGAACAAAGCCCTCACTAAGCCCTGGAATTTTCGTTTCGGCAGTGGCTTTGTCAAAAAATGAGTTGTAGTTTTCTCCAAAATAGTAGACAAACGCAAAGATAGAAAATGCTGTGAAGATGATTGTCATGATAACAAAAAGTGCGAATTTTCCTTTCGTTATTTTCATATATCCTCCTTTAACTAATTCTAGCACACTTTTAAAAGATATGCAAATAAATTTTGCAAAGAAATTTTATATTAAAAAACATATAATTCAAAATGTTAAAAATTATCAAATTAAATAGAAAATTATTTTGATTTTTGTGAATTTTCCTATATAATAGTGTTAAGGAGTTGGATATGAAAATTGCTATTTCGGCGGAAAGCACGATTGATTTGCCTAAGGAGTTGCTCGAGGAATACGAAATCCACACTTTGCCATACACAATCATCCTAGGCGATAAGGAATATTTTGACGGCGAGATTATGCCGGAAGAAATCTTTAAGTTTTATGAAGAAACCAAAACTTTGCCTAAAACATCGGCGATAAACACTATGCAATATCAAGAGTATTTCAACATGCTTTTGAAAGAGTATGACGGCGTTATTCACTTTTGTTTGTCTGGCGAAATCTCAAGTTCATGCAAAAACGCCATGGAGGCGGCGGAAAAATTTAAAAATGTCTATGTGGTAGACACAAAGTCACTATCAACAGGCATCGCGCTTCAGGCTATCTACGCTTCAAACTTAGCGAAAAATGGCGTTGTAATAAAGGAAATTTACGAAAGAGCGATGAAAAGAGTGCCATATGTGCAAGCGAGTTTCGTGCTAAAGAAATTGGAGTTTTTGTATAAGGGTGGCAGATGTTCTGCGCTCTCCTATTTTGGTGCAAATTTACTTCAAATCAGACCTCAAATCATCTTGAAAGACGGCAAAATGGGACCTCATAAAAAATATCGTGGCAACATGGAAAAGGTGGTTAAAAGTTATTGTGAAGATACTCTTGCTGAGTTTAACAACCCAGACCTTTCCATTGGCTTTGTCACTTACACCACCGCCAGCGACGAGATGGTTAAAATTGCAAAGGATAGTTTGATTAATAGGGGATTTAAAACGATATATTGCACCAAGGCAGGCGCGACTATCTCCAGTCACTGTGGCGAGAACACGCTGGGCATCTTATACATCAACGACGGCGGAGTGGAAGAATAAATAATGTTTGTTTTATAATTAAAGGAGAATAAGGGACATAGTTGTATGTTCTTTATTTTTTATTCAAATTTTAAATAAAATTTCAACAACTGCGCATATTAAACATATGAGTATATTTAAGAAGAAAAAGAAAAAATTTCAAAGCAAAACCGATCCATTAGGTTCTTACACAGGTGTGCCAGAGAATCCATATGAAGAGCCCGTGCAGGATGCTGACGATTTATAATATTTATTTTAGAAAATATGATAATCGAGATGAAGCCTTATTAAGTTTTTATGAATGTGGGAATTTTTTATAAAATCATTATATCTAAAATAGAACCATGTTTATATGGTGCAATATCTAAGATGTATTAATATAAGCAAGTTTTATAAAGAACTTTTCTTATCACAAAAACTTTTAGTTTTTCGAAAAACAATAAAAAACAACTAAAAAATGCGAATAAATCACAAAAAAATGATGTATTTTTTGATTTTTTATTGAAAAAATGCGTGAAAAAGTGTATTATTGTGTTATGAGTAAAGATTTAACAAAATTAAGTAAGGCGCAACTTGCGGAGCACAGTTTGATTAAAAAATTCAGAAAACAAATTTGGACTAAGTTTATTCTCGCGCTCAAAAGATACAAACTTGTGGAAGAGGGCGACAAGATTGCGGTCTGTGTTTCTGGTGGGAAGGATAGCATGCTTCTTGCTAAGCTTATGCAACAACTGAAGAAGATAAGTGAAGTCAATTTTGATGTTGTCTATCTTTGCATGAATCCTGGATATAATGATAAAAATTTGAGGCAAATACAAGAAAATGCTAAGAACCTCGAAATTCCTTTGCATATCTTTGAAAGTGACATATTTAATAGTGTTGTGAATGTGGAAAAATCTCCATGCTACCTTTGCGCTAGAATGAGAAGGGGCTATCTTTACAGCGAGGCGCAGAAGCTAGGTTGTAATAAGATAGCGTTAGCGCATCACTTTAATGATGTTATTGAAACTACGCTTGTGGGAATGTTTTATGGGGCGCAACTTCAAGCTATGCCACCAAAGCTTCGTTCTAAAAATTTTGACGGAATGGAACTTATTAGACCTCTATATTATGTTGAAGAAAAAGATATTTTAGCATGGAAGGACTATAACGAACTAAAATTTTTACAGTGTGCGTGTAGGTTCACCGAGATGTCGCAAAACGAAGATGAGATTTCGCCTAGTGCAAGGCTAAATATCAAAAATTTAATCAAAGAATTGCGCGAAAAAATTCCAGATATCGAAAACCATATCTTCAAAAGTATTCATAATTGCAATGTAGACACCATGGTCGGCTGGAAGCACCACGAAAAGTATATCGACTTCAACGAGTTCTATGATAGCGAGAATAAGGAAGATTGATATATTGTTTTAAATTTAAACTATATTATTTGTGTTTTTTTGCATTTTACAAAACAATACATTATTAAACTTGATTATTTTGTTAACAAATTTGTTGCAATTAATTTCTCTTTGCACCAATCAAAAGATGGGTATTGACAACAGTTGATTTTTGTGTTATACTTTTGACAACAAAGTGGAGGAGGGGTAAAGTTTATGAGAAAATTAAATGAAAAAGAGTTGGCGTTAGGAAATAGAATAAGAAAAGCGGTTATGGCTCATGATTTCTCAAAAGTTGAAGAAATGCTTAATGAATTAGGTGATGAGCAATTCTCTTTAGATGTTGCACTTTATAAAGCGCTTGTGGAGTATAAAGAGAATAAAAGCGAAGCGAAGTTTGAGGAAATAAAGGATTTGTTCGACAAAGGAGCGTCATTTGAAAGAGTTCTTGTAGACTATAAGGAATTATGTAAAGAAAGGGTTTGGATGTTTCTAAGAGAAACCGCAGATGCGGTTATGGCTCATGATTTCTCAAAAGCTGAAGAAATGCTTAATGAATTGGGTGATGAGCGATTATCTTTAGATGTTGCGCTTTATAAAGCAATTGTGGAGTATAAAGAGAACAAAAATGAAGCGAAGTTTGGAGAAATAAAGGATTTACTCGACAAAGGTGCGAACATATCTCAAACAATAGCATCTTATTCATTATCTTGGGTATTTGTTCGTTCGCCAGAGATTCTAGATGTTATGCTTGAAATGATGAGAAGAGGAATTGAGCTTGGTTATGGTTATGAGAACCCGAGAAATTGTTTTGTATATTATTATAATCAGATGGGTTTCTCGCCACATGTTAATCCGCAGTCAATAAAAGATTGTTATGGAAAACTTACTCCCGAATATATGAGAATTGCAGTATTAGCAAATTGTTATGCTGTTTTAAGAAATTTAAAACAAACTGATTATAAATATCCTTTTAATCAGCTAGTTTGGCTTAGCGATAATACATATTTTAGCGAATTTAAATATGATTTTGAAAAGAATGGTTGGGATGTTGAAAATGATGGACGAACTGATTTAATTAAAGAACATGAAAAGGTTTGTATTAAAGAATTAAGAAAAGTAAAGGCTCATTTGAATCCAAAATCAGAGGAATATCGTAGAAATATAGAGATGATCAATGATTTTGTTGATAAGTTTTTAGCTTCAGCAAGCAAAGAAATTGAGTCTGTCAAAGGGGCGTCATCTTCAATATTTAAGCGTAAACATTCGGGTGATGATGCTCGTTCTCATCACAAAGATTTTCCACAAGAAGAACGCGTAAGATAGTATTGTAAAGAATAATTAAATTAACAAACAAAATAGCAAAACTTTTTGAATAAATCACTACCTTCTGCACATTCTATGTGAGAGAAATAAAAAAGGAAAAGTATAGACCTGGTGAAAGTGATCCCGAATCTGGCGAATATACCGCTTACAGCAGGGACGGTCAAAATGGTGGAAAAACATACCTTGAAAAAGGTGAATCTTTTCCTCCAACACAACACGAGGGAAGCTATTATGTAAAAGAGGACTAAGTCCTATAAAGAGGTGGCAATCTAGCCACTTTTTTATTTTCTTATTTTGAATACTAAAACTAAAAAGGTAATGAAAAATGCAAATAAATGCATAAATTTTGCGAAAAAATCTTAAAAAAGAGTAATTTTTCGCAATTTTTATAAAAATAATTGATTTATGCTTTCATTTTTGTTAAAATATAAATATGAAAATTTCTTTTGATAATACTGTGGAGATGTTGGAGAAAAAGTCAAAATTTATAGGATATAAACTTTCTTGCAAAAGCGTAGATGAAGTAAATAATGCGTTAAAATTTCTTAAAGAAGAACATAAGAAAGCCACTCATATTTGTTATGCCTACTCGCTTAAATCGCCATTTTTAGAAAAGGCGGTGGATGATGGCGAGCCTTCTTCAACCGCTGGAAAACCGATACTCTCTGTTATTCAAAAGAAAAAATTAAGCGATGTTTGCGTGTTTGTGGTGAGATATTTTGGCGGAATAAAACTCGGCGCGGGTGGACTTGTTAGAGCCTACACAAAGACGGCAAGCGAAGTTTTAAACTAGGAGTGAATATGAAAGTTGTGACATTGTGTGGTAGTTTAAAATATCAAAATGAGATGATTAAGATTGCAAGAAATTTGGAAGTGACCTTTGGTTACTGCGTTTTGCAATGCGTCTATGATTTTGCTGGAAAGAATGACACGCAAAGGGAGCGTGATAAGATAATTAGGGCGCATTTCAAAAAGATTGACCTATGCGACTTTATCTATGTTGTCAATATTGACGGCTTTATCGGCGAAAGCACAAAGCGTGAGATTGAGTATGCCAAAAAACGTGGTAAAGAAATTTTTTATCACGAGGATGTGAAAGAGAATGAGGATAACTGAGATAAAAAAGTCTAAACAAAATATGAAATATCATCTATATGTGGATGATGTTTTTTTCGGCGTGTTTTTGGATGAGATACTGGCAAAGTATGCACTAAAAACAGGGCAGGAGATGGAAATCGAAGAACTTTACGCTATTAAAGAAGAAAACGATGAAAAACTCTCTTTTTTAACCGCCACAACCTATCTTGAAAAATATAACGTTTCCACAAAAGGTCTTAAGGACTATCTATATAGAAAGGGTTTTAAAAAGAGTGCCATTGAGAGCGCTGTTTCAAAACTTAAAGATTATGGCTATCTTGATGATAGGACTTTCGCCAAAAACTATTTTGAAGCGCTTTCTTCCATGAAGGGCAAAAGGGTTATCGCAAACAAACTGAAAGAGAAGGGGATAAGTCAGGAGATAATAGACGAACTTCTTGAAAATGTTGATGATGAAGACGAAGAAGAGCGCGCGCGAGTGCTTGCTGAAAGATTCGCCAAAAATCGCGAAAATACCTTAAAAAACAAACAAAAATGCTTTGCGCATTTGATATATAAGGGATATGATTATAGTGTAGCACAAAAGATTGTGAATGAAATTTACCAAGGAGACGAAAGATGATTGGTTTTGACCTTGAGCATATTTCAAGAGTAAAGGATGAAGAAAGATTGCTGAAAAAGATTGCCACCACCGATGAGATTGCCTACATAGAGAAGTTTAAAAATCGAAAGGAAAAGGTGGCGTCGCTTTGGGCGGTCAAAGAAGCGATTTTCAAGTGCTTAGATGTGAAAGACGAGAAGATTTCATATAAGGACATCGAGTTAAGTCACCACGAAAACGGCAAACCATTCATAATTCTACATGGCGAAGCGCTGAAATTCGCGAAAGGCAAAACGGTGGAGATTTCGCTTTCTCACACAAAGGATATTGTTGGAGCGGTGGCTATTTTAAGATAGTTTTTTAACTTACTTATTTGAATTTATTGATAATTATCCGCATTTCCTATAAAAAATGATTAGAAATAATCATTACTTTTTTATTGCACAATTTTTCTTTATTTTGCACATTTGCTTAAACCTATATGGAAGAAAAATTCTCACACAAAAGCATAAAAATTTGATATTTTAGCAAAATAAAATAAAGTATTAAATTTTGATAAACAGGAGAAAATTATGATGACCAATCCATATGACGAGATAATGAAAAAAGTGGAGAAAATTGAAGAAAATGGACAAACGCTTAAAGATTTTGTCGTTCGTTCAACATGTGGAAAGGTCGAGCATAAGATGAATAATGAAGAGGACTATGAAAACATAGGCGCTATTAACGGCATTTACGAGGACATGAAACCTTTTGAAATTGCTGATTTAACCGATTATCAAAATTTAATAGGAAGGTATGATGGAAAATTATAAACGCGGAGAAATATACTTTGCCGACCTCAGTCCTGTTGTTGGGAGTGAGCAAGGTGGAGTGCGTCCCGTTTTGATTATCCAAAACGATGTCGGAAACAAATATTCGCCAACCGTCATTGTGTCGGCAATAACCAGTCAACTATCAAAGGCGAAACTTCCAACTCATATCGAACTTTCTTCGCAAAAATACCACTTGCCAAAGGACTCTGTTGTTTTATTGGAGCAGATAAGAACTCTCGACAAGCGTAGGCTTAAAGAGAAAATTTCCATACTTGACAACTATAAGATGAAAGAGATTGATAGGGCTTTGCTCATTTCGCTTGGCTTTGTGAACTAGTTTTGTTTAGTCTACATACACCGCCAATAGCCTATGGAAAGCCTATTAGCAAAATTTCTTAAAAAACACTTTACAATTTGAGTAAAGTGTGCTAAAATAATAGCGAATTAATAGGAGAAGAAAGTTATGATGAATCAACCACCAATCGATGAGCTTGTTGCAAAAACTGGAAATAAGTATATTCTTTCCATCTTAGCAAGCAAACGTGCCATCGAGATTGAAGCAACACGAAGAGAGGAACTTGCCACTGCCGACAGAAAAGCTATTTCACTTGCCCTAGACGAAATCTACAACGGCGAAATAACTTTTAAAGGTAATGAAGAATAGTTTGTTCTTTTTCTATGATGTGTTATAATTTCACTATCCTATTAGGGTAGTGATTTTTTAATTTTAAGGATGAATTTAAAAAGATTGTTTTTGAAATTGTGAAAGACTGATAAGAATATATGCTTATAAAATTAGTTTTGGCGAAAGTTAAGAAATTGTTACAACAAACTTTTGAATCTTATCGATGTAACAAAATCAAAAAAAGTGTGGAGAGAAGATGAAATTTGCAAATATCATAATCGACCAGGACGCTAAGGCGCTTGATAGAGAATTTGTCTATAAAATTCCAGATGATTTAGATGTCACTCTTGGAGAAAGGGTGCTTGTGCCTTTTGGCGCGCGCGTTTTAGAGGGTTTTGTTGTGGATATAACGGATGAAACCGACTACGATATATCAAAGGTCAAGTCTATCATTCGCACGGTTGATGGCTTTGCAGTTATTAAAAAAGAGATGCTTGCGCTTATGCACTATATGGCGGACAACCTGCACTTGAAACTCGCGTCCATTCTTAGACTATTTCTTCCAAGCGAGATGCGAACAGGAAAGGTGAAAGAGTTAAAAGTTAGATTCGTGAGATTAAAAAATGAAGATATAACTTTGCCAAAAAATGCGCGCAAACAGGCGGAAATCATCGAGTTTTTGAAAGAGAAAAAGGTGGAAAAATTCAGCGAAATTTCTTCGAAGTTTGGTTATGCTCCGCTCTCCGCACTTGTCAAAAAAGGCGATGTGGAAGTCTTTTTTGAAGAGAAAAAGCGTGCGGTGGACTATGACAAGATAGCACTAAAAAAACGCGAACTCACTCCACTTCAACAGCGTGCGGTGGATACGATTTGTGAGGACAAGACCTATCTTCTTCACGGCGTCACTGGAAGCGGAAAGACGGAAGTCTATATGAATTTAATCGAGCGCGCGTTAAATAACGACAAAACCGCGCTTATGCTTGTGCCAGAGATTTCGCTGACTCCACAGGTGCTTGCAAACTTTAAAGCGCGCTTTGGCGAAGAGGTGGCGCTTATTCACAGTGGCTTGTCGGCAGGCGAGCGCTTTGACGAATGGCGAAGAATCTTCTTTGGCGAAGCGAGAGTGGTGGTGGGTGCAAGGTCTGCCATCTTTTCGCCGATTGAGAATTTAGGGATAATCATAATCGACGAAGAGCATGAACAAAGTTACATCTCAGAGAGCAATCCTCGCTATGACACCCACGAGATTGCCGAATTTAGAAGGAAGTATAACGATTGTATATTAGTTCTAGGCTCAGCAACGCCAAGTATCGACAGTTATCTT
>CALWGA010000040.1 GCA_944377825.1 uncultured Clostridia bacterium | reverse complement strand
TAGATATATTAGGTTAAAATTTTATATATTTCTTTTCGTATATTTTGTATACAAGTTTTCTCTATAAATTTCATATAAAAATTTATAAGTTAATTTTGCTAAAATATTATGTAAAAGATGAAGAGTTATTCGTCTAAAATAAAGAAAATTGATTAAAACGCATTTCACAAACAAATTCCACATATAAAGAGTTAAATGTTTTTAACTAAAATTTACTAATAAAATATAAACAACAATAAGAAAAAATATAAATTTTCTATAATAAAATGATAAAATATAAGAAAATGCATAACACCACAACATTTTGTGTGTTTTTATTGCATACTACTCGAAATATAGAATATCTATTCGCAAAACCTGTCTTTTGCGAATAGATAGAAAACGTTTAGACAATATAAAATCGCCTTATTTTTTCAAAAAGCAAAGTTTTATTGATCCGAAAAATATCATAATTAATCACTTATTTTGTTATATAATTTGATATATAAACCCAATTTAACACACAAACTTTAGAAAAAATTGTTATCTCCTACTTTATTTTATTTACTCTTCTATATTGCCCTACTCCCCTGCTTTATCTAACTCCAAAAATTTGTCAAGTTCTGGACAGAAGGAATAATATCTGGCGTTATCGAAAAAGTGGTAAGATGCTGAAAGTTCTTTGACAAGTAGGTCCCCTGGCATATAATCCCATGGCGTTTTAACCGCCTCTATTAAAAAATCTATCGTTCCATTTGCAAGTAGCGTGTAGGCATAACCTGAGGAATTTATTATTAAAAATTGTGGCGAGAGATAGTGACTTCTTGCATTTTTATAGATTTTTACAAAATTAGACGCTGTCACCTCGCCCCATTTCGCTGGAGAACCGCAAATGCACACATTACACCTTCCATACTCGGCCTGTTTACGATTTGTAATCTTTTTGCCGTTTATATATGCACCCAACCCCTTTATCGCGCTATACATTTTTTTCAATGATATGTCATAGATAATTGAAAATTGTGTTTCGCCCTTGTCGTAGAAAGCAAGTTGCATGGTAAAAAAATTTGAATGCCTAGTAAAAAATGCCGTGCCGTCGATTGGGTCTATCACCCAAGTTCTGTCGGTAAGATTAGTTTTATTTGAAGTTTCTTCGGTTAAGAAATTGTCGAGAGTAAATTTCCTTTTTATATTTTCAATCAATGTTTTTTCAAGTTGAACATCTAAATTTGTCACAATAGACTCATCGGCTTTTATGCTGGCACTCAAAGACTTGCTGGATAAATGAGCGTAAGTTCTTTTTATTAATTTTTTAGCAAAATCAAATTCACGAAAATAAGGAAAGGTCATAGTTACCTCCTTTCCTTACTGGAATTTTCTTTTATAAATCGCTCTAACTCCGCACTTGTTGGCATGCCGGCTTGTGCAGACTTATATCTAATTTTATAGGCAGAAGCATATTGTGCCACCCTAATTGCTTCAGCAAAAGAATAGCCGTGTGCAAGATTTGCAACAAAATTGCCACAAAAGGTGTCGCCTGCGCCCGTTGTGTCAATCACATTTTTGGTTTTAAGCGCTGGAAGCGTGGTCACTTCGCCATTTTCAGCATAAATCAGTCCCCTTGCGCCCAAGGTTGTGATAAGTTTTTTTGGATGATTTTTGACCACATCTACAACATCTTCATTGCCAAAAACAATCTTGGTTTCCTTCTCATTGGCACAGATATATGCAATTTTGTCTATAAGTTTTCGGTTACTTTCCTCACTCACAACAAGTTGCGTTGGATTTGAAGGGGTTAAAACCACCTTCTTTTTGTTTGCATAGCAAAAATCTACCAAATATTTTGTGAAAGAATATGGCGCTTTATTTTGAATGACAATATATTTCGACGCAAGAATGATATCCTTAAATTTTTCGACCAATTTTTTGCCGAATGTGTTTATCATTTCGTTATGACGCTCAATGGTGTTGTCGCCATCTTTGATATATATTTTTGTGACGTCATTTTTGGCTTTGGTTGTTGTGCTGACAAAGACATCAACGCCGTTTTTGATAAGATTGTCGGTTATCGGCTCGTAGTATTCGTCTTTACCTAACTTAGTTATCATGCAAGTTTTTGCACCAGCACGCGCTGCTGCAACCGCTTGATTTGCGCCTTTTCCGCCGAAAAATAACTCGCTTGAGCCATCCTCGTAGGTCGTTAAATCGATGGAACATCCGCCTATTACGCAGACATCATATTCAGGTTGTGAATCCCCCCTGCATCTTACAAATAATTTAGCCATTTTTTTCTCCTTTGATATTATTTAATTAAATTAACAAAATTAAAATTTTTTACGCCACAAACATGGCAAAGATGAAGAGCCCAGCAAAGTCAAAACAAAGAATTATCTTGCAAATTTCAAAGATTTTGCTTTTTCTTGCCGACTTATTAAATTCTTTTCGATATGCCTGCTCGTTCTTTTCAAATTCTTCAGATGTGACAGAAGTTGAGTTGATTTTCTCGGCTTTATAGTAAGAAAAATCTTCTTCAAGTTGCTTTTTAAAATCGGTGCAGTAGTTATAAATCAAATATCCTGCCCAAACTAACGAAAAAACCGTCATCAAGGCAAGCACGAAATAGGAAAAACTCCCCCACACGTCGATGAGTAGAGCGAAAATAACGCATAAAACTATTATAACAGCACTTATGATATAAACGATGTTTTTCTTTTTCATACTTTCCTTTTAAATATAAATTTTAGCATATTTAGTGTTTTTAGTTGTTGAGATTAAAATTTTAATGCAAAGAGATAAATTTACATAAATTTTTTACCAACTGCTAACCTATTAAATAATGTTAAATTATAAAACAACTACATTAATTCAAGAAATTAACTACATTAAATTTTAAACAATCGCAAAAATATAGAAAATCACAAGTATTACCGAAGCGATTATCCAGCCGATTAGCCACCAAATATTTCCGCGTTTTCGTGTGAAGTAAAAACCAAGCCAAATGCAAACGATATACGCTAAACACTCGCCCACGCCCTGCATATAGATGGCAATGTCAGGTTGATTTTTGAAAATCAAGCGCAAAATCATGGCTATGGCAATGAGAACCACTGAAAAATAGGCAAAGCACTGAAGAACTCTATTCGGTCCCCACTTAATCACCTTTTTTTCTTCTTTCTTCTCTTCCTTTTTCTTGCCTTTAGTCTCTGTTTCGGTAACACTTTGCACGCTGACGGTCTGCTCTTCTAAAGCGCTAGCATCTGTTTTTAACTCAGTTTCTGAAGAAATTTCTTCTTGTTTGGTTTCTTTTGGCGGTTCTGCCTTTACAATCTCTTCATTATTTTCGGTGTTCTTTTTCAACTTAAACATATTTTCTCCTAATCTTTATCAATATGAAAGCAAACTGCATGAGGTTTATTTAAACTATATTTAGTCTCTTTCAAATGCTTCGCACTTGGTTGTTCTTTGATAATATGCTATTAGTTTCAACTTACAATCCGCTTACATTTTATTGATATGCAGTGGTCTAGAAAAAAATCTCTTACTTTGCGGTTTCAATGAACCTACTTTCTCTTATCACGTTGACCTTGATGTGACCTGGATATTGCATTTCATTTTCAATCTTTGATGCGATTTCCTTTGCCATAAACATTGCTTGGCTGTCAGAAATCTCTTCAGGTTTCACAATTATGCGCACTTCTCTTCCCGCTTGAACCGCGAAGGATTTTTCCACGCCTTTGAAACTGTTGGCAATCTCTTCAAGTTGTTGCAATCTTTTAATATAGTTCTCAAAGGAATCACGTCTAGCGCCAGGTCTTGAAGATGAAATGGCATCCGCAACCTGCACGATGATTGCCTCAATCGTTTTAAATTCCACATTGAAGTGGTGCGCCTCAATGCAGTGCACAACCTCTTCACTTTCGCCATACTTTCTTGCAAGTTCCACGCCGATTTGAACGTGAGTGCCTTCCATTTCATGGTCGAGCGCCTTGCCGATGTCGTGAAGAAGCCCACCGCGCTTGGCTATTTTCACATTTGCGCCTATTTCGGACGCCAAAAGTCCAGCGATGATTGAGGTTTCGATGGAGTGTTTTAAAACATTTTGCCCATAACTTGTTCGATATTTCAATCTGCCTAAAATTTTAACAAGTTCAATGTTTAAATTGTAAATTCCAGTTTCGTTGCACGCTTCGTCGCCTGCCTGTTTAATGGTTTTGTCAACCTCGCGTTGCATTTTCTCCACAATCTCTTCAATTCTGGTTGGATGAATACGGCCGTCAGTTATAAGTTTCTCAAGTGCGAGCCTTGCAACCTCTCTTCGAATCGGGTCAAACCCAGAGATTGTGATAGACTCTGGTGTGTCATCCACGATAAGTTCCACGCCAGTTGCCGCTTCGATTGCACGAATATTTCTGCCCTCACGACCGATAATTCTGCCTTTCATCTCGTCATTAGGTAGCGAAACGACAGAGACGGTCATCTCGGAAGTTGTTTCAGTGGCACATTTTTGAAGAGCCTGTCCGATAATTTCGCGCGCCTTTAGTTCGCCGTTTTCTCTCGCGTCCTCTTCAATCTGCTTAACAATTTTCGATGCCTCTTTTTGAGCATCCTCACGCATAGTGTTCACAAGCATATCGACCGCCTCTTGCTTAGACATCTTTGCCACTTTTTCGATTTCTTGCATAGCCTGGTCTTTAAGAGTATTCAAGTTTTCTTTCTCTTTCTCGAGACCTTGCTTAATTTCAGCGATTTCTTTCTTTTCGTCCTCAAGTTGTTCCGTTCTTTTATCTAAAGAAAGTTCCTTTTTCTCGATAAATTCTTCGCGTTGATTGAGTCTTTCTTCAAGTTTTACAGCCTCTTGGCGCCTATTTTTGACCTCTTCATCAGCCTCGTCTTTCGCTTTTTGTGCTAATTCCTTGCTTTCCAGCATGGCTTCTTTTTTTATCGTCTTAGCCTCTGCATACGCATCTTCAATGATTTTAACAGCATTTGATTTATTTTTTTGCATTTTTTTATTGGTATAAAGAATAATTACTCCGCCACCAATCAAAAGACCCGCAATTAGACAAACGATTGCTATTACAGATGCGATTGCAGGAGTGACGTCTAATAACATTCCTCCCATTTTCGCATTTCTCCTTTATAAAATTTGCGTGGTTTCCCACACAATTCTAGTTTAAACTTTTTTTAGCGTTTTGTCAAACTATTTAATATAAAATTTTAATTATTAAATTTCCAGCCTAATATTCTCAAAATTCCGCCTTAAAACTCTAAAAAATATGGCAAAATTTGAAGAAAAAATAGCGGAATTTATAGAAAATTTGGTAAAATTTAAAGAAAATTAGGTTTTGATTTTGATAAGTAATATAAAAAAAGACAGAATAAATCTGCCTTACATATTTACATTGTGATAAACCTCTTGAACATCGTCTAAATCTTCGAGTGCGTCTATCATTCTGTTAAATTTACCTAATTGTTCTTCGTTTAAGTCGACATAGTTGTCTGGCACAAGTTCGGTGTCCGCTGAAATCACGGTGTAACCTTTCTTTGTGAGTGCCTCTTCCATTTTCACATGTTCATTCGGCTCTGTAATAACCTGAACAAGGTCGTCATCTTCAACAACGTCGACAGCACCAGCGTCGAGTGCGTCCATCATAAGAGTGTCGACATCCACAACGCTCGAAACAATGACAATGCCTTTTCTATTAAATAAGTATGAAACGCAGTTTGATGAGCCCAAACTTCCGCCGTGTTTATCAAAGGCGTGACGAACATCTCCTGCTGTTCGGTTTTTGTTGTCGGTCAAGCACTCAACGATGACTGCCGAACCGCCCACGCCATAGCCTTCATATGTGATAGCCTCATAGTTAATTCCGCTAAGTTCGCCAGACGCTTTCTTAATGGAACGCTCGATATTATCGTTTGGCATGTTATTTTGTTTCGCCTTTGCGATGATATCACGGAGTTTGCTATTGGTGTTCGGGTCAGGACCACCTGCTTTAACGCAAACAGCGATTTCACGACCGATTTTTGTGAATATTTTTCCACGTGCGGCATCGGACTTACCCTTACGTGCCTGAATATTGTGCCATTTTGAGTGACCTGACATATAAACACCTCCTAAATTAAATTTGATTTTGCAATTTGATACATGATGATTGAACCACTGACGCCTGCGTTTAGACTTTCGATATTACCTTTCATAGGTATGGAAAGAGAAATTTGACAAAGATTGGATATTTCACTGCTCACTCCCTGACCTTCGTTACCGACAACAATACCTAAATTCTTTTCGAAATTTTTAGCGAAAACATTTTCGCCATTCATGTCGCATTTGGCAAGCAGTAAGTTGTTAGATTTAGCAAAGGTTATAAACTCTTCCTTTGTCATTTCGTAAATTTTTTGATTAAACACCGCGCCCACCGAACTTCGAATGAGTTTGGAATTTGTGATATGCACACAGTCCACACTGAAAACTGCGTCAAAACCACAGGCAACCGATGTTCGAATAAGCGTTCCCATGTTTCCCGGGTCCTGAAGCGAGTCTAAAACCAAAAAGTTGCCTTTTGGAACGATTAAAGTTTTCTTCTCCATTCTTACCACACAAATTATCCCTTGCGGAGTGACAGTGTCAGCAAGCATTTCAATGGTTTTTGCATCGGTTTTATAAACTTTGACATCGCCTGCATCAAAAGTCAATTTTTCATTCGCTGTCAAAATCAATTCCACCTTAATATATGGAAGAGCATCTTTTATTATTTTGACATTATCCAAAAAAAGCAAAGACTTATCACGTTTTTGCTTTTTTAAGTTTGAAATTAGGTCTTTGCTCGCCCTTTCCATTAAGCCTTCTTTGCTGTTTCAACAAGTTTAGCGAAAGTTTCTGGCTCGCGAACGGCAATGTCTGCAAGCACCTTACGGTTTAATGCGATATTTGCTTTCTTAAGTCCAGAGATAAATCTTGAATAAGAGATATCGTTTTGGTGGCAACCAGCGTTGATTCTTGTTATCCAAAGTGCACGGAAATCTCTCTTCTTTTGTTTTCTGCCAATATAAGCATATTGACCAGATTTCATAACCTGCTCACGTGCGGTTCTATAGAGTTTACTCTTTGCACCAAAATAACCTTTGGCTGATTTTAAGATTTTTCTACGCTTTTTAACTGCGTTCACGCCTCTTTTAATTCTCATGACCTACCTCCATTACTTGCAAAGGAGCGTCTTAATGTTGTTTGCATTCTTTCCTGCAATATAAGACCCTTTTCTAAGTTTTCTCTTGCGATTTTTGTTTTTTACTGTTAAGAAGTGACCTTTGCCAGGTCTTGCATACTTAACCTTTCCTGTTGCAGTGAGTGAAAAACGCTTTTTTGCACCACTGTGTGTTTTTTGCTTAGGCATAACTTTTCTCCTTTTATTTTGTCTTTTTTGGACTGATTACAACAATGACATTTCTTCCAACAATCTCTGGCTTTTTATCGGTTGTTCCAAACTCGCTGAGCGCGGATACAAAGTTTTCAACCACCTCAACGGCATTCTTAGAATAGGCCTGTTCACGACCTTTCATGCGAAGAGAAACCTTGACCTTATCGCCGTCTTGCAATATCTTTTGAGCGTTTTTAAGTTTGAAATTGATGTGATATTGGTCGATGCGCATTGTGAGTTGAATTTCCTTAAGTTCCACAATTTTTTGATTTTTTTTGAGTTCCTTTTCACGCTTAATGCTGTCAAAACGATATTTGCCATAGTCCATGATTTTGCAAACAGCAGGATTGGAACTTCCTGACATTAGAACCAAATCAAGTCCCTCATTATCAGCGATTTGCCTTGCTTTCTCAATCGGCATAACCCCGAGTTGCTCGCCATCCGTTCCTATCAAACGAACCTCTTTGGCGGTGATTTGCTCATTAATTAATTGTTCCTTAAAAATTGTCGTAATCTCCTTTAAAAAAAATTTGGCAGAAAGAATGTTTCCCACCAAAAAATAATAAAATAGTTTATTAAATTTTGTGACCATGTCAAAACAAAATTCGACAGGTGAGAAGGAAACTTCTACTTTCATACGCCGATATTATAGCATATAAAATTTCACCTGTCAACTGTTTTGCAAAACTTTTCACAAAATTTGTTATTTTTTTAATATGATTAAATTTGAATAAAGGATTTATGTTTAAAATATAAAAACTATTACTAATAAATAAACCAACAATCCCTTCAAATTTAGCCCACATTTTCCTTAGCCTCAGTTTGAGGTCTTGCGATGAGCGTTGGCGCTGAGCCTTTTTCCATGAAATCCTTGGTGATTATAACCTTTTCATAGACTTTTGGGTCTGGAAGGTCATACATAAGTTCAGTCATTCTTGTTTCCATGATGGTTCTTATACCTCTTGCGCCCGTTTTAAGTTCCAAAGCCTTATTTGCAACATAGGTAATGGCGTCCTTCTCAAACTCAAGTTCAAAGCCATCCATTTTGAAAAGTTCTGTGTATTGCTTAATCAAACTGTTCTTAGGCTCAACCAAAATCTTCCCAAGCGCGTTGACATCGAGATTGTCAAGCCCTGTGATAATTGGAAGTCTGCCCACAAACTCTGGAATAAGACCAAACTTGATTAAGTCATCAGGCTGAACGTCTTGCGAGTAGTTGATTTTCGCTCTTTCAGAGGAATTTTTAATCTCCGCATTGAAGCCAAGCGCGGAAGAAGCCATCCTTTTATATATTATATCATCTAAGCCCACAAACGCTCCACCGCAAATAAAGAGAATGTTTGTGGTGTCGATTTGAAGCATCTCTTGATGCGGATGTTTTCTTCCACCTTGTGGCGGAACGGACGCAATCGTGCTTTCAATAATTTTAAGTAACGCCTGTTGCACGCCCTCACCGCCCACGTCACGTGTTATTGAACGATTTTCGCTTTTTCTTGAAATCTTATCTATTTCATCGATGTAGATTATGCCACGCTCTGCACGCGAAATGTCGTAATCAGCGTTTTGAATGAGTTTCAAAAGTACATTTTCAACATCCTCGCCCACATATCCCGCTTCAGTGAGTGTTGTGGCATCGGCAACTGCGAAAGGAACATCCAAGATTTTTGCCAAAGTTTTAACCAAAAGCGTCTTTCCTGAACCTGTTGGACCTATCATTAAGATATTGCTCTTTTCAAGTTCGACGCTGTTTTCGTTTTTCTTTTTCTTGCCGTCAAGTTTTAAGTGATTGTTGTAGTTTATCCTTTTATAGTGATTGAACACGGCAACCGAAAGCACCTTCTTTGCTTGGTCCTGCCCTATCACATAGTTATCAAGTTGTTTTTTAATCTCCTTAGGCGAAGGTATTTCAAGGTCTTTATAGACTTTGATTTTTAAACTATCCTGCTTAATAATATCAAGACAAATTCTAACGCAATCATCACAGATATACGCCTCGCCATTTGGGCTTGCTATCAACTTTTTTGCGCTACTCTGTGGCTTACCACAGAAGGAGCAGTAAACTTCAATATCTTTCATACATCTCCTTTAAAGTTGTTTCTTAGTTTGCCTTTCTTGTCACAAAAATATTATCGATAAGACCATATTCTTTTGCTTCATCTGGAGTCATGTAATTATCGCGGTCAGTGTCCTTTTCAATTATTTCAAGTGGTTTGCCTGTGTTCTCGCTTAAAATTTTGTTGAGTTTTGCCTTAATTTTTTGAATATGGCGTGCCTGAATTTCGATGTCGCTTGCCTGACCTTGAGCACCGCCGAGTGGCTGGTGAATCATAATCTCGCTGTTAGGAAGCGCAAATCTCTTGCCCTTTGTTCCGCTTGAAAGAAGGAACGCGCCCATTGAAGCGGCAAGACCGACACAAATTGTGGAAACATCGCACTTGATGTAGTTCATGGTGTCGTAGATTGCCATGCCAGCGCTGACTGAACCGCCCGGGCTATTAATATATATGAAAATATCCTTGTCTGGATTTTTTCCTTCAAGATAGATAAGTTGAGCAATCACAATATTTGCCGTTTCGTCTGTGATTTCGCCCGCTAAAAAGATGATTCTATCCTCAAGTAATCTTGAATAAATATCGTATGACCTTTCGTTTGCTCCTGTTTGGTCAACAACCATTGGTACTAACATAATAAACCTCCTTAAAATTTATATTTTTAACCTTTGATTTACTAAATTTTATAATTCTTCCACCGTGTCGACTTCAACAAGTTTGTTATTTTCGCAAAGGTAGTTGAACACCTTGTTGACTTTAACCATATGGATGGCTTGAAGTCTTGCGTTTTCATCGGCATCAGTTGCTTTCATTTTTTCAAGTTGTGCAGTTATCTCTTCTTCATAAGCGGTTATTTTTAACTTGTCAAAGAGTTGCTCGAAGATGTAGTGCATTCTAATTGACCTACTTGCTCTCTCTTCGCACATATTCCTATATTCTTCCATTGGCATCTTAACTGCGTCGAAATACTGTTCCATTGTCATGCCAAAACTCTTCGCTCTATCTTCAATTTCGTGCATCTCCGCGTGAACTTCTTGGTCAATCATGAACTGCGGTGCCTTAACATTGGTGTTTTTGAGAAGATACTCATAGATGTCAGATTTGAGCCTTGCGATTGAGCGGTCTTCCTTCATAGATTGAATATGCTCCTGTAGATATTTTTTATACTCTTCAACGGTTTCATATTCTGTCGCATTAGAAATAAATTTGTCATCGAGAGTTGGAAGAGTTTTCTCTCTTACTTCTTTGATTTTAACATCAAAATATCCGCTTTTGCCTGCTAGATAGTCAACATAGTTTTCTGGAAATTTAATGTCAACCTTAACATCGTCGCCCTTTTTTTTGCCAACGAGTTGCTCTTCAAAGCCTTCGATAAAGGTGTGAGAGCCAAGTTCCAATGGATAGTTTTCCGCTCTTCCGCCTTCGAACGCCTTGCCGTCAACATATCCAACAAAGTCGATAACAACTTGGTCGCCGTTCTTGGTCTCTCTTTCAGCATCGGTGAAAGTGGCGTTGTCGTTCAAAAGGTGTCCTATCTCGTGTTCAACGTCCGCGTCAGTCACCTTGGTGGAAAGTTTTTTGAACTCAAGACCTGTGTATTTGCAAAGTTTAATCTCTGGCATAACCTCAAAGTTTAGGTCAAAACTGAGACCGTTGTTGTCCATAACAACATTTTTAATATTTGGCGCTTGAAGTGGCTCCAACTTTGGATTTTTGGTTAGAAAATCAATAATTTCAGTGTTGGCAATCATTTGAACAGCGTCTTCAAAGAAGATGTCATCGCCATAGGTTTTTTCAATAACCTTTCTTGGAGCGTGACCTTTTCTGAAGCCTGTGATAGAAAATCTGGACTTATTGTTTTCATAAGCCTCTTGAAGTCTCTCCTCCCATTCTTTTTGTGTGACTTTAACGCTAAGTGTTACCATGTCGTCTTTTAAAGTAAATTCATGCATAATTTTTCTCCCTTTATAGTTATTAGATAAAATTAATATATAAATAACATAATTAACCTAATATACAAGCATTATTGTAACACATACAACTTTAAAAAGCAAACATTATGTGCAAAAATTTTTAGCGAATTGTGTCTAATTTTGTCTTTTATCATTTTTTCACACACAAAACCTATGAAACAAACAAGTTTCATTTTTTCAATCTCAATCAATAAAAAGTTTCAAATTTATATTTTAAATCTTATATTTTAAATCTTATATTTTGCCAAAAATTCGTCCTTAAACTCGGCGAAATAGTCGCCCATAATCGCCTTTCGGGTGTTTTCGGCAAGTCGTATTAAAAATCTTAGGTTGTGAATGGAAAGAAGTTCCGCGCCCAGCATCTCATCGGCGTTTATAAGATGGCGAATGTAGGCACGCGAATAGTGCTTGCAGGTGTAGCAGTCGCAGTCCTCTTCAATCGGAGCAAAATCTTCCTTGAAAGTGGAATTTTTAATCACCATTTTGCCATATTTAGAAAATGCCGTGCCGTTTCTTGCAATACGCGTTGGAAGCACGCAGTCCATCATGTCAATACCGCGTGCAAAACCTTCGATTAGGCAGTCAGGGCTACCAACGCCCATAAGGTAGCGTGGCATATTTTGTGGCAAAAGTGGGTTCATAAAGTCGAGAATGTCATACATCACACTCTTCTCTTCGCCCACCGATAGTCCTCCTATCGCGATACCGCATCGCGCATACGGACGGCAATCTTCGATGCACTTTGCCCTTAAATCTTTAAACATATTGCCCTGCACAATTGGAAAGAGAATATGTTTCCCTCCCTTGTGATGGTTGTAACATTTTTCCAGCCAAATTTTTGTTAAATCTCTCGCTCTTTCCGCCTCTTCGCGCGTCGCTCCAGCCTCAGTGCATTGGTCGAGTGCCATATGGATGTCACTGTCCAGTGCCTCCTGAATATCCATGCAAAGTTCTGGCGTCATCAAAAACTTTTCTCCGCTTAAATGAGAGCGAAATTCCACGCCATTTTCCGAAACCTTTCGTAAGTCTGACAGCGAAAAAACTTGAAAGCCACCGCTGTCAGTGAGAATTGGTTTGTCGTAATTCATAAACTTGTGGAGTCCGCCCGCCTTTCTAATTATCTCATGTCCGGGTCGCAAAAAAAGATGATAGGTGTTTGAGAGTATTATCTGCGCGCCCATCTCATCCAAATCTTCTCGCCTTAGTCCTTTCACTGTGGCTTGCGTGCCAACCGGCATAAAGACCGGCGTTTTTATATCTCCACGCGGAGTGTGAAATATGCCTGCTCGCGCACCTGTTTTTGGACAAATTTTCTCTATTTCAAAACTAAATTCTTCCATAATTTTCCCTATTAAATTTTCCTTTTTTTTCATTTTCTAATTCAAAAATTTTTTATATCGAATATATCAAAATTTATTTTGTCCGATTATCCGAATAAAAATCTAGATAAATAGCACAAAACAACTTAACAATATCTTGTTGTGGTATTATTGCATACTACACCATATATGGTGTATTATTCAATAAACATGGCATCGCCAAAACTGAAGAAACGATACCGACTATTTACTGCGTGTTTATATAATTCAAGCGTTTTATCAATGTCGCCGATAAAGGCAGAAACAAGCATAATAAGAGTCGACTCTGGTAAGTGGAAGTTGGTGATGAGTGCATCCACAAACTTAAATTTATATGGCGGATAAATGAAGATGTCCGTCTCTTTTTTGACTGGAAGAATGTGACCTATTTTGTCACTTGCACTTTCCAAAACTCTAACTGAGGTCGTTCCGACAGCGATAACTCGCCGACCCTCTTGTTTTGCCTTATTAAGTCTATTTGCCACCTCTTTGGACACCTCAATATATTCGCTGTGCATTTTATGTTCCAAAATATTATCTTCCTTAACCGGTCTAAATGTGCCGAGTCCAACATGGAGCAAAACTTCACAAATCTCTACACCTTTATCTTTCAATCTTGCTAATAAGTCTTTAGTAAAGTGTAACCCCGCAGTTGGCGCTGCACTTGAACCTTCCACTTTGGCATAGACAGTTTGATAGCGCTCTGGGTCTTTCAACTTTTCCTTTATGTATGGCGGAAGTGGAACAGTGCCTATCTCCATCAAATGCTCTTCAAAGGTCTTTTTTAGGTCATACTTAAATTCAATGACACAAGAACCAAAAGTTTCCTTACTAACAACAACGGCAAAAATGTTTTCGTTAAAAACAATTTCTGTTCCTTCATCCAAACGCTTAAATGGTTTTGCAATCACTTCCCAATGTGTCAAATCTATCCGCTTTTGAAGAAGCACCTCAATTTTCGCGCCAGTATGCTTAAAGCCATAAAGTCTAGCTGGCAAAACACGCGTGTTATTGACAACCAAAACATCGCCCTTATTCAAAAAGTTGTAGATATCATAAAAATGTAGGTCTTGCACCTTTTCGGTCTTTCGATTATAGCATAAAAGACGCGACGAGTCGCGTGGTTCAACCGGAGTTTGAGCAATAAGCTCCTCTGGCAAATCATAATGATAAGTAGATCGTAATAATTCTCTTTGCATAATGTTCCTTTTGTATTCTATCAAAAAATCCTAATTCTTGGTAACAAACTGTGCTTTGTTCTATGTTTAAATATAATATTAAAGTGTTTTTGTTTATATTTATTCAATTTTTGATTTTGCGAAGTGTAGAACTGTGTTCAACGAGCATAAATCAAAAATCTCAAAATGTGGCACTCCGAAAATGCCATTTTTGGAGATAAGGAGTAAACAAACGAATGGTAAGTGATTTGGTGTAAGACAAATCACGAAATGAAGTGCCGTTTATGACGCCGAAGAGGATTGCGAAACCATCGGAGCAACCGTTAGAAAAATTTTTAATTTTCCGTGCCGGCGTAAAAGCGTAGTTGGTGTCCGCACCAATCATTTGTTGTAGTCTAGTCCAAGATGATGATATGCGTTTTCCATTGCAATACGCCCGCGTGGGGTTCTTGCAATAAATCCTAATTGCATCAAATATGGCTCATAGACATCTTCAATCGTGCCTGCATCTTCGCCAATGGTCGCCGACAGCGTGTCGAGTCCCACAGGTCCGCCACCGAATTTGTAGATTATGCTTTCAAGTATCTTTCTGTCGATAAAGTCAAGCCCAAGTTCGTCAATTTCCATTTTTGCAAGCGCTTGGTCGGTTATCTCCTTTGTTATCTCGCCACTGCCCAAAACTTCGGCGTAATCTCTAACACGCTTTAAAAGACGATTAGCAATTCTTGGTGTTCCGCGCGAACGCTTTGCGATGTCAAGGCTGGCACTTTCGTCAATTTTGATATTCAAAATCTCAGCCGAACGCTTAATGATGATTTGTAGGTCTTTGTCTGAATATAATTCGAGCCTGCAGATAACGCCAAACCTATCGCGGAGTGGACTTGTCAGCATACCCGCCTTTGTGGTCGCGCCGATAAGCGTGAAAGGTTGAATTTTAAGTCGCATATTCTTCGCCGATGGACCTTTGCCGACAATAAAATCAAGCGCGAAATCTTCCATGGCAGGATAGAGAATTTCCTCAACGGTCTTATTTAGCCTATGAATTTCGTCGATAAACAAAACATCATTTTTGTTAAGATTGGTCAGTATCGCCGCAAGGTCGGCAGCATGCTCAATGGCAGGACCTGATGTGATTTTGATTTGCGAGCCTAGTTCCTTCGCAATAATGTGCGAAAGTGTTGTCTTACCTAAGCCTGGTGGACCATATAAAAGCACGTGGTCGAGTGCATCCTTACGCGACTTTGCCGCCTGAATGTAGACCTTCAAACTTTCCTTAATTTTATCTTGTCCAACATATTGATCTAGGCTTGTTGGTCGAAGCGAAGTTTCAATCTCAGCATCAGTAAAATTCTTTGTGCTTGTTATAAATCTATCTTCCATATCTCACCCCAAATTTAACGCCCTAAATAGCGAAGAACTTTCAAAATAATCTCTTCCGCGGTTGCACCATCGCCGGCATTTGCGCGCGCCAGCCTATAAGCCTCGTTCTTGTTGACGCCCAAGTTGATAAGCGTTTCCACCGCATCATTAAGAGCGTTCTCATCATAGAAGTTGTCGAGATTTTCCTTGTAGTTGAATAGGTCTGTGCCGTAGCCTGCGACTGATATCTTATCCTTAAGTTCAAGGCAAACGCGCTCGGCAGTTTTCTTGCCCAAGCCCTTGATTTTGGATAAAAGCGAAACATCCTCGCGTGAAATTGCCACAACTAAGTCGCTTATCTTCATGCCAGAAAGTATCGCGATTGCCATTTTCGGACCAACGCCAGAAACCGTGATAAGTTTCATAAAAATGTTCTTTTCTTCTTGCGAAGCAAACCCAAAAAGCGCAATTCCATCCTCTTTCACATGCAAATATGTGTAGATTTTGCAAGTTTCGTTGGTGTTTGGAAGTGCCACAAGCGAGTTATTGGAAATTTGCAGTTCATAACCCACGCCGTTGACATCCATAACAAGCGTATTTTCATATTTTTCTTCAATCGTTCCCACTAAAAATGAAATCATATCTTCCTCACATAAATTTTTTCAATCGTTTTAAATATTAAAGTTGCATTCGTTTAAAAAACAATTTTTGTAACTTTTTTCGAGATATTCGGAATACGAAATATTCGAAATTTTTGTTTAAAACTAGATAAGCAAATCAAGAAAACAAGTCTAGACTTCTCACATCATATTAAAATTAAGCCTAGGATTGATTTGCCCATGGCATATCGCCACCGCGAGCGCATCCGCAGCATCATCCGGACGCGGAATATCCTTAAGCCCAAGCACATTTTTGACCATATACTGCATCTGTCTCTTCTCTGCATGACCATTGCCTGTCAGCGCCTGCTTGATTTGAATAGGTGTGTATTCAAAAGTGCGCCCACAATATTTTTGACTTGCAAGCACTATCACACCGCGCGCCTGCGCCACTTGAATAACGGTCTTTTGGTTCTTGAAATAGAAAAGTTCCTCAATCGCCACCTCGTCAGGCCTGTAGGTCTCAAAGATAACCCTAAGCGCCTCATCGATGTGCTGAAGCCTTATAGGCAATGGATCCTCTTTTGGCGTTTCGATAACACCATAGTCGATAATCTTATTATTTTCGCTTGTTTCAATAATCCCGTAGCCGACAATTGCATAGCCGGGGTCAATTCCTAAAACTCTCATACACTAAGTTTAAAATATTTTGACAATTTTGTCAAATAAATAGCAACGTTTGTAAATCTATAACTAAACTTAAAAAATTCTGCAAGCCAAAACTCTTAAAGGAAAGCTAAAAAGCAATGATAAATAACACTATATTATTTTTATAGCATTTTTTATTAAAAAATATTCTTATACTACTAAGCTTCAAAAACACAATTAACCGATTTCGTCAATACTATATCTTCTGGCACAAATACCTGTTCAATGTTTTGAGCAGAGTTTTCTTTTGACATCATTCGACATTCCATCATATCGTAATGCCCAGAAAATCCCCTATCATTTGTAGAATATTCCACCCTTTTACATTCTTTAATCTGCTTGCCCATTGCCTTTGCGATATTTTCTGCTTTATGCTTTGCATCAAGGACAGCAAGTGTGACAATTTCATCTTCCATTTGCGCTTTATCTTTAATATCGAAAACTATTTCATAGGTTGGTGGCGTTTTTAGTTTTGAAGTTGCTTCAATTATTTTTGCCATACGCTTTAAGTCATAATCAAACTCAATGCTCGCTTCTTGGACAAAAAGATACCCATCCTTTATGTATTTCTTAGTTTTTGCGTCATAAGTACTAGCTTCACTTACACGCATACTAGATGTTTTAAAATCACTTTTACTAAAGCCTTCGGAAATCAAAAATTGCAAATAATCAGCCACTATTTTTGTGCCTATCTCAACTGCCTTTTCATAAGTTTTTTCTTTTGCCTTAAATGTGTAATCTAAGCCAATTAAATTTGGCGCTAACTCCTTTCTTCCTTCTCCTGAAACAAAAATTTCCATAATACCTCCTTAATTTACCTGAAAACATGATACAAACTCTAAATTATTTTGTCAAGTTATTTTATCTCACCAAAAATAAACTTAACATCATTTCGAATGTCATTGCCATTTTTTATGTAGTCAGAATAGAAAGCGGAAGCCACTTCTGGTGGCACAAGCGGAAGCATTGGTATGTCAGAAATTTTAATAAGCTTTGGTATATAAACTCCATTATTTTGATTATCCTGAAACTCTTCACCCTCGCCAGAGCCGAACTTACCAGAAAGCCATTCTGCAAGATAAAAATGTTCTTTGCTAATTTTATTTTCGTAAGTGTAAACCTTTTTGATTGGTTTCACAATGATACCAAATTCTTCAAACACTTCGCGTTTTACGCAAGCTTCTTCACTTTCGTTCTCTTCCATGCCACCGCCAGGAAAAGTATAATAAATTCTCCCCTGTTTTTCACGATACATTGAAACAAGCCTGCCCTCACGAACAATAATTGCTCTTGCGCGCTCTCTTTTCTTTTCCATGCTTAACTCCAATTCTTTTACTATTTTTTACAAATAACAAAGCATCTAAAAACTTTGTTTGGACAGCATTTTTTAAAATTTTTATCACAAAATTCAATATGGTTAAAGCCTGATAATTTAAGTGCTTTAGTTATCAATTTATGAGAGAATGTGGATTCGGTTTGACTTGATTTTATTAGTTTATAGTTTCCATTTTTTTGTTTTACATAGTATGAAAAATTAAAATTAAACTTATTATTTTTGTTTGTATTGTGCCATACACAATTATAATCTTCACATTCATAGTATGAATCTCTATTAAAATTCTTTAACTTTAATAAAGTATTAAAATCAAAAGTAAAAATCCCACCACTATTTAAGTGCTCATAAACTTTATCAAACATCTTTTGCCAATCTTCAAATAAGTTAAGATGGTTGATTGCATCATAGTTACAAGTTATTAGATCAAAGGTTTTTTTCAAGCAAAAATCGGTCATATCTCCTTTAATAAATTCCAAAATTTGTGATTGATTATGATTTTTAGCATATTTTATCATGTTCTCGCTCAAATCTAGACCTACGCCATATTTTAAATCAAAATTTTTGGCCATCTCATTTAAAAACAGGCCTGTGCCACAAGCCAAATCTAAAATTGATGTTATTTTTTTATTTTTTAAATTTTCTTTTAAGACTACCGCTCTATCAAAAGAAAATTTACTATTATTTAAAACATAATCTTTAAAGAAGATATCTATATCGTATGCACTTTTTTTCATATTTTATATTATACCACACATTATTACTGTTTGTCATTAGTTTTTAATAAAATTAAAAAATAATTAAGACATTGGATAGAATGTTCTCTTTTCTTAACATTCAAAAGTTGAAAAGGTCTTATAATTTTTTTAATTAGAATATTTTTATATTTCTAGTTCAAAATGATTGTATAAAAAAGATGATTACTATTTCGATAATAATTCTTTCGCGTGGTTTAATGCGGTTGTGGAGATGTTTTCATTGCCATCGATAAGTCCTGCAATCTCTTTCACAATCTCTTCGCCTTTAATCGACCTTGCTGTTGATATTGTTTCGCCATTTTCGGTGTGCTTTTCAACCAAAATAAACTCGTCGCCCTTGCTTGCCACCACCGGCGTGTGCGTAATGCAGATTGTTTGTAGGTATTTTGAGATATTTTTTAGCTTCTCAGCTACCTTTCCTGCTGTCTGACCGCTTATGCCGGAGTCTATCTCATCAAAAACGACAGTGCTTTCTTTATCTAGCATGATATTTTTAAACGCAAGAAGGAGTCTTGAAAGTTCGCCACCAGACGCAGTTTTAGACAAATCTTTTAACTCTTCTCCAACATTCGCCGAAAAGATAAACTTAACTAAATCTTGACCTTTGCGTGTTGGCTCGCATTTCTCAAAATTCACCTTAAAACTTGTGCCTTTCATTTGAAGGTCATTTAGTTCATTTTCAATTCTCTTTTCTAGCCCATGCGCCTTTTCTTTTCTTAGAGTGGAAAGTTTTGAGGATGTTTCTGCAATCTTATTTAACACCGCACCCTTTTGCACGCTCAACTTCACTAAAAGTTCTTCGCTGCCACTTAGTTCTTCTAGTCTCTGTTTCGCATCGTCTAAAAATTTTAAAATTTCCTCGATGTTTTTGCCATACTTTCGCTTTAAATCTTTGATTAAATCAAGGCGTTTGTCGATACGCTCTAGTTCCACAGGGTCATAGTTGGTGCTGTCAAGCACGCCTTCCAAAGTCTCGGCGATGTCCTTAAGTTCAAAATATACACTTTCAAGCCTGTCCTGACACTCGGAGATGTTTTGAAATTCGCCTAATGTTGAGAGAGCACTCTTTGCTTCAAAAACAAGACTAGATGCAGAAAAGTTGTCTTTTTCAATTTTATTAAGCGCCTCGCCGACATTTTCACTTATCTTTTCCGCCGAAGATATGTAATTGAATTTATCGCGTAGTTCCTCTTCTTCGCCAAGCGTAAGGTTAGCACTTTCAATTTCTTCAATTTGAAATCTTAAAATCTCTTTAAGCCTGTTGCGTTCGCTGTCATCTCCGCCCAGCGCCTTAATCTTTTTCTCAATTTCGTTTAACTCATTGAAATATCCGTCTAGTTGTGTCAAGTATCCGTCAACATCACTGCCGATAAATTTATCAAGAAAGGCAAGATGATTGTTGGTGTTGATTAGCCCAATGCTGTCATGCTGACCACAAAAATCAACAAAGTCCGCCGTTATTTCTTTAAGCGCTTTCAAAACAACAACCGAGCCATTGACGCGTATCACGCTTTTGCCGTCCGAGTTCAGCGTGCGCGAGATGACAAGTTCGTCGTCAGAGTCTATGCCAAGTTCTTCAAGTTTACTTTTAGTCTTTTCGCTGACATCATCGAAAACTGCTTCAACTTTCATAAGATTTTCGCCTGTGCGAAGAAGCGTTTTGTCCGCCTTAGCGCCAAGCACAAAACTTATTGCCTCAATCAAAATGCTTTTACCAGCGCCCGATTGACCAAGAATAACATTGAAACCCTTATTAAAATTAACCTCACAATTTTTAATAAGTGCAAAATTTGAAATAAAAAGAGAAGAAAGCATACTCTTCCTCCTAAGCCAAAATATTATTGAGAGTGACAACCGCCTCACTTGACAGAGCGGTTGATGGAAAAACTAAAAGCACGGTGTCATCGCCAAAGGTTGTGCCCATAAGTTCGATTAGGTTGAGTTTGTCGATAAATGAAGCCACGCTTCCGCCCATACCTTTAATCGTTTTTATAACGGCAAGATTCAAGGCATTTTTCACAGAGATGACGCACTCTTTGAAGATGTTGATATACTTACTTGAAACGCCCTGACCTTCGCTCCCCAAAATCGCATACTTATATTTTCCGCTCGGCGAAAGAATTTTGGTGAGTCCAAGTTCCTTAATATCCCTTGAGATTGTCGCTTGCGTGATGTCAAAGTTGGCATTTTTTAACTCTTTTGCCAGTTCATCCTGCGTTTCAATCTCCTTAACAGATATTAATTCTAAGATTTTCGATTGTCTTAAACTCCTTGCCATCTCTTTCTCCTTAACGCCTACAAGCGCCTATTTTACGCACTTGTAGAGATTTATGAATAAATATAAATTTATGTTTATTCATTTCGTTTTAATTATTATACAATAAAATAAATAAATATGCAAGCGATTTTATGCATATTTATACATTAATTTTTTATATAAATTTAGAAAAATGAAAAATTATGATTTTTGATTTCATAAATATTGATAATTTTGAATATATGGAAACGACAAAAAAGTTATCCTTTTATCAATATAACCTCTTCGGTCTCTATCGCCTCCTTGACAAGCGCATCTATATTTAAAAATTTTTCCAAATGTTCAGCGCGTTTTATCGTCGGCTTAATGACAGGATGTTTTGGCAAAAACACCGTACAACAATCTTCGTATGGCAAAATGGAGGTCTCATATGTGCCAATCTTATTTGCGATGTCCATAATGTCCTCTTTATCAAAAGCGATGAGCGGTCTAAAAACTGGAAGAGATACGACAGAGTTTGTGACATTTATGCTTTGCATGGTTTGGCTGGCAACCTGCCCTAAACTCTCACCTGTGATAATCGCGCCCAAGTTCTCACGCTCACAAATCTTCTCAGAGATACGCATCATAATCCGGCGCATGATTGTTATCATATATTCTGAGTCACAATTCATATGAATTTGCTCTTGAATTTTCGTGAAAGAAACGATATGTAATTTGATCTCATCGACATAGTCCGTTAGTTCTCGCGCAAGTTTTATCACCTTCTCCTTGGCTTGCTCGCTGGTGTATGGGTAGGAGTGGAAATGAACCGCTTGAATTTTAAGCCCACGCTTTGCCATAAGGTAGCCAGCGACAGGACTATCGATACCGCCTGAGAGAAGAAGGAGCGCCTCACCGCCCGAGCCGAGTGGTAGTCCGCCAGCGCACTTGATGTTTTTATGATAGATATAGCACTTGCCGTTAAATCGCACTTCCACATAGAGAATAGTCTTTGGAGTGTGCAGGTCAACTTTCAAATTTTCGTTGGAATTTAAAAGCACCTCGCCCAAATTTCTCTCTATTTCCACCGAAGTCATAGGAAAGCGTTTGTCGGCGCGTTTCGCGCTTACCCTAAAAGTGCCAGAAAGTTTGATGGAAGAAACATACTTTTTTATATTTTCATAGTCGCCGTCAATCTCCACTGCCTTTGCAATGCCGATAAGCCCAAAAACCGTTTTTAACTTTTCTACGATAACACTCTCTTCTATCTCATCGTAATTTTCGATAACAATCCTACCGCTTGTGTATTCCATTGAAAAATTATAGCCCGCAAGTTTTCGCCTGATGTTGTCCATGAGCAACCTTTCAAAATCGCGTTTATTTTTGCCCTTTAAAAACAGTTCGCCAAATTTAAGTAGTAATACCTTTCTTTCTTCCATTAACTCAACCTCTTTAACATATCCTTGTAAACCATAGCAATAATTTTGCCTGCCTCTTCAATCTCACTTTCGCTCATATACGCATTGAAACTAACTCGACAAGAGGACAAAATCTCATCTTTATTATATCCTATATTTTCTAAAATTCTATTCCCTGCCTTTTTCGCCGAACATGCACTGCCAAGACCAACAATGACGCTCTTTTCTTCCAAAGCGTGAAGCATGGTCTCGCCTTTCACACCACTAAAAATCAAAACCTCTATGTATGGCGAGCCGTGAAAATCTAGCACTTTAATGCCACTTTCATTCTCAAGAATATAGTTAAATTTCTCTTTTAATTTTGAAACATGTTTGTAATTTTCTTTAACATCAATCTTCGAAAGTGCGGTCTGCATAGCCATAATTCCTGGAACATTCTCTGTGCCAGAGCGAAGCCCAAACTCCTGTCCGCCACCCTCGATGATGTTTTTAATAAGTTGAAGCGAACGAATGTAAAGCCCACCAACTCCCTTCGGTCCATGAAATTTATGCGCGCTAAACGAAAGCACGTCCACGCCTAAATCTTCCACCGAAAAAGGAATCTTCATAAAGCCTTGCACCGCATCAACATGAACAAGCGCCCTTGGAGCAAGACGATTTTTTAACTCCACAATCTTTTTTATATCATTAATCGCGCCAGTTTCGTTGCTGACAAGCATACAACTTATAAGCCTTGTCTTGTTATTTATCACCTTTTCTAATTCGCTAAGATTGACACGCCCATCCTTGTCCAAATTCACAAAATGAACCTTTTTCCCTTCCAATTCTAACGCCCTAGCCACGTTGTAGACAGATGGATGCTCGCCACTTGAAAAAACATACTCAAAGTCACCATTTTTGACCGCGCCCTTAATGGCAAGATTGTTGCTCTCAGTTGCACCGCCAGTGAAGATGACCGAACCTTTGATTGCGCCGAGTCTTTTTAACACATCGCGCCTAACCTCATCAAGTTTAGCATGCACAAAGGCGCTTATTCTTGAAACCGCGGAAGGATTATAGAACTCATCGCATGCGTAAAAAGAATATATTTCCACACATTCCTTAAACATCGATGTTGTTCCCGCATTGTCAAGAAAAATCATATCGCTCCTTTATTTAATATTATCCTTTATTTATTTTAATTAATATATCCTTTATTTAGCCTAAAAAACTTTCAACATTCACGCCAAAAAGATTTTTTGCGATTTTTGTCGTAAATGAGCCGTATTTAAATAGGTATTATTAGTATACACAAATATATTATATATACATGTAATACCATAAAGAAATTTAATAACAAAGAGAAGTTGTAAAATTTTTATAAAGCAACTTGTAAAGTTTCTACGCGCGCAGTTTTGCCTTATAGCGATATTCCAAACTCTTCAAAACCTTATTGATAACAGCGTTGATTTCGTCAGCAGTCATCGTCTTTTCTTCATTTAAAAGATGAATTTTATACGCCAAACTCTTCTTGTTTTCGCCTAGACTATCGCTTCTGTAAACATCGAAGAGAGTGACGCCATTAAAGAGTTTTCCGCACGCCGACTTGATGGCAGACGAAATTTGCTCATTTGTCACATCCTCATCCACAACAACCGCAATATCCCTTTCCACCTCAGCAAACTTTGAAACCTCTTTCACGCTGTAGGTCTTTTCTTTGAGACTGGAGAGATAGTCAGTGTCAAGTTCGGCATAATAGACATCGTGTGAAATATCATAGTTTTTCAAAACTTTTGGATGAATTTTGCCAAAATACCCCACCTTTTTGCCATCTTCGGCAATGATGTCCGCACTCATTCCGTTGTGCAAATATGGCTCAGTGGAGCGAACAAGTTTGTAGTTTAGTGAAGTTGTGATAAGTAGGTTTCCAACCACATTTTTGAGCATAAAGAAATTATACCCATCTTCGCAAACTGCAATCGAAAGACGATTATTTTCGACAGGAAGTTCAGTGAGTGGCAAAGATTTTGGAAGATAAATCCTGCCCACCTCAAAGAAACGCAAATCTTTATTACCAACAGAAAGATTAAATTTGATGTCAAGTAAGAGTGCATGTGCCATAACCGTTCTGACAGTTGAAAGTTCCTCACTAATTGGATTTGCTATTTTGATAACATTCTTTCTTTCGTCATTTATCAAAAGTTTTTCGCACGCCGTGGAAGAGTAGAGCGAATAGTTCAGCGTTTCATAGAAACCGAAATCAACAAGTTCATTCTTCAAATTATTTTCAAAAACCAAACGCGGTTCATACGCACCGATTGTGACGGAGGAATTTTCAAACGCCTCGCCATCAAGATTGTTATAGACATCATATCCATAAATTCGAATGAGTTCTTCCGCGATGTCGTTTTCACACTCGATGTCCTCGCGATAGTATGGTGGCTCAACATGAAGATTGTCGCCTGAGAGAGTTGCATTGAGACCAAGGCTATTTAGTATTTGAAGCACCCTATCTCGCTCTATCTTCACACCTAAAATTCTGTCAATTCTACTCATAGACGCCGTGAAAGAGCGCTTTTTGGTTTTCACACTGCACTTATCGATAATGCCGTTCACAATCTTTCCAGCGCCCAGTTTGTCGACAAAATGTAACGCACGCTTTAAGGCACAAATAGGAGTGTCAACATATACGCCCTTTGAATATCGAAGTGAAGAGTCGGTGCTTACGCCGATTTTTCTGCTTGTAAGTCGCACACTTTTAAGGTCAAAAACCGCGCACTCAAAAACAGTTTCCGTGGTGTTAGGCTCAACGCAAGAATTAACTCCGCCGATAACGCCTGCAATCACAACTGGCTTTTCGCTGTCAGCAATAACCATGTCGTTCTCATCAAGTTCATAGGTGTTTCCGTTCAAAACCGCAATCTTTTCGCCCTTTTTAGCGTCGCGAACGATAATCTTTTTACCACTTAAATGCTTATACTCAAACGCGTGCATAGGTTGACCTTGCTCAAGAAGGATGTAATTTGTGATGTCAACAATGGTGTTTATCGGCTTAATTCCGCATGCAAAAAGTCTCGACCTCATCCAAAGTGGCGAGCGCGTGAGTTTTAAGTCTTTGACATACGCCGCCATATATCGCGGACATTTTTTCGTTTTCACATCAACTGAGATATAATCATTCACATTCTCCCCACAAGTATTAAAAGAATAATCAATCTCTTTCATTGGAAGATTGTAAATTGCCGAAATTTCTCTTGCAATACCGATAACGCTGTTGCAATCAGGTCGGTTTGGTGTGATATTTATGTCAAAAACAATATCGTTTAAAAGTAAGGCATCTTCAATCTTTTCGCCTATCTTCATGCTGTTTGGCAAAATCAAAATACCATTTACTCCGCCACCTTCAATGTAGTTTTCATCGATGCCAAGTTCCTCGCCAGAGCAAAACATGCCGTCACTTTCAACACCACGGAAATTTGTCGGCTTAATCTTCACGCCGTTGCATAGGTCCGCGCCTTCAAGCGACACAGGAACAACTGCACCTTCAAAAACGTTGGTTGCAGATGTTATTATTTGCACAGTTTTACTACCAACATCCACCGTGCAGACTTGAAGTTTGTCGGCATCCTTATGCTTTTCCATTTTTGTTATCTTGCCCACATACACATCGTGCAAATGCTCGTTTTGATATATGACCTCTTCCACCTCAAAGCCAGAAGTGGAGAGTTTTTCAGCAAGTTCCTCAGGCGAAACATTGATATCGACAAAATCTTTCAAAAAGTTATATGATATTTTCATATCGTCTCCTTATTAGAATAGAAATTTTCTTATAATTATAATAAGTAATAGAATTTTTTATCTTTTACAAATTAGTTCACTTTATAGCAAAATCAAAATCTATATACAGTGTAGTATGCAAGCATAACACAACAACATCTAGCGTAGTTGCTTTAAGAAGCGCATATCATTTCTAAACAAATATTTGATGTTTGGAATTTTATTTGTCACCATAACGCTTCTGTCAATTCCCGGACCGAACGCAAAACCGCTATACTTTTTGCTGTCGATTCCAGACATCTCCAAAACCTTTGGATTGACCACGCCCGCGCCGAACACTTCGGATAAGCCTGTGCCCTTGCATAGCGAACAACCCTTACCCTGACACATCTGGCAAGTGGCATCAATTTCAATGGATGGCTCCGTGAAAGGAAAGTATGATGGTCGCACGCGCATCTTAACATTCTCGCCAAACAAGCGCTTTAAGATTATGTCAATCATCTTCATCAAGTCTTTAAGCCCAACATTTTCGTCGACCACAAGCGCTTCAAACTGATTGAAGATTGGCGAGTGCGAACTGTCGTCGTCATTTCGATAAACTCTGCCAGGGCAAACAATCTTAAATGGTGGTTTAAGTTCTTCCATCGCATGCACCTGCATATTCGACGTTTGCGTTCTCAAGAGAATATTGTCAGTGATATATAACGAGTCTTGCATATCGCGTGCTGGATGGTTCTTTGGCACGTTGAGCGCCTCAAAGTTATAGTAATCTGTGTCAATCTCTGGTCCTTGAATAACAGTGAAACCCATCTCAACACAAATATCCATAAACTTGTTGTTAAACCTAGTAAGTGGATGTAATGCACCCCTTTTCACGCCAATTCCAGGCATGGTTATATCAATCTTTTCCTTCTCCATACTTTCTGCAAGTGCCTCTTCTTCAAGTATGGAATTTTTATCGCCAAGCGCCTTCTCCACCTGCTCTCTAACGCTGTTTGCAAGCATACCCACCATTTTTCTTTCTTCTGGAGGAATTTCCTTCATATTGCGCAGTATGCTTGTGAGTTCCCCTTGCTTGCCAAGATATTTAACCCTAACCTCGTCAAGACTTTTCACATCGTCGCACTTTTCAATCTCGCTTTGTGCATTTTTTAAAATTTGTTCAAGTTTTTCTTTCATATTCTCTCCTTATAAGCAAACGACTATGGCACTTCGCATTAAAAAAATCGCCCCAAAATATTAGGACGATTATCAAATCGTGGTACCACCTAATTTCATGCCAAAAGGCACCTTATTAAAGCAATTACGCCTGCCCGCGCGACATCCCCTACTTGTTTTCCGTTCAAGGAGCAACTAGAAAGTGAATTCAATTTGTGTTTTTCGCCCTATCTCAGCAAAAAGGGCTCTCTGTGGAAAAATGACAAACCTACTAGTCTTTCATCATCGTTTTTACATGGATAGTATAAAATAACAGCAAAATTTTGTCAAGTAAATTGCCTTATTTATTTTGACATATTTGTAAAAAATGTTAAAATAGGTTGTTATGAAATACTTAGAGATAAAAATCGAAAAAGATTATGACAGCGTCTATATATGTTTGAAACAAAAGAATTTCAGTGAGCATTTTATCAAAAACCTTCGCTCATATTTTGGCGCGATAATGATAAATGGCAAAGCAGTGAATATTGACCATAACTTGAAAATTGGCGACATTCTTAAAATAGACCGCAATCCATTTAAAGGCACGGAGATTGAAAAGATTTACTCTCCACTCAACATCGTCTACGAAGATGACTACTACCTTGTTGTCAACAAGCCTGCCCTTCTTCCCACCACCCCATCGCGCAGTCACTATCACAACAACCTTGCAGGCATGATTTGCGCGTATATAGACGACGACAATTTCACGCTTAGGATTATGAATAGGCTGGATAAAGACGCATCAGGGCTTATCCTTGTTGCAAAAGACACAATAACCTATCAAAACACGGTGAACATCGAAAAGGAATATTATGCCATTTGCCATGGCAATATGACAAAGAAAACAGTTGTGGAAGCACCTATCTACACAGTGATTGAAAATGGAATAAACAATCGCAAACGCATCGTTTCGCCTTTTGGTCAATACGCAAAAACCACTTTCACCCCACTTTGTAACTTGAAAGATGTGAAATTTTTAAATTTTAAGTGTAAGATTAATAGGAATTTTCGCATGGTCATAAATAAAATCGCACTTAATGTGAAAGATAAAAGAAAAATTGTAAAAGAGAACTACTCTCTCACGTTTGTTAAAGCGGAGATTTTTAAAGGCAGAACTCATCAAATACGCCTTCACGCTTCTTCGATAAACCACCCACTTATCGGCGATAAAATTTATGGAATAAACGACCTATACAATCATAGTTATTTGCATCTTAAAAAAATCAAATTTCACAATAATGAACTAGATAAAGACTTTGTTTTCGGCGTTCCATATCCAAAAGATTTTAAATCTGTGCTGAAAAAATTGAAATAAAAAAGAACGCGACTTGCGTTCTTTTTCTACGAGAAACAACTATTTGCAGTTTTTTGCACTAGAACCTTTGCAGTTTTTGCAAGATTTTGCTTCTTTTCCTGCTTCACAGTTCTTTGCTCTTGAAGCATTCTCGCTGGATGCTTCAGAATTCGCGTTGCATTTTTTCGACGCTTTTTTCTTTCCGAACATAGTTTACCTCCCGTTTTCCAAGGATGTTTCCTTGTTACTAATATTTTGCTTTAAAATAAGAAAAATATACCATTATTTTAAATTATTTTTTTAACCTAACACCATATAACTTATTTCAAATGACCAAAACTTAAACAACAAAAAAGAGTGCGTCAGCACCCCTTTTAATTATGTTTGTTTTTAGTTAGTTTAAAGTGACTTTGGATAAAAATTTTAAGATAGATTTTATTCTTCAATCACTTTGCCAATTTTAACATCAAATTTGCCTGTTTTATACTCAAGTTCGCGAACGGATGTCACCGCTTTGATGTCGTCCTCGCACTCTTTTATAAAGTCAATTTTTTCGCTTTGTATTGTCATATTTTCAATTTCGGTTTTAAGGCTGAGTTTATTCTCACTTTTAAATTGCCTTACTTTTGAAACGATTTCCAAAACCTCATCGCCATTTTCAATAATATTTTCTTCTTTTTCAATTTCAATAGGTTTTAATATGCAAAGATGGATACTCTTTTCTTTCTCAAACTTTCTGAAATAATCTTGATAGATTTCTTCTGTTATATGTGGCATTGTGATGGCAAAGAGTTTAAGCATACCCAGAAGCACATTATAGCAAGCCCACTGTGCCGACTCTTTTGCATCTTCGCCGTAAATTTCTGGCTTATATAGACGATTTTTAGCAAGTTCTATATAGTTATCGCAGAAGTTCCAGAAGAATTTTTCAATCTCTGCCTTAGCATAGCCCATTTCAACATTATCGTATTGCGCGCACGTTCTTTTGTAGGCATCATTAAACTTATGCATGATATACCTATCCATCGGCAAAATCTTTTTCGGCTTTTTCGGAGTGTAATTTTCAAGGAATGACAGCACAAATTTTGACGCGTTCCAAAGTTTATTCAAAAGTTTGTAGCCATCTTTTAGTCCATCATCGCTGAACATAACATCTCTGCCATACGCACCGATTGCGCACCAATACCTTATGACATCAGCGCCATAGGTTGAAAGTAAATCTTGAAGGTCCATTTTTGAATTAGATAGATGTTTGCTTATCTTTATGCCTTTGTCAGCCATAACCCAGCCATTGACTATAAGCATCTTCCAAGGCAGGCAATTTTGGTGATAGTAGGCTTTGATTATCGTTCTAAGACTCCAAGTGGTGATTATATCACGTCCACAGAAACGCATATCCATTGGCATACGCTTTTTGCATCCTTCTTCGTCATCTGCCCAGTTGCAGTTGATTTGAGGTGTGACTGAAGATGTAGCCCATGTGTCCATAACATCGCTTTCTGGCACAAATTCCACGCAACCGCACTTTGAACATTTTTTAGTTTTTGGCTTATCTCTTAATGGATTGACTGGCAAATCGCTTTCGTCGGCAAAGATAGGCTCGCCACAATCAGCACAATACCACACAGGGAATGGCACACCAAAATAGCGCTGGCGAGAGATTGACCAATCTTGATTTAGGTTGTTCACCCAAGTCATATATCGCACTTTCATGCTCTCTGGATGCCAAACAAGTTCGTCGCCAAGTTCTGCCCATTTCTTTTTAAGTTCTGGCGTGGAGGTTTTGATAAACCACTGCTTTTTTGATAGAAACTCAATAGGCTCTTCGCATCTTTCATGCACTTTCACAGAGTGTTTAATCGGCTCTTGTTTATAGATATAGCCCTGCGCTTTCAAATCTTCAATGACCGCTTTTCTCGCCTCAAGCACCTTCATGCCAGCATATTTACCAGCGATTTCTGTCATCCTACCGCCCTCGTCAATGGCCTGCTTGAGCGGAAGATTATATTCTTTCCACCACTCAACGTCGGTCTGGTCACCGAAAGTGCAACACATAACGATTCCTGTTCCCTTATCAATTCCTACTTTGCTGTCTGCGAGCACGGTCACCTCATTCTCTTCAAAAAGAGGCACTTTAACCTTCTTGCCGATGAGATTTTTGTATCTTTCATCCTCTGGATTAACAAAGATAGCCACGCATGCTGGCAAAAACTCTGGACGCGTTGTGGCAATAGGAATAGTTCCAGAGCCGTCGGCTAATTTGAAGTTCAAATAGTTAAACACGCTGTCGAGTTCCTTATCTTCAAGTTCAGCGGTCGCCACACTTGTTCGGCACTTGCAACACCATGGCGACGGCTTATTTTCGCGATATGCAATCCCCTTTTTCGCAAGTTCAATAAAGGATTTTTGGCTTGTCTTTTGGCTTTTCTTATCAATCGTGTTATATCCCAAATCTAAATCGCAAGACATACCCGCCTTAACCATCATGTCACGATAGGATTGATTATACTTAGAAACTAAATCAAGTGCAATTTGAGTGAATTCTTCACGTGGCAGAGTGTGAGCGCGAATTTTTTTCTCTTTTTCTACCAATAATTCTGTTGGAAGTCCATTATTATCGAATCCAAGTGGATAAAAAAGATTTTTGCCTTGCATACGATGATAACGCGCAATCATATCCGCCTGCGTGAAACCAGAAATATGCCCAATGTGAAGTTTTCCACTTACCGTTGGTGGTGGCGTGTCGATGGAGAAGGTTGGTTTAGATGACTTTGGGTCAAATTTGTATATGCCATTCTCCTGCCAATACTTTTGCCACTTTGCTTCTTTTTATTGTGCGTTATATTTCTTATCTAACACGTTGAACTCCTTAAAAATAGTTTAAAATTTGTAAATAAATCTTAAAAAATAATGACCTTACTTTTACTTTTCGACCTTACAAGTATAAAATAAAAACAAAAATAAATCAAGTAAATTTAAGATAATACAAAAAAGACTAATCTAAAAGATTAATCTCTTTGAAATTTGGAAAATTTTTTAATTGAAATAGTTTATTTTTCTAAAAATGTAAGAAAATTATGCGATTAAATCAATACTTTTCATGAAAGTGTTTTAAGTAAAATTCGAAAGAATTTATCTTTACATATTTATTTCTTAAAAACACTCGCAAACTATTTCACTTTTTCCATGTATGAGCCGTCACGCGTGTCAACTCTTATGATGTCGCCGATGTTGACGAAAAGCGGAACGTTGATTGTGTAGCCTGTGATAAGTTTTGCTGGCTTTTTAGATGCCTTTGATGTGTCGCCTTGGATACCTGGCTCAGTGTCAACCACTTCAAGTTCCACGAAAGTTGGTGGATAAACTGCGAAAGGCACGCCCTTATACATATACATGGTCGTGTTCATATTTTCTGTGACGAAATTGAGAACATCGGCAACCACATCCTTATTGAGTGGCATTTGCTCGAATGTTTCGTTGTCCATGAAGTAGTATAGGTCGCCATCGTTGTAAAGATAGAGCATATCCTTTTTCTCAATCACTGCCTCTTGGAATTTATCACTTGGGTTGAAAGTTTCTTCGCGAACTTGCCCTGTCATAACATTTTTAATCTTTGCTCTAACGAATGGAGAGCCCTTGCCTGGTTTTACGTGCATAAAATCAATAACGTTATAAACCGCTCCGTCCATTTCAAAAGTTGTTCCTTTTCTAAAATCTCCTGCTGATACCATATTCTTTTCTCCTATAAATAAATTTTTGTGATTTCATCGAGTTAAACCGAAAATTGTTTCAAAATGCCTTTTGTTTCTTGCTATTGTAATTTTTTCGCAAATTTTGTTCAGAGCAAATTCCAACTTAAGTCGATAAAATTTTCAATCAGTGCTAAACCGCACCAATAACCGTTAATAGTATACCACACCTATTTATGATTTGCAAGCGTTTTCAGATAAATATCTTTCATCGTTTTGCTATCTTCTGCCATAGTGCCGGATGACTCGCAAATAATATGGCAAGATAGGTCATAGTCGATTAAAACATTTACCAAATCTTCAAATCTTGGCCCGTAAACTTCATCAGCAAAAGTCAAGTGCCTTATCTCTCCCTTCGCTCCGTATTGAATTTTTGAAAAGTGGATATGCGCAATCTTCGTTCTGTCGCCCAACTTTTCAAAGGAGTAGTTGAAAATTCTTTTAAAATCGTCCGCCGACTTCAACGAGCCTTGCGTGAGAGCGTTGATATGCCCAAAATCGAAGGTTGGAAGAAGGCGCGGAGAAATTGTGCAAAGGTCGATTATCTCTTTATATGTTCCAATCTGCATGGTTTTACCCATGGTTTCAGGGCAAAGATAGAGGTCGTTCCCTAATTCCTCTTCCAGTTTCGGCATAGTTTCTTTAAGCCTATCAGTCATAAGTTTCACTGCCTCGTCACGCGTCATTTTTCCGCAAGACGCTGGATGAAAGACCATGCGTTTTGCTCCAAAACTTTTCAAAAACTTGATACCTGTTGCAAGGTAGCCCACGCTTTTTGCATACATCTCCTCGTCAGGATTGGCAAAATTTATAAAATATGGCGCATGAACCGACATTTCAATATTGTATTTCTTAAATTCTTCGCCGATTTTGACCGCCGTTTCCGTGCTCATGCGATAGCCCTGCCCAAAACTATATTCAAATAGGTCAAGTCCACGCTCGCTCACCCATTTTGGCGTTTCCAAAGTGGATGAGTGCCCTTCGTCAAAAAATGACTGGCTGTTCCCCGCAGGTCCAAACAAAATTTTCCCCATACTTTCTCCTTTAAGTGAAATAAAACATTTTTTTAGTATTTTTAGAATTATAAAACATCTTAAATATTAAGACTATAAGTTTTTAATTTTATATCTTTCATATTTCAAATCATTATCAATTTTAGGATGAATAAAAATAAATTGATTTGTATTTAAAATAATCTAAGACTGAGTTTCAAGTTGTTGTCAACTATCTCGCCGACGCCTAAAAATGTGGTGTTATTATAGAGTCTATATTTCCCATTTTCTAACATTTTTTTGATGGTTTGACCATTCTCAATTTTAAAAAACTCTTTATCTGTAAGTATAATTTTTTCATAGTCAAAAACCGAATCACAAGAAATTAGCTTATATTTTCCATTTTTAAATTCTTCCAAACTTACTGCATCTTTAAGATAAAAATTTCCACATCTTGTGCGTAGTATGCATTGCATACTACCATATGTTCCGAGGTGGTATGCAAGGTCTCTGGCAATGCTTCGAATATATGTGCCACTTGAACAAGTGATTTCAAAGCGATAGACATTCTCGTCTACCTTACCTAAAATTTTAAAGTCCGTGATTTCGACTTCCTTTGGCGTAAGCGAAATTTTCTTGCCACTTCTCGCCTCCTTATACGCCACTTTTCCTCCGACCTTTTTGGCAGAATACTGCGGTGGCATTTGCATATATTTTCCTATCATGCTTTTAACCGCTGTTTCTAGTTCTTGCTCCGTGAAATTCACTTCACCTTGCTTGACAATCTTTCCTGCGGTATCCAGTGTGTCAGTTTCATAGCCGAAAACAAAATTGGTTACATAAGTTTTGTCCTTCTTCAAGAAAAAATCGAAAAGTTTGGTGGCACTATTCACTGTCACTGGCAAGAGTCCTTCGCCTTCAAGGTCAAGCGTGCCGAGATGTCCGCACTTTTTGGCGTGAAGCGTGTGTTTTACGATATTGACAACCTTATTAGAGGAAATGCCTTTTGGCTTATTGATTAAGATGATGCCACTCTCAAGCATAAAATTCCTCACAAATCGCTTTAAGTTTTTTCGTCACACTCTTTTTGTCGCCAACAAGGCTAAACCCTGCCGCCATTTTATGTCCGCCACCTCCATATTTTGTGGCAATAGACGAGACAACCACGCCATTTTTCGACCTTAGGCTGACCTTATATTCTCCATGAGTGACCTCGTATGCGAACATCACAACATCAAAATCTTTAATCTTGTTTACATCGTCGATAAATATTTTAAGGTCCTCAGCAGAAGATTTAAGTTTTTTTAGGTCCTTTTCGCTGACTGTGATATAACAAACATTGCCATTTGATTTTAAATTTTCAAAGATAAAGTTTCTAAGTCGAACCTGGTTCACGGTTAAAGAACGATAGGTAACATCGTAGACCTTTTGAATGTCCGCACCAACTTTTGTGAGCTTTGAGGCACAAATGAAGGCACTTTCGTCGGTGTTTGTGTGAAGAAATCTGCCAGTGTCGCCCACAAGCCCAGCGAATATGTATGTGGCAGTCGTGGCGTCAAGTGGAATTTTATACTTGTCGATGAGTTCATATATCATAATGCTTACAGAACACTTTTCAGGAAAGAAGTAGAACTCCGCATTTTCTTCAACAATATTTTGCGCATGGTGGTCGATAAATAAAAGATTTTTGCCTTTTACTTCGCTTCTAAAACTTTCATCTATGCGAGATAGAGTGTTGCAGTCAACCACCAAAATTAAATCGTATTTACTCTTATCAAACTTTTGCTTTAAAAACCTTTTAGGAAAGATATTGAGTAAAAAAGAATCTTCAGGAACATTTGCAAACATATCGCATTTTGTTCCCAAACTTTCGCATAAGAATTTTGCGCCAAACATCGCACCAAAGCAATCTAAATCAGGTCTGACATGCCCAAAGATGGCCACACGCTTTGCGCTGACTAGCATATCTCTAATCTCTTTCGCTGTTATCATCGTCGTCCTCCGCTGGCGGAATGTGCAAGTTTTTCAAAATCTCTTCCACGCGCATTGTGCTTATAGCGCCCTTATCAACCTCAAATTTCAACTTTGGCATAAAAGGCATATCAAGCATCTTACCAAGTTCCTTTTTGATGAACCCCTCTGACTTTTGCAAAACGGATGCGACGCTTTCAATATCCTTTATATCCAGCACGCTTATTTTAACCTTGCAATATTTAAAATCAGGGCTGACTTTGACCTCGGTCACGCTGATAATCTTATTGAGCCTTGGGTCATTCATCTTCTCTTGGATAATCTCGATGAGGCACTTTTGAATTTCGCTGTTTGCCCTCTCTTGTCTGTTTGACATATTCCCTCCATAATAAACGAAATTTATTTTTATCGCCTATATATATTATACAAAATTTTACCCAAAAAGCAAAGAGAATATAAGAAAAAAGAGATTAAACATTCTTAACCTCTTCTTTAACATAATATTCAACTATGTCGCCTTCTTGGAAATCGACATTGTCCTTAAATTTAACACCGCACTCAAAGCCTTTGTTGACTTCGGCTTTTTCGTCTTTGACAATCTTAAGAGACTCAACCGATGTTTCGCCAACAACTTCCTTTCCACGCTTGATTTTTGCAATGGCGTTACGCTGAATTTTGCCGTCGGTGACGTAACTTCCAGCAATCTTTCCAGCACTTGAAAGTTTGAACACCGCTCTTATCTCCGCCGAGCCGATGTATTTTTCTTCGTATTTCGTTGCCATCATGCCTTTGGAGAGTCTGGTTATTTCATCGATTGCTTCATAAATTATCTTCGTTTCAAAGATAGTGACCTTAAGCGAATCTGCCATTTGCATAATTTTTGAAGGCGTTTTGATGTTGAATGCAATCACAATAGAGCCTGTTGTTTGAGCCAAAACCAAATCGCTTTCTGTGATTGCGCCCGCTCCGCTGTGAATTGTGACAACCTTAACCTCATCGTTTCTTATTGCCTCAAGTGAACCTTTAAGCGCCTCCACCGAGCCTTGTGTGTCTGCCTTTATTATAATGTTCAAATTCTTCAAACTGCCCTCATGAATTCTTGACATAAAGTCGTCAGCGCTGACACCTGAGGTTTGTTTAGCGCGTTCCGCCTTAATCTTATTTATTCTTTCATTGATGACCTGTTTTGAAAGTGAATCTTCCACCGAATACACTTGGTCGCCAGAAGATGGAACATCGTTGAAGCCCATGACAGCGACTGGTGTGGAAGGTGGCGCTTTTTTAACCTGCTTGCCGTTTTCGTCAAACATCGCTTTAACCTTGCCGTAAGTGATACCGCTGATTATCGAGTCGCCGATTTTAAGCGTGCCGTTTTTCACAAGCACAGTGGCAACTGGTCCGCGCGCCTTATCAAGTTCAGCCTCAATGATAACGCCTGTTGCCTTACGATTAGGGTTTGCTCTCAAATTTTCCATTTCGGCAACAAGCAGAATCATCTTTTTGAGTTCGTCAAGCCCCATGCCAGTTTTCGCCGATATTGGAATGCAGATGGCATCTCCGCCCCATTTTTCTGGAAGCACGCCATGTTCTGTCAACTGTTGCATAACTCTGTCAGGGTTAGCACCAGGTTTATCCATCTTATTGATTGCCACAATCATCGGCACCTTTGCCGCTTTGATGTGGTTGATTGCCTCCACGGTTTGAGGCATAATTCCATCATCTGCTGCCACAACCAAAATGGCAATATCGGTGACTTCCGCACCACGCGCACGCATCTTTGTGAAGGCAGCGTGACCTGGAGTGTCGATAAATGTGATTTTTTCGTTATTGAAAGTGATTTGATATGCACCGATTTTTTGTGTGATACCTCCCGCTTCACCGAGAGCAACATTGCTCTTTCTGAAGGCGTCAAGCAGAGAGGTTTTGCCGTGGTCAACGTGCCCCATAACCGTGACAACTGGCGGACGTTTAACCATATTCTTTTCATCATCTTCAAGCGAAGAATCGATAAGTTTTTCTTCGTAAGATTTATCAAGTTTAAGTTCCAGCGTTATGCCAAAGTCGGAGCAAATAAGTTCACAAGTGTCAAAGTCAATCGTGCTATTAATCATCGCCATAATGCCTAAAAGCATGCACTTTTTAACAATCTCAGAAACTGGTTTTCCTATCTTTTCGCTCAAATCTTTAATGGTGATTTCCCTAGAGTTTAACACTGCATGTGTGATTTTTGGAGCAATAACAGTTTGCACCTCTTTTTTCTTCTTAATGAGTTTTCTTGAACCCATCATTGCTTCTTCAAAGTTGTTCTCGTCGTCAAGCACATAGATGTTGTTATCCTTGCCAGAGTAACGCTCCATATTCTTTTGTTTTTGCGTTTGTTTCTTAGTCTCTTCAACATTGCGACGCTTGTTTTTGTTGCCAAAATTGCGCTCTGGCTGTGCTAAAACTGCGCTACTTTCAGTTGGAGCAAAACTTTTAAAGTTGTTTGCCTTGGTCGAAACAAACTTTTTGTTGTCTTTTTGCTGATTGTTTTTATTAAAAGGAGGTTTATTTGTTTTAGCGCCATTTCTGTTTTGAAAATTTTTCTGATTGTCAAACTTATTGTCAAATTTGCGGAAATTTGTTTTGTTGTCTTGAGGTTTAAACTCCTTTTTCTCTTCAACGCTCTTGGTGACAGTTGGAGTTTCCACCATATCCACTTGCTTTTCTTCCTTAACAGCCTGCTTAGCAGTTTGCTCTTTAGCCTGCTCGCGCTGTTTAACAGATAAAGCCTGCTTTTTCTCTTGCAATTTCTTGGAAAAAGCATCGACCTCAAGTTTTGAATTTTTAATAGACAATAATAAATTCTGCAAAGAGCCGTCTCTTTGTAGGTTATTTATAGTTTTAAGTCCGTTTAATTGATTAGCCAAATTGTTCTCCTTTTAAAAATATGTCGATTATTTATATATCAAGCGTCAATTTTTCAAATTAGTTTAATAATCTCTTCGCTAAGCGCCTTATTTTTCACTGCCACCGCCTTGCAGTTAACAATATCGATTATCTCTTCAAGATTTGAGATTTCAACAAGTTGAATACCGCGACCATTTGCCGTGTAATTCATTTCGCGTTTGAGTGAAGAGCCAGCCGACTTATCAAGTATTATAAGATACATTTTATGCGGATTGTTTTTGATATTTTCTCCGCCGATTATAAGATATCCAGCCTTTCGGCAGATATTTAAAAGTCCGTTAAGCGTTTTCAATCTCTTCTCCTAATTTCTCATAAACCTCAAGCGGAATTTCACATTTGAAAGCCCTATTTAACGCCCTTGTCTTTTTCAGTTTGTCGAAACATTCCTTCGACTTGCAGACATACGCACCTCTGCCGTTCGCCTTGCCAGTTTTATCTAAGAATATTTCGCCGTTTTTATTCTTTACCACGCGCACAAGTTCCTTTTTGTCACTACGCTCTCGGCAAACAATGCACATTCTTAATCTTTCTTGCATCAGTTTTCTTCGTCTCCGTTGATTTCTTCAAGGTCGTCAAAATCGCTCATTGTGTCAAAAGAGGTGTCATCCTCAAGTTCTGTGAGTTCATATTCAGGCTCTTTGTTGTCTTTCACAGGTTTAACATAACTTTCAGGCTTAACATCAATCTTCCAGCCTGTAAGTTTTGCAGCCAACCTAACATTTTGTCCGCCTTTGCCGATGGCAAGTGAAAGTTTGTCGTCAGGAACGATGACTTGACTCATATTCAAACTATCGTTTGTCTCCACTGAAAGCACTTTCGCTGGGCTCAACGATCTTGCAATGTATTCAAGTGGGTCGTCAGAATATTCCACCAAATCAACCTTTTCGCCGTTGAGTTCGTTGACAATGGTGTTGATTCTTGAGCCACGGTTACCAACACATGCGCCCACTGCGTCAACATTAGGTTTTTCGCTGTAAACTGCCACCTTTGTTCTGTTGCCAGGGTCACGTGCAATGTTTTTAATGATAACCTCGCCACTTGCAATCTCAGGAATTTCAAGTTCAAAAAGTTTTCTAACAAAACCGATGTTGCTTCTTGAAACCTGAATTTGTGGACCGCGGAAGGAGTCTTTTATCTTTTTAACATAGACCTTAACTCTGTCACCGACTTGAAATTTGTCACCTGGAATTTGGTCTTGCTTCATAAGTGCGCCTTCGGTGTTCGTGCCAGGAATGGTCACAAAAACGTTATCGCCGTCGATACGCTTAACAACTGTGGTTAAAAGTTCGTCCTCTTTTTCAGAAAGTTCGCTTGCTGCCTGTTGTCTTTCAAGTTCTCTCAACTTTTGCATAACAACTTGCTTAGCAGTTTGAGCGGCAATTCTTCCAAAGTCCTTTGTGGTCTCTTCAACTGCCACGATGTCGCCGACTTTATAGGACTTTTTGGTTTTTCTTGCCTCTTCAAGCGAAATTTCTTTATCCTCGTCCTCAACATTGTCAACAACCGTCTTATAGGAATAAATTCTTATCGTGTTGCGCTCTGGATAGAGTTTAACCATGGCACTTTTTGCCTCGCCATACATCTTCTTATATGCCGATGTTAAAGCGGTTTCAAGTGTTTGAATGAAAGTCTCTTTGTCTATTTTTCTTTCCTGTTCTAAGTCGTCTAGCGCCTTAAAAAAATCTTTGTTTACCATTATTTTCTCCTTTAATTTCCTTTAAAATTTAATGACAAGTTTCAGCCCTGCAATCTTGTCGCGGTCGAAAGTCATTTCCTCATCCTTAACTTTGACTTTAATCGTTTTTTCGTCGTATGAAATGAGCGTTCCTTCAAAATTCTTCTTTCCATTTACCTTTGAAAAGAGAGTGACGGTCACATCTTTGCCGACAGTGCGTTTTAAATCGCGGTCAGTTTTAAGTTGCCTATCTAAGCCCGGACTTGAAACCACCAAAGTGAAAGGTTGGTCGTCGGTTGGATTGAGTTCGTCGATAATGGGGTCGATAACCTTGTTGACCTTTTCGCAATCATCGATGGTCACGCCCTCCTCCTTGTCGATTGTGAAGATAAGGCTCATGCCGTCATATTCCTTCTTATATTCCACATCAACAAGTTCATAGCCCATTTCTTCGATGATAGGTCGAATTTTTGCTTCGCTTATCTCTTTGACTTTTGCCATATTTTTCCTCCTATTAACACAAAGAGTGAGCAAACATTGCCCACTCCCTGCCTCTAGCATAGTTATATTATAACCTATAATTTATAAAAAAGCAAGATTTTTTAATAGATTTTTCAAAAAATATAAAGAAATTATCCTATTATTTTGCTTTTTTAACGATTAATTTAATCTTTAAACCGAAAAATGCTTAAAAATTTGAATTGATTTAGAAAAATATCCCTGATAATTTATGAATTTGTAAAATTTTTCTACATCTTTCTGCCGATTTCGTTTAGTTTCAAAAGCACCTGTGCGGTGGCAAAAGCGTCGTTCCACGCTCTGTGCGCGCCCTTAAGTTCAATACCCAGCGCCTTCGTCACAGTGCCAAGGTTGAAACGCGAAATTTTAAGCCTAGAAACTCTCGCCTCATTCATGGTGTCGATTATGTTGTTGTCAAAGTTTAAGTTCTGCAAACTTCCAAAACGCCTTATAAACTTGATGTCAAAGTTGATGATGTTATGTCCGCACAGCACGCAGTCCTTCGAAAAATCGTAGAATTGTCTGATGACGTCCTCAATATCTGGCGCATCCTCCACCATTTCGTTTGTGATATGCGTAAGTTCTGTGACCTCATATGGTATTTCAATGGTTGGCTTGACGAAAGTGGAAAACTTTTCAACGATATTCCCCTTTTCAATCTTAACCGCGCCAAGTTCGATTATTTGGTCAGTTTCTGGATTCAGCCCTGTCGTCTCCACGTCGAACACCACGATGTTATTATCCATAATCTTATGGTTATACTTCTCCACCGCACCAAACATGCTGTCTTGCTCAAGTGCACCAAGCCTCTCAATCTCAATTTCTCTTGCCTCCGTTGGCGCTTGAATTTCTTCTTTTTGTTCTGTTTCGCTGGCAAGCGCAAGTTTGTCGACATACAGCGTCAGTTTGCCGTTAAGCCCAAGCCTGACATCTCCATGCAAAAGCAAAAACATATTCTCTTCCAGCGCGTCCATATCTCTTTCGTTCTTCTTAGGGCAAAAATAAATACACTCCATTCTACCTTTCCTATCTATTAGGTTGAATTTATAATACGCCTTTTGCTGACCAGCACGCGCGCCCTTTTTGATGACAAAATCTTTGCGCTCAAGGTCGGAAATATAGCCTGCAAGTATGACCGCCGATTTTGGATATTGAATGTTTGAAATATACTCTGGCTTTGGCGGTATGTCTTTGCCGATGACATCTTTGATAACCAAAACATCATATCTTTGCGTTTTATAAGACGGCGTTTTAACCTTAATATCGTCTAAATCTACTTCGTCTATTTTGTCGGCTAAAACATTTAAATTTATATTGAAGTTCATTAGAAAGTTATCTTTTAATAACTTTGCAAGATATGACGACACCTTGTTATCGGCAAAAAATTGCGATAGTCTCGGACTGACATCAAAAGTAATTGTGCAGTCGATGTTTGTTATCTCCACTTTGATATCTTCATCGTGAATATAGGTGTTTAGCAACTTAAACTTATCTTCCAAAATGATAGAAAGTTCCTTTCTTATCAACTTTTCTTCAACATACGCCTTCATGAATTTAACCTTAAGTTTTAAATTGACAAGTCCCAACTTTTCTTCCACAAACTTTGTTATTTCCTCTTTTTCGGCGTCAGTGAGCGTTTCGTCAGCGGATGGATAAAGGAAGGTCACCGTGCAAGTGTCCCCACTCACCACAACATTTTTTAAGTATAAATTTGGAAACCTATCGCCAAACTTTTTGCTAAATTCCTGCTCAAAATTCATACTATATATTTTATAAACTACCCGCCATTTTGTCAAGTCGTTTTTGATTAATATTTGCTTTTAATTAAGTGAAATTGTTTTAAATTATATGATGATTTTTAATATAGCGTCTAATAAATCTTATACCTAACAAAAAAGCATAGCGTTTGCTATGCTCTAAAGCACAAAGTGGAGAATGTCGACGATGACGACAAAGGCAAAGAGGATGCATATGCCGACAAAGTGAATGGTGTTTTCTACCTTTCTGTTTATCGGCTTTCCGCGTATCCATTCAATGACGGTGAACAGCACATGTGCTCCGTCTAATGCTGGAAATGGCAACAGGTTGAACACGGCAAGGTTCGCCGAGATAAGTGGAATGAAAATTAAAAGATTTGCTGGATTTATCGCTGAATACTCCGCCATTGTGGCGATTGTTGTTATCGTTCCGCCCATTTCTGTGATAGGGATTTGGAAGGTGATAAGCATCCAAAGGCTCTTAAGCACCACCCAAGCAAAGCCAAACGCCATGGAAAACGAGCGACCTAGGCCTTCGAAAAATCCATATTTATATGCCTGTGTGCAGACCCTATCTTCCGTGCTTTCTAGGCCCATAAGGTAGACATAACTTGTTGTCACTTCGCCAGTTTCGGCGTTCGTTTCGGTCACGGTTTCTTGAATTATTTTGACATTATCTAATGGAATGCTCTCTCCGTCACGGCGAACAGTCATATTAAAGACATATTCTCCACCGTCATAGTTTTCGCTTTCGTAGTATTCTTTCGCCGCATCTTTTTGATTGGAGATGGCGGTATTAAAATTCACACCAAAAGCAAAGTCGATTTTTTGCCCATTGATATGTGTGATAACATCGCCCTCTTGAAAAATGCTATGCCCGCTTTCATCGACATTTATGGTTGCGCTATAGTCGATAATCTGCGGAATATCATAGCCCACCGTGCAAAGTAGAATCCACGAAAAGAGAATGGCGGTTATGAAATTCATGGTGACGCCTGCAAGAAAGACGATTATCCTTTTCCAAGGTTTTTGACTGTTGAAAGGCACTCCGTCAACTTTTTTTATTTTTTCTGCGTCAACGACTTCTACATCACTCTTTTCTAACTCGCCTTTTTCGGTTTTTTCCGCCGTGCCGTCGTCATCTTCGCCATAGAACGAGCAATATCCGCCCAGCGGAAAGATACGAAGTGAAAACTTTTCGCCTGTCTTTTTAGAGGTACGAGAAAAGATGGCTTTGCCAAAACCAATGGAAAATTCTGTGATTTTAAATTTTAAAATTTTGCCTGCTATATAGTGACCTAACTCATGAACCATAACCATGAACAGAAGAATCACTATTGCCAGCAACACATACCAAAATGTTGTCATATAAACTCCTATAGTTTCATGAGTATCTCAAAATCATTTGTTTAGCAAGTTGTTAAAAATGACGTGTCAAAATGTAGATATTTTAAGTTGTTCCTATATATTATAGTGCAAAAATCCAAAATGCAAGCATGATGTATGGTGCGATGAAGATGTAGGAATCAATTCTATCAAGCATTCCGCCGTGCCCTGGAATAAGACGCCCTGTGTCTTTAACGCCAGAATGACGCTTTAGGATGCTTTCAAACAAATCGCCCACAACTGCCACGCCGACGCCGATAAGCACAATTATTAGATATGCCCAAATTGGAAAACTTGACCACATAAAGTCGTAGCCGTTGATGTTGGCAAAGATGAGCCAAACCGCCGACATAAGAAGAAGCGTCCAAACCGCGCCACCAACAGTGCCAGAGATGGTTTTCCCTGGGCTGATTCTTGGACAAAGTTTCTTGCCACCGATAAGTGAGCCAGTGAGCATAGCAAAGGTGTCGGAGAACATAGGAATTAAAATCGCCGTCATCAAGATGAATATTGAAAAGTCAACGGAAAGGTCAGTGAACTTTGCAAGTGGCAAATCGCCCATATGGTTGACAAAAATCATGAATAGGAAGAAAAAGGCTGGATAAACAAACACAAGAAGAGTGTTTAGACACTTTTTGAAGGTAAATTTATAGACCGACATATTCTTAACTTCGCGCGTTGTCATCTCTTCAAGCACCTTTTTTCTGCGCATAAGTTGAATGAGATAAGTGCCTCCAAGCACCACGAGCATAAGAGCAAAGTCGATGAGAATTGCCCATAAAATCCAATAAATATCGCTTTGAGTGCTTGCAAAACTTACGCATAATAGGTGGCTTGCTAAAATTAATGCTGGAAAAATCACCGATAACACTTGAAAATTATATCGTTTTGTTTTAGAAAGTAGTCTCGACATTTCAAACGCTGCAATGCAGGCAATAACGCCAAAAAACGCGTCGAAGAAATAGTCGCTGACAAAGATTTTCAGCACGAATAAAATTGCTAGTATTAGCACGATTAACACTGATGAAAACACTCGTTTTTTCATTAATTTCCTCCAAATCTTCTGTTTCTATTACTATAAATTTTTAAGGCCCTAAGTAGCCTTTTTTTACTTAATGATGGCCAATAATATTTTGGAAAATATATTTCGCTGTAAGCAAGATTATAAAGCATAAAGTTTGAAATTCTCTGCTCCCCGCTCGTTCTTATCAAAAAGTCGATGTCTGGCGCTGGATAGGTCAAAAGGCTTTTTGAAATGTCCACTTCGCTAATTTCGCTTTTCCCACTTTTGATAAGTTTGTTGACCGCCTGCACAATATCGCCTTTTCCGCCATAGTTTAACGCCATAAGCACAGTGAGACCACTATTATTTTGGGTGTTTTCCTGCACTTTTATAAGTTTTTCTTGCAAAGAAACAGGAAAACGCGTGATATCGCCCAATATCCTAACCTTAATATCAAGGTTATTAAGTTCCTCCTCATGAGCGTTAAACATATCTTCGATAATTTCAAAAAGGGCATCGATTTCCGCCTGTTCTCTATTCCAATTCTCAGTGGAAAAGGCAAAAAATGAGGCAAATTTGATTTCTTTTATCTCGTTTAGATATTTTATAACATCAACAAGCACCTCTGCACCCTTTTTGTGACCTAGCATCTTGTTTAGCCCACGCCTTTTTGCCCAACGCCTGTTGCCGTCCATGATAAAAGCGATGTGAGTAGGTAAATTTTTCATAAAACTCCATTAAACTTTCATAATCTCGTCTTCTTTCTCACTCGCGAGGTCGTCGGCAAGAGAGGTGTATTTATCAATCATCTTTTGAACGTCTTTTTCGTAGCCTGAAAGTTCATCCTCAGAGAGCGCGTTGTCTTTCTTTAGGTCTTTAAGCATATCAAGGCTGTCACGCCTAGCGTTACGCATAGCAACCTTGGTCTCTTCGCAAATCTTTTTAACATTTTTGCAAATTTCCTTACGACGCTCTTCGGTTAGCGCTGGAAAGACAAGTCTAATCGTTTTGCCGTCATCGGTTGGAGAAATGCCAATATCCGCCTGATTTATCGCCTTCACAACGTTCTTAATCTGGCTGACATCCCAAATGTTGATATTTAAAATTCTCGCTTCTGAAACTGAGATTGTGCCCATTTGGTTGATTGGCGTCATAACTCCATAATATTCCACCATAACCTTATCTAAGATATGAGGGTTAGCACGCCCCGCTCTTATAACAAGATATTCATCTTGTTGATGAGAATATGCTTTTTCTAAATCATTTTTAAGCGAAGAAAAAATCTCATCCACCATTTCATTCATAAATACTCCTTAAAACAAATCTATTATAATATAAAAGAAAAATATTTGCAAACAAATTAATGAAATAATAAAAAGATTTGAGAAAGATGAAATAAGTCACAATTTCCTATCCACTTTTGAATACACACAAAGGTTCTATAATTGCTCTAAAAGGTAAAATTTAATTTAATAAACTTATATTATGTAGTTTAAATTTGAAAAAATAAAAAATCTTCTGTGGTAAAAAGATTATCACAGAAGATTTTTTATTAGTTAGATTTATAATTCAAGCCTTTTCTTTTATTTTTTCATCTTTTCCAAAATTACGCATTAAACTATGTTTAACATCGTTTAGTATTTGAAGAGTTTTATATTTTTCATCATCTTCACTCACTTTTGTGTCATACAAGGAAAGTTGCTTGTCTGGAAGCGATTTTTTAATACCTTCAATCACGCCGTCTAACTTTTCTAAAAACTGCTCTTGCCTTAGAATTGGATTATTATTTTTAGATAACTTTTCTTCCGTATTCTTCTTAAATGTGGCGTATAAAGTTTCAATATTATCATACCTTTTCTTCGCCGAGTCAACGCCTTTCTCATAAAGGTCATCGATGTTAGAAATAAAAAATTCAACCTGCGAGTCAAAATCTTTCATTTCCTCTATTAAGCTTTTTTTGATATACTTGTATTCATACTCATGGCACACACCCAAAAAGCTATCGACGCCACTTTTTAACATCTCGGTATAAAACACCCTTTGATGACTATCCTTAGACTCAATGATAAGGTCAAGATATCCTTCAGGCTCAGCCAAATTTTTGCAGATAGCCTCATGATTGTAATTCTCATGCAATAATTTTTCTAAAAAAGCAAAACTCTCTTCTGGATATGGCGAAAAAATCTCATAAAACTTTTGCGCAATCATATTTTTTGTCATGTTGTAGAGTTTGATAGGATATGTAATTTTATTCGCTCTAAGTTTCTCAATTATCTCTTCATCGCTATATTTCTCGAAATATGGATATATGGCGTCGCCCTTATCTGTAAACGATTTCAAAAGTTCAGTCTTGTTTTTCTCATCATATTCCTTAACCTTTTTAAGAAAGGCAAAGAGTTTTTTATAGTCGACAGAATAGAGAAGTTTGGTGTTCAAAAGATAGTTATATGTATTCTCTTTTGGCTTGCCGTTTTGAGAATTATCCAAAAAATAGGCAATCGTCTTTATCACACCAACATAGTTGTTACCAGTTTTGCCGTAGAAAAAGTCAGATGAGATTTTATTGATGGCGCAAATGCTGGTTGGATTTTCAAATATGGAATTTATTATATTCATAACCTTATCTTGCGGATAAACTTTTGATAAAGTGTCATAAATTCTCTTCTCTTTGACTCGCATACATTGTTCGTTAATTGTGAGAGCAGAGGAGTTACTCATAATCCACTCACGAAGAATCTCGCCGACCTTTCGACTATCTTCAAACCTTGTTTTAAAAATCTCTGCTTTTTCGGTTAAATAGAAAAAGGCATTTCTTATTTGACGATCGGAGCAAGTGAAAAGAGAGGGATTATTTCTAAAAATTTCCTTAACATCAATAATACTTAATATGTAGTCATCGCCATAGAAAAACTCTCTAATAGTGCTGTAATTATTTCTCACCTTTAGCGTGTCAGCCTTATAGCAAAGCGAAGAGCATTTCTCATACATATTAGCAACCTTTTTACTTGCCAAACCTAATCGTTTTTCTATTGCACTTGAAACAGCGTTAAAATTGTATATTGTCTCTTTATAATTACTGAAATTTCCTTCTCTATTTGTAAATAAATGTGCGTTTGTGATAACTGAAGAATAGAAAATTTCGTATGGATTTATGCCATAATTACTCGTGTCTTTAAAAAAGTCCTTGAGTCTTGACCAAACTTGTGATGATGTTTCGCTATTATCATGCAAAGCGGAATAATTTATTTTGGTAAACGCCACCCTTCCGATTTTTCTTTGTAGTTCTTTAGCCGTCACATTGATATATCTTTCAAAATATGGCTCGACTGCAGTTAAAATTAAATATAAAATTTCTTCACTATAATTAGCCCTTTTTCTCGCTTTATTAAGAGCAGAAACCGCCTCTTCTTCACTCATATTAAAATATTTAACAGCGATTGCTACAATATCTTTTGAAAGGTTTTCCATATTTACCCCTTTTAAGATATTTTAACACAAAAATCGAAAATGTCAATAGCAATATATTAAATTTTCTTTTTAAATTTACATCAGTTACCACATTTTTTATTTAACGCAAAAAATTAGTTTAAGACTTTAAGAACCAAATTTATTATATTCGATTTTGAGTAAAAACAAGCATCCGAATCGGATGCTTTAAACTTATTAAAAGATAACTATTCAAGCGAAATAATGTAGTAATATACTGGCTGACCGCCATATGCCACTGTCACCTCGCACTCTGGATATTTCTCGGCTAACTTTCCTTGAAGTTCGTTTGCCTCTTCCTCGCGAATGTCCCCGCCATAGAACAAAGTGATGTTGATTATGCTGTCATCAAACATGGATTCGATGAGTTTTTCGGTTGTGTCGCCCACCAAGTTGCCTTTTGCCAAAATTGCCTTATCGTCAAGCCCAATTATCTCGCCTTTTCTTAGGTCAAAGCCGTCAACATGCGTGTCACGAACGGCATAAGTCACCTGACCAGAACGCACCGACTTAATCGCATCAAGCATGGCGGTTTTATTTTCTTCCACACTTGCCTCTGGATTAAATGCGATAGCCGCCGAAATGCCCTCTGGCACGCTCTTGGTTGGAATGATAACCAAATTCTTGTTTGTCACATCGTTGGCTTGCTCTGCTGCCAAAACGATGTTCTTATTATTAGGGAAAACAAAGACCGTTCTTGCTGGCACTTTGTCTGCCGCCGTTGCAATGTCCTCAGCACTAGGATTCATGGTCTGACCGCCGACGATGATTTCGTCTACTGTTAAATCTTTGAAAATAGAAGCAAGTCCTTCGCCTGGAGCGACTGCAATCATGCCGATTTCCTTACTCTCTTCCACCGCCTGCGCCTTTTTCTTAAGTTCGCGGTTCTGCTCACGCATATTTTCAATCTTCAAGTTGAAAAGTTCGCCAAGTTCCAGCGCATAGCCGAGTGCCTTGTTCGGCTCGTTGGTGTGAACATGGACTTTCACAAGAGATAGGTCGCCGATGCAAATAACCGAGTCGCCAATCTCCATAAGTTTCTCACGAAGTTTATCAATATCGACCTCAGTGGTCTTTTTGTGCATATGGATAATCATATACTCAGTGCAGTAACCAAACTCGATGTCGCCAAGGTTGTTGATGTCGGCAATAACATCGTCTAAGGTTTGAGGCTGTTTGTCGTCCTCAAAAGTCATCTCAAGATCCTCGTCGCCCATGATGTATCGATAAAAACCTGTGAAGATAACAAGGATACCACGTCCACCAGAGTCCACAACCCCTGCCTTTTTAAGCACAGGAAGCATCTCAGGTGTCTGCTTCAATATCTCTTCGCCAGTGTCGATGACTTTCTTTAAGAAAACCTCAAAGTCCTCATGCCTTTTTGCAAGTGCGACGGCATTCTCTGCCATAACTCTGATGACAGTCAATATTGTGCCTTCCTTTGGCTTTGTGACCGCCTTATAGGCAATGGTCGCGCCTTCCTGCATAGCCTTTGCAAAATCTTTGGTGGTTATCTCCTTACAATTCTTAGTCACAGAGCAAAAGCCCTTGAAGATTTGAGATGTGATAACGCCACTATTGCCTCTCGCACCACGAAGAGCACCCTTGCTGAACGCCTCAGAGAGAGCGGACATGTCGTTATTCATGCATTTGTTTATCTCGGTCATCGCGGACTTCATCGTTAGAAACATATTTGTCCCAGTGTCGCCATCAGGAACTGGAAAGACGTTAAGCGAATCAATATATTCTTTATTTTGCTCTAAAAGGCTAACCCCTGCAAGCACCATCTTGCGAAAGGACGCACCATTAATCGTTTTCTGCATAATAGTTAACTCCTAAACCCTAACACCCACAACATGAACATTCACAGTGTCAACAATCATACCTGTGAAATTTTCAACTGAGTATTTAACTGATTTTTTAAGTGATTCAGCAACCGCAGAAATAGAAACGCCATATTTCAAGATACAGTGTATGTCAATGAATATGCGGTTGTCGATATGATTTACTGAAACCCCGCGCGAATAGGATTCCTTTTTGAATAATTCTCGTGCACTGTCTCTAACGCTCTTGGAAACAAGGTCGACAACACCATAACAATCCAATGCAACAAAACCAGCGACAGTGCGTATCGCCTTGTCGCTAATTGAGATATTGCCATAATAGTTTTTAGTGTCTACTGTCAAAAGTTTCCTCCGATAGAACAATGCTTGAAACATAGAATGAAAACTCTCTATGTTCACTAGGCATATTTAAAAATCTTGAAAACTCAAAATACTATTGCCTATCTATATCATACAACATATGATAAATTTTCGCAAGCAAAATCAAATAAAAAATATATTTTTTTCAAAAATATTTCAAAATATTTTTAAGTTTAAATATATTGTTTTAATTTGTAAAATTTACCAAAATCTGCGCTTTCAAAAACTGTCAAAAATTCTCCTACGCTTAATACTTTATATGCCTTGATAATAACCAATTATTCATATTTGTCACACCTCTTTCACTATCAACTATTAAGAAAATTTGGCTTAGTAGATAATTTTTAACAACTAAATGGAAAAAATAGTTGATTTTTTTATAAAAGTGTGCTAAAATAAAACGCGTAAATAAAATCATAAAAGGAGAAAGGAAATGAGTAGAGTTTGTGAAATCTGCGGAAAAGGCAAGATGGACGGAAAAACTGTCAGCCATGCAAACAACAAGGCTAATAGAAAATATGATGCTAATCTTCAAGAAACAGAAATTAACGGAAAGAGAGTTAAGGCTTGCACAAAATGCATCAAAACCGCAAACAAAAAGGCTAACTAAAAAAGTTGAACTATGCTCGTTCAACTTTTTTTATTAAAGTGAAAAGTGAAGAGAAGTCTTGCGACTTCTAGTGAAGGTGAACCATGGGTTCACAGTGAAGGAAAATCAAAGATTTTCAGTGGTGGAAAGATTTTATAATGCTTTTAATATATAAACCAAAACCATTTTTTTTCAAAGACGATATCCTCGCACTCTAAAATATTTCAATTTTGTGAGTGTTTTGTCCTGCAATCATAAGTAATACTGTCTAAAACTCTTCACTTTTACTTCTTCCTTTTTCTCTCACTCTTCACTAAAAAAGGATAGAAGTTTTCTATCCTTTTTTCTTATTTATTTACGCTTGCAACTTGTTTTGCAACTTCTTCTGCAAGATTATCATTTCTCTTTTCGAGTCCCTCGCCAAGTTCGTAACGAACAAAACGTCTAACTGAGATTTTTTCGCCGATTTTTAGAGTTGCCTCGGTCAAGATATCTTTAATTTTTTTACTGCTATCCTTCACGAATGGTTGGTCAAGAAGGCATACCTCTTCATAATACTTTTTAATTCTTCCTTCAATCATTCTTTCAACGATGTTTGCAGGTTTACCTTCGTTAAGCGCTTGCACCTTCAAAATTTCCTTTTCGCTTTCAAGTTCCGCTGGGTCTACCTCCTCTTCACGAACATATTTTGGGTTTGCAGCAGCGATTTGCATAGCGATATCCTTAACTAAAACTTGGAAATCATCGCTCTTTGCCACGAAGTCTGTTTCGCAGTTAACTTCAACCAAAACTCCAATCTTTCCACCCATGTGAATGTAAGAAGCAACAAGCCCCTCAGATGCAATTCTGTTTTGCTTTTTATCAACGGCTTTAAGTCCTCTTTCACGAAGAAGAACGATTGCCTTCTCAAAATCTCCGTTAGCATCAGTAAGCGCCTTTTTGCATTCCATCATGCCAACGCCTGTTTGTTGTCTTAATTTTGCAACATCTTGTGCAGTAAAATTCATAATCAATCTCCTTTTAAATAGGACTATTCAGCGTCCTTATTTTCTTCAACTTTTTCTTCTTTTACATCTTCTTTCTTTTCTTCTGTTTTCTCGGTCTTTTCTGCCTTTTTAGCAGGTTTTTTCTTAGGCTTTTTCTTTTTAACCTCCTCGCCTGCCTCGGCAAGTTCTAGACTAGGCTTTGCCTCTGTGAGTAAACTTTCAAGGTCAACCTTCTCGTCTTCCTCTTCTTCGTTCTTCTGCATGGAAACGCCCTCTCCTGCTTCGATAACAGCGTCTGCAATCGCGCTTGCAATGAGTTTAACAGAGCGGATAGCGTCATCATTTCCAGGAATAACCACTGTGACATTTGATGGGTCGCAGTTTGTGTCAACAAGTGATACAACTGGAATGTTTAGGATGTTTGCTTCATGAACGCAGATTTTTTCGTTGGTTGGGTCAACAACGAATAACACGCCTGGCAGTTCATGCATATCCTTAATTCCGCCGAGATTCTTTTCGAGTTTGTCTCTTTCTTGCTTTAAAAGAGCAACTTCTTTCTTTGGAAGAAGGTCGAACTCGCCCACCTTTTCCATTTGATTGAGTTTGTTTAATCTCTCAATTCTGTTTCTAATTGTTTTAAAGTTAGTTAAAGTTCCGCCGAGCCAACGAGTGTTGATGTAGAACATTCCGCAACGCTCTGCCTCCTCTTTAACTGCCTCTTGTGCCTGCTTCTTTGTTCCAACAAAAAGCACGCTCTTTCCAGAAGTCACAACATCGCGAACAAAACTGTATGCCTTGTCGATTTGCTCTGATGTGAGTTCCAGATTTAAGATGTGAATATCATTTCTTGCAGTGAAGATGTATTCCTTCATCTTAGGGTTCCACTTTCTTGTTTGGTGACCGAAATGAACACCAGCCTCAAGAAGTTGTTTCATTGAAATAACTGACATAATTTTTTTACCTCCTAGTTTTTGTCCTTCCCCAAAGTTTTAACTCTTTAAACCAACCCAAGATTACTCTTTTACCTGCAAACAAATTCAAAAATTAAGATAAATAACCAAAGTTTGCAAGCGTTCAGGCAACCTGTTTAAAAATTTGCTTTGAGTGCTTATTTGTCCAATGACGAAATGATTATAACATATAAAAATAGATTTTGCAAGCGTTTTTCAACACAAATTTGTGACATTGTCACATTTTATGATTTTTAATTAAGAAACTATTTTATAGAAAGTGGCATTGTCACCCAAACAAACCAAACTAATTTTGGATGTTTATTGGATATTTAATATAATTTATAAAGTTGTCTTTACTTTTCTATAAAGTAAAAAACAATATCATTATAATGTAAATCCGCAAAGTTCAAATATGCCATAAATTATCAAACCACTTACAACACCGATAGAGAACTGCAAGAAAAGGATGCCGATGTTTTTAAGTGGATGCTTGTTTTTGGTAATAAGAATGATAAGTCCCACGCCTGCGCCTGTCGAAAGTCCCGCAACAAGTGCTGGAAATGAAAGCGCGCCAACCGTGAAGAGTTCGACAAGTAAAACAGATGAAGCGCAGTTTGGAATAAGCCCAACCACGCACGCGATAAGAATTTGAATAATACCATTGTCGGTTAAAATTGTTGTGAAGATGTCAAGCGTGAAATAGTTGATAAGTAGATTTATGATAAAAGTTGCAATGAAAACATAGATAGCAATCTCCAATGTATGCTTAAAGGCATCCAAAAAGATGTTGTCAACACAGCATTGTTCGTCATGGTGGCAATGCTCGTCGCAGGTGTCACTGTGTATATGTCCGCACTCGTGTATGTGGTGGTGATCTTCGCTTAACTCGTGACTGTCGACATGGTCATTTTCCGCATGAGAAAACTCCTTTGTTCCGCTAGCGTTTTCGTCTAACTTTTTTGCCGTAGCATTTGCCACCTTTTTCTTTTTTAATTTAGAGCAAATTTCCACCACAAAGTCGATGCCATAGCCCCAAAGAAGCGCCAAAACTATCTTTATGCCGATTAAAAGGAGCATATTTAAAATTTGGCTCGGCGTGGCAATCATGATTGGAATTGCCTCATCACTTGTTGCCACAAACACCGCAACCAGCGTGCCGAGTGTCACCTTTTGCCTTGAATATAGGTCAGCAATAACAGAACTGAAACCGCACTGTGGAATGCAACCCAAAAAAGAAGCGTAAAGTACGCTTGTTCTTTTCTTTTTGCTGAGAAAGCCATAAAATTTATGATTATGGTCGTGCGAAAGGTATGAAACAAGAAGATATGCCAAAAAGAGAATAGGCATCATCTTGAAAACATCCACTAACGCATCCAAAATTGCATCATAAAAATTTTCCATACATGGTATTATAGCATTTTAAAAACGCTTTGTAAAGCAAATTTTGGTGCGGACACCAACTTTGCTTAACGCGGGCACGAAAAATTAAAATTTTTCTAACCGCTACTCCGTTGGTTTCTCATCCCATTCCTCTTCCGCGTCGTAAACAGCACTTCATTTCGTGATTTGCCATACGTCAAATCACTTACCATTCGTTTGTTTACTCCTTATCTCCAAAAATGATAAACATTTTCGGAGTGCCACATTTGTGATTTTTGATTTATGCTCGCCGGGCAAAGCCCTTCCTCTCACAAAATCAAAAATTGATTGAGAGTTTGAAAGTGTGGCGTTGTGAGAAATGTGGTTTTAATAAAGAAATGATATTCTATTTTAAAATCTTCCACAGTTCTTCACTGCGAACCAGCGGTTCGCCTTAACTCTTCACTCTTCCTTTTTTTGTATTCACTTTGTCCTAATGTTTTTTATTCTTTTCTTTTTTTCTACCAAACTCTAAATATGAGCCGGTTTTTATGGCGATTTTAGCGCAATTTTCAATGGAATAACTTTTCATGATTGCCTTGCAAAAGATTGTTATTCCCGCAATAAGACTGCTTACTAAGCAAGTCACAAGAAGGTTAACTTGTTCGCCTTCAAGGTGCATGTTGAGAACTAAACTCACACCGCCCGCTCCACTCAAAATTCCGCAAATATCTCCCACAACATCTCCGCCGAAAGAGGAAACCTTGTCAGCATTTCGACATAGCGAGAGAGCCATATTGTAGCCCTTTTTGTCTTTGTATGGCAAGAGTTTATCTTCGTTTATCGTTGTGAAAGCAACCGCGATCATGTCAAACACCACCGCCACAAAGATGAAAAAGATAATTACAAAGATAGAGAAAAAAGAAGATAATGTCGGCAACAAACTCTGCGACATTAAACTAAAAACAATGGAAAGCGACAGTGACAGCACAAAGACTTTAAATGCCCACCGAACCGAACCCTTTTTCATAGAATATTTTATTCAAATAAAAACTCTTTTAGAATAGAATCAAAAAAAGTGAAAAGAGAAGGGAAGGCAAGCCTTCCAGCGAAGAAACGCTCGTCGCGTTCAGTGAAGAGTTGTGGATAGATTTATTATGTTGAAATAAAAAGTGCCTTATTAAATAAATCAATCAATATAATTTTTTATCAATCATTTCAAAATATCAAGAAACAAGTTTGTTATTCTTTCAATATCTTGTTCTCGTCTGCAAAAATGGTCGGCACCTTTAACTTCAAACAATTCCCAATTTTTTAATTTTGCTAACTTGAAAATGTTGTCATTGCTCACAGAAATATCTTCGCTACAATAGATAAGTTTTACATCTTCTTTGATGTTAAGATGATTAAATATATCAAATTTAAAATAATCTTCAAGCATTGATGTTTCAACTTCCATATTATCTCTAAAATAGTTTTTGCCACTGTCTAAACATTCAATCATTTCTTTCCAATTTTCTAGAGTGTCATTTTTACAAACATCATATTCTTCAAGTGCCGGTGCTCGCA